>DASYUC010000128.1:0-19937 GCA_036001645.1 Candidatus Limnocylindria bacterium
GTCGTCCGGCGCGGCGAGGATCTTGGCGTCGTCGAGCGTCGCGAGGTCGGCGCCGTCCTGCGGCACCGCGCGCGCCAGGTCCTTTTCGCGCGGCGCGCGTGGGTCGCTGCCGAGGTGTCCGGCTGCCTGGGGTAGGGTCACCGCGTGTTCGGCACGGCGCTGGGGCCGTACGTCGCCGCCCAGCGCGCATCGATCGCGGGACGGGTCGGGATCGATGTGCTCGCGCCTGCTGTCTCGACGCACAGCGACGCCGCGGCGCAGGCGAGCTCGAGCGCCTCGCGCGTCGATCGTCGTTCGGCGAGCGCGGTGGCGAGGACTCCGGTAAAGGTGTCGCCCGCGGCGGTCGTGTCGACCGCGGTGACCTTCGGCGTGGCGACGAGATATCGCGCGCCCTCGCGGTCGGCGTAGCGCACGCCCTTCGCGCCGAGCGTCATCGCGACGCGGGGCACGAGGCTCAGGAGGCCGCTGAGCAGCACGTCGGCGCCGGCGCCCGCGGCCGCGAGGATCCGCGCCTCCGTCTCGTTGACCACCAGCAGATCGATGTCGGCCAGCAGCTCCCGCGACAACGGACGCGCCGGTGCGGCGTTGAGCACGCGCAAGCCCTTCGAGCGCGAAGCCGCGGCCCGGATGATCTCGATCGGGATCTCGAGCTGGAAAAGGAGCGCGTCGGCGTCGTCGACGATCGCGAGGTCCGTCGCGTTGAGCGTCGTGAGCGTTCCGTTGGCGCCGGAGACGACGACGATGCTGTTCTCGCCCGCGTCGTCCACGAAGATGAGGGCCGTCCCGGACGGGCCCGCGACCGCGCGCAGCCCACGCACGTCGACGCCCGCGTCGCGCAGTGTCGCGCGGATCTGGTCGCCGTAGGCGTCGTCGCCGACCGCCCCCACGATGGCCGTGCGCGCGCCCGCGCGCCCGGCGGCGATCGCCTGATTCGCGCCCTTGCCCCCGACGATCGTCGTGAACGAGCGCGCGAGCACCGTTTCGCCCGGCCGGGGCAGGGCGGCGCAGCGCGCGACGAGATCGATGTTGCAGCTACCGACGACCGCGACCCGTGCCGGCGTCACCTGCGACTCGTCAGGGCGAGCGTGCGGGTCGCAAGTGCGTCGAACGTCGCACCGTCGAATCCGCGCAGGCTCGACGCGATCCGACCGTGGAGCGGCCACGTCCACCGCTCCGGCAGCGCCGACGCGCCAGTCAGCGCGCCGACGATCCCGCCCACCGTCGCGCCGTTCGAGTCCGTGTCCCAGCCTGCGGAGACCGCGGCCGTGATCGCGCGCGAGAAGTCGCCACCGCTTTCGGCGAGCGCCAGCGCCACGACGGCGGCGTTGTTCAGGACATGCACCCAGTGCAGACCCTCGTGGGCGGCGTAGAGCTGATCCATCGCCTCTTCATGCGGCACGCCGCGTCGCGCGAGGTCAAGTCCGAGAGCGATCGAGCGCGCGAGGCGCGAGCGCGGCGGCACGACCGATAGCCCGGCGGCGATCACGGTGTCGACGTCGCTTGCCACGCACGCCGCGGCCGCCATTGCTGCGACGAACAGCGCGCCATACACGCCGTTACGAACGTGGCTCAGGCGCCCGTCGCGCCACGCCAGCTCGGCCGCCGCATGCGGATCGCCAGGGCAGACCCAGCCATAGAGGTCGGTGCGGATCTGAGCGCCGATCCACTCGCGGTACGGATTGCGGATCCGCGCCGCGTCGACCGGATCGATCGCGTCGAGGAGATTCCGATACACCGCTCGCTCCGCCGTGAACACGCGAAGACCCGGAAGGTCCTTCAGCCAGCGATCGGCGACGTCGTCCGTCGTGAACGCGCGCCCGCGCTCCTCCATGAGCGCGAGGGCGAGCATCGTGTAGTTGAGGTCGTCGTCTTCCGGCATGCCGTCGATGTTCTCCGCGAGGCTCGTCGCGCGACTCGCGCGATTCCAAGGATGGCGCGCGGCGACGGCCTCGGGCAGCCCGCGTGCGGTGAACCAATCCGCGAGCGGCCAGCGTCCGGTGGCTTGCAGGATCTCGCGTATCGCAGCGCGACCCAGACCCTCGACCGGTTTCCCAAGCAGACAGCCCACCGCACGACCCAGCCACGCACCGCGGATGCGGTCCTCGAGCGCAGCGCGTGAGACGGAAGGGAGCGGCGGCGGCGGTGACCAACTCGCGCGGATCGCGTCGAGCTCGGTGGGCTCGTCGTCCGCTCTCGGTGCCGGCATGGCATCGATCTCATCGACGAGTGCCCGCGCGAGCCTCCGCTGCGCCGGCGTCGCCGCTTCCGAAGACGCACCGCGCTCCGGCGCGCCGAGCCGACCGCCGGCCGCTGCCCAACGGGCCGCGACCTGATCGATGGGTTTTCCCTCGACCGCTGACTGGATCAGCTCGTGGCGCAGAACGTCCTCAGGCTGGACCCACGTGACCCGCATGCAGCCCTTCTCTGACGCGTCGCATGGCATCAGACCGTGAGGTGTGCCGACGGTCGTCCGACGCGAAGATCTCCTCGGCGATCTCGGCCATCGCGCTCCCCGGCTCGTCGAGATCGATGCGGCTCTCGCGGGCCACGAACTCGCGCCACTGCGCCGGCACCGTGTCGCGTCCGCCCAGCGCACCGGAGATCGCGCCCGCCATCGTTCCGATCGAGTCGGCGTCACGGCCGTAGTTCACCGCGCCGAGCACCGCCTCCTCGTAAGTGCCGCGAGCGATGAGGACGAACCCCATCGCGATCGGCAGCTCCTCGATCGAGTGCAGCCGGCTCGGCCGCCGTGCGCCGAGACCCCCGTCACGGAAGTCGGGGCCGACCGTGTCGTACGGGACGATCGCTTCGCGCAGCCGTGGCGCGGCGTCCCGCCAATCGTCGATGTTCGCCGCGCTGGCGCAGACCGCCTCCAGCGCCGCGCGCGTCCCGTCGTGTGCGAGGCCGCTGGCGACCTCGGCGACGCCGCTGGCTGTTGCGCCCGGCGCCATCGCCGCGGCCACCGCCGCGGCAAACACGCCGGCGGCCTCGCGCCCATAGCTCCACTGGTGCGCCCCGGCGATGTCGATCGCCTCGGCGTAGGCGCCGTCCGGGTCGCCCGCGTTCGCGATGCCGACCGGCGCCATGTACATCGCCGCGCCGCAGTTCACCATGTTGCCGACGCCGGCCTCGCGCGGATCGGTGTGCGCGTAGTGCAGCCTCGTCACGAGCCACTTCTCCGCGAGGAAGAGGCGTTGCAGCAGGGTGTCCTCGCGCTCCATGTCCGGGAGCCACCGCACGGTGTTCATGAGCATCGGCACGAGGATCTCCGCGATGTCGTACGCGTTCAGATGCCGGCGACGCTGGCGGTAGACCTCGACGAGCGCGAGCGTCATGAGCGTGTCGTCGGTGATGCGTCCATCGCCCTTCTGATAACGCGTCGTGCCGGCACGGGCGTCGTTATACGGTGCGACGATCCCGGTCACGGGACCGCCGTAGCGCTTCAGGATCTGCTCGTGGGACCAGCCTTCGGTCGCGCTCCCCAGCGCGTCGCCGACCGCCGCGCCGGCGAGAGAACCGATGGCCTTCGATCGAAGCTCGTTCACGCTCTACCTTTCGTGCGGTCGTGCCGGCCGAGGACCGGAGCATTCCGGTCCCCGGCACGGTCACAAGACCGCATTGACTCTACTTGCCGCCGACCTTCGTCCAGCCGTCGATCAGTTGAGTCCCGAGTGTCGCCAGGTCGATCTTGTTCGCGAGGTACTGCTGGAAGCCGGGCTGCGCGATCTGTGTCTTCCACTGCGCGTAGGCCTCCAGCGTCTGGAACGGAGCGATCTTCAGCGATGGCGCTGAAGCGACGTTCACGTCCCAGCTGTTCTTGCCGCCGGTGATCGTCGTGACCGCCTTGCCGGCGGAGGCGCTGACCGGGATGAGCCAGTCGCCGATGGCGACGCTCGCGAGGTTGTTCGCCTGCATGTAGTAGGCGATGAACTGCATCGCCTCTTTGGGGTTCTTGCTCTGCGTCGAGATCGAGAGTGTCTGGGGGTTCGCGCTCTGCGCCTGGGTGTCACCCTTGAGCAGAGGCAGCATCGCCCAGTCGAACCCCGCGGGTGCCTGTTCCACCATCTGCTGGGCGACGTAGTTCCCACCGACGATCATCGCGTACTTTCCCGCGAAGAAGCCGGGGAGGATCTCCGGGCCGCTCTGCCCGAGCGTTGTCGGCGAGAGCGACTTGTCCGCGTACGCCATGTCGTAGATCCGCTTCAGCACCTGTTGCTCGGCGGTGCCGAACTTGACGACGTTCTTTCCGCCTTCGTTGTAGAAGAACTTCCCGTCGAAGTTGAGTGACATGCTCATGACCGTCGCCGCCGGAGACTTGAGGCCCCAGCCGACTCCGAAGCGGTCCCCGGTCGTGAGCTGCTTGGAGACCTGCGAGAACTTGTCCCACGTCCACGGGCTCGCCGCGGTCGGGAGCGTGACGCCTGCGTCGGCGAGCATCTTCTTGTTCACGAAGACGCTGTAGGTCTGCAGGATCGTCGGAACGCCGGTGATCTTTCCACCGAAGGTCACGGTGTCCCAGATGCCCTGCGGGATGTCGGACTTGAGTTCAGCCGGGATCAGGGGCGTGAGGTCGGCGAGGAATCCCTGACCCGAGAACCCGCCGATGTCCGCGGATTCGTCGTGCACGATGTCCGCGGCCGTTCCGCCCTGGAACGTCGTGAGCAGCTTGTCGTGCACGGAGTTCACGTCGATCGTCACGATCTTCACGGTGATGTTCGGATGCGCCGCATTCCAGTCGGAGACGATCTTGTTATGCGCGTCGACCGTCGCCTTCTGCCATGCGAAGCTCGCGAACTGAAGCGTGACCGGCGCGGCCGGCGACGCTGCGGTGCTGGCCCCGGGGCTCGCCGACGGGGTGGTCGAGCCGCACGCGGCCGTCAAGATCGCTACGACCAGTACCGCGATCGAGGCTCGTAGATGCTTTTTCAAGGTGTGCCTTCTTTCCCTCCGAAGAGTTCGATTCCCCTGCGATGGTCGTCAGCCCTTCACACCTCCCGCAAGCAGACCTGAGCGCAGATGCCTTTGGATGATCGCGAAGAACACCAGGCTCGGTAGGGTCGCGATGAGTGACGCCGCGGCAAGCGGACCGAGACGAACGACTCCTTCGCTTCCGATGAAGCGTGCGAGTGTCAGTGGGAGCGTGAAGTGCTCCTGGCTTTGCAGCACCACCAACGCGAAGAAGAACTCATTCCAACCAGAGATGAACGCGAAGAGCGCTGCGACGACGATCCCCGGCGCGAGCAGCGGCAGGATGATCGAGCGCAGGATGCGGAGTCGTCCGGCGCCATCGATCGAGGCGGCCTCCTCGAGCTCGATCGGGATCGCTTTCACGTACGTCTGCAGCATCCAGAGCGTGAACGGGAGGCTCCAGACCAGATACACGATGAGAAGTCCGCTGAGGCTGTCGAGCAGTCGGAGTGTCTTGAGGATCAGGAAGAGCGGAATGATGATGAGGATGAGCGGGAAGATCTGGCTCACCAGGATCCAGCCCATCGTGAGCCGCCGCAGGATCGATGCGAACCGCGCGAGCCCGTACGCCGCGGGGAGCGCCACGAGCACCGTCAGCATCGCGTTGCCAAGCGAGAGCCTCAGGCTGTTCGACGCGCTCTGCACGAGGTCCTGCTCACCGAACGCGGTCCCGTAGTTCTCGAGGGTCGGGCTAACAGGAATGAGCGAGGGGATCAGTGCGACGAGCTCCCGCGGGCCTTTGAACGATGTCGAGAGCATCCAGAGGAGCGGGAACGACAGGAACGCGATGAAGCCGAGCAGCGCGATGTACTGCAGCGCTGTCGCTTGACGCGAACGGCGATGGATCATTCGACGCCTCGCCGTCCGCTGCGCAGGTAGATGTACAGGAGGGCGAGCACGACGAGGACCATGACGTTGCCCATCGCCGCGGCATATCCGAAGTGTCCGTACTTGAAGCCCTCGTTGTAGGCGAAGAGCGCCGGCACCATCGTCTTTGCGCCCGGTCCGCCCTCGGTCAGCACGTACACCAGGCCGAACGAGTTGAAGTTCCAGATGAAGTTGAGCGAGACGATCGCGTCGGTGACCGGCCGCAGCTGCGGCCAGGTGATGTGGCGAAAGCGCTGCCACGCGGTCGCGCCGTCGGATGCGGCCGCTTCGTGCAGCTCGATGGGGATCCCCTTGAGGCCCGCGGTGAGCGCGACGGTCGTCTGCGCCATTCCCGCCCAGGCGCCGACGACGATGACCGCCGGGAATGCGGTGTTGAAATCAGCGAGCCAGTTGAGCTCACCGATCGGAATGCCGACGCCGCGCAGCGCTTGATTCAGCAGGCCGATGTCCGGCTGATAGACGAGGCGCCACATGATCGCGACGATCACCGGCGGTATGGCCCACGGGACCAGCGCGAGTATCCGCACGATCCACAGGAATCGCAGGCGCTGCTCCATCAGGATGGAGAGGCCGAGGCCGAGGACGTACTGCAGGAACGTCGTCGTGACCGCCCAGATGATCCCGATCTGGAAGGACTGCCAGAACAGGTCGTTGCTCAGGAGCCGGATGTAGTTGTCGAGGAAGTTCGGCGCGAGGTCGACGTTGAGCCCGGCCTTCGCGTCGGTGAAACCGAGGTAGATGCCCTCGATGAGCGGCAGCACGCTGAACAGGACCACCGGTACGAGCGCCGGCAGCAGGAAGAACAACGGACCGGCACGGATGCGGCGTATCGACTCCCGACCACGTGTCGCCACGGCGGCGGTCATGCCGAGACCCTGCGCGGGCCGCCGCTCGATTCTCGGACGACGAGGTGCGGATCGACCGTGAGGTGCCGCGGCGCGATCGTCGGGTCCTTGAGCCGGTCGAGGAGCAGGCCCGCCGCGAGCCGCGCGCGCTCGGCGGACCCAAGCGAGACGCTGCTCAGCGCGGGCGTACTCATGCGCGCGAGCTCGGTGTCGTCCATCCCGACGACCGCCACGTCGTCGGGAACGCGCAGGTGGAGATCGGCGAGCGCGCGCATCGCTCCGACGGCGATGAGATCGTCCGCGCAGAAAAGCGCATCGGGGCGCGCACGCGAGAAGAGCTGCCGCGCGGCGGCGTGTCCCGCCGCGTAGGTGAACTCGCCGCCCACGACCTCCAGGCCTTCGTCGTATGGGAGATCCGCGACCGCGAGCGCAGAGCGGTATCCCTCTCGGCGCGCGGTGCCTGGGACCGTGCTCGGATCGCCGTTGACGAATCCGATCGACCGCCGGCCGGCGGCGACGAGGTGCGCGATCGCAAGTCCGACGCCCCGCCGGGAATCGGCCCGCACGGAGTCCACCCCTTCGTCGTCCGGCAGGGAACCGATGATCACGGTCGGCACCACGGCCGCACGCAGCGCTCGCAGATGTTCGGGCGTGATGCGGAGCGGGCTCAGGATGAGGCCATCGACGTAGCGCCGACCGAGCCCCTCGATGAGGTCGATCTCGTTGTCGGGATCGGATCCCGTGGAGTGCAGGACCAGACGGAAACCGGCCGCCTTCGTGCGCTCGTCGATCGCACGCATCATCTCGACGTAGACCGGGTTCGCGATGTCCGCGACCGCGAAGGCGAGCTGCAGCGTTCGACCCGCCTTGAGCGACCGGCCCCGCGCATCCGGCACGTAGTCGAGGGCCGCGCTCGCGGCGCGGACGCGACGCTCCATCTGGGTGCTCGCGGGCAGTCCGTTGAGGACGCGCGACACCGACGCGATCGACACGCCGGCGCGCTTCGCGACCGTTACGACCGTCGGTCGCCGGACCGCCTTCCTGCGTGTAAACGTTTTCATAGCGGCGGCCGAAACGCTACGCCGGTGGAGAGCGGGCGTCAACAGGCGGGCGGGGTGGCGGATTTACAGTCAGGGCGCCATCGACGATGGCGGGACGCACGTATATGGGCGACAGGGGTCTGTATACCGACTGCGAGCAGGGTCACGCGAAAGAGCACATCACGGGCAAGACCGACGACGAGTTCGTCGCGAACGTCAAACGGCATCTCGGCATGATCCACAAGGGCATGGCGATGCCCACACGCGAGTCGATCCTCGCGATGGCCAAGAAGGGCTAAGCCGCCGCTAGCGACCCTCTCCTACGGAAGCGCGCGGCGCCGGCAACCCCAAGCGCTAACCACGGCACGGCGAACGCGATCGCGAGCACGCCGTGCGTCTGGGCGGCCTGAACGGCGAACCCCGCGATGACCGTGGCGAGAAGGAGTCCGCAACCGATCGCGATGAATACCAAGACCCACCGCGCAGGGTCCGGCAGCCTGCGGGCGAGCCGCTGGCTCGGCTCGAAGACGAACCCGGCCGCGAGGCCGAACAGCAGGAACAGGAAGCTGAAGAGGACCATGCGCTCGTAGGTGATGAACTCGTCCCGCGCGCCCGTGAAGAACAGCGGGCCGACCGTGACGAGCATCGCGACACCGAAGAGGAGGCCACGCGCTCGGCGCGGACGCGGAAGCGCGTCCCGCACCACGGCGAAGAGAACGCCGAACGGTGCGCCGGCGAGACCCGCGAACACGATGATCGCAACGGTCCCTCCGGGCGTGAAGCTCGAAAGCGTGCGGATGGGATCCGGCACCCCGTCCGCGACCATACGCATCGCCGCGCGAGCCCCCACGCCGGTCACCATCCCGGCGCCGAGCCCGCAGATGGCACCGGCGGCCAGCTTCAGCATGTCGCGCGGATGCTGGCGCGGCGAGCGCCCGGCCGCCTGTTTGCTAGTGGAAGCTCTTCTCGCCCGCGCGGATCGCGACCGTCAGCCAGTTCTTGGTCGGCGGCAGCGGACAGCGCCAGTCGTCGTTGTACGCGCAGTACGGGTTGTACGCGCGGTTGAAGTCGAGCAGGTAGCGGCCCTTGCCGAGCGCCTCCGCCTCCACGTAGCGGCCCGCGCCGTAGGTGTCCTTGCCGCTCGTGGCGTCGCGGAAGGGAATGAAAAGCTCGTCGCCCTGGTGGAAGGCGAGCAGCGTGGCATCGGTACCGTCGACGCTGAAACTGACGGTCCCGGCGCGCTGCAGGTGGTCGGTCGTGCCGTCGCTCATCTCGACCTCCTCGACCCCGCCGGCCGCGCCCTCCAGCGCGACCTCGAAGCGGAACGCCGGGTCGGCCTCGAAGTACTTCAGCCCATCGAAGTGGTGTCGCTGCTCGACCGTGAGCGGGGAATCGTGCGCCTTCCCGAAGTAGTCGTCCTTCGCGCGCCGCAGCTCGAGGACGTCCATTGACGCAGAAACGCGCGTCGTCCGCGCACAATTCCCTCCGCCGCTGCGATGGTCCGATCGCCTACGTGCGGAGTCGGCTCCCGGAACGTGGATTGATCGCGCGCGCGAGCCCGTCACCAAGCAGGTTGAAGCCGACCACCGCGATCGTGATGGCGAAGCCGGGGAACAGCGCGATCCACGGCGCGCTCTTTAGGAAGCGTTGGGCGTCCACGAGGATGCTGCCCCAGCTCGGGAGGCTTGGGTCGCCGAGGCCGAGGAACGAGAGGCTCGCCTCGGTGAGGATGGCCTGCGCGACCTGCAGCGAGCCGACGATGATGGCCGGGCCCATCGCGTTCGGGAGGATCTCCCGGGCGACGATCCGCCATGAGGGTGAGCCCACGAGCCGAGCGGCCTGGACGAACTCGCGCTCCTTCAAGGACAGGTACTCAGCGCGGACGACGCGCGCCACCGGCGGCCAGCTGAGGAGCGCGAGGACCAGGACGATGTTGCCGAGAGTGTTACCGAATATCGAGACGACGACCAGCGCAAGGAAGAAGCGCGGGATGATGATGAAGAGCTCGGTCACGCGCATGAGCGCATCGTCGGTCCATCCACCCGCATACCCCGCGATGGAGCCGACGACGATGCCGATGATGGTCGAGAGCAGCGCGACGACGATCCCGACGGCGAGAGAGACGCGAGCACCATGCGCGACCGCGGCGAACAGGTCCCGTCCGGTGGCGGTCGTCCCGAACCAGTGATCGCCGCTGAGCGGCGGGAGGAACTGCGGATAGAGCGCGCGCAGCGGTTCGTACGGCGTGATCAGGTGCGCAGGCACGGCAAGGACGAGGAGAACACCGACGAGCGCGGCTCCCGCGATCGTCGGCGGCTCCGAGAGAAACCTGCGCCACAGCGGCGGGACGGATCCCTTCACTTCAAGCGGATCCTCGGGTCGACCATCGCGTACACGAGATCGGTGATGAAGTTCACGAGGACCACCGCCGTCGTGACGAAGAGGAAGATCCCCATCAGCACCGGAGAGTCGCGATGGGCGATCGCGTCGAGCGTGAGGCGTCCAAGCCCCGGCCAGCCGAAGACGACCTCGGTGAGAACAGCGCCGGAGAGGGCGAAGCCGACGTTGAGACCTGTGACCGTGACCACCGGCAGCAGCGCGTTGCGCAGTGCGTGGCGGAAGAGCACGACCCGAGACGCGAGTCCCTTCGCGCGCGCGGTGAGGATGTACTCCTGCGACAGGACCTCGAGGATGCCCGACCGTGTCAGCCGGAAATCGATGGCGATGTAGCGCGTCGCGAGGACGAATGCGGGCAGCACCAGGTGATGAGCTCGGTCGAGGACGTCAGCCGGGCCCGTGTACGACTCTCGCAGCGAGTTCACGCCCTGGACGGGGAACCAGTCGAGGTTGAGCGCGAACACGAGCAGAGCAAGCTCACCAAGCCAGAAGACCGGCAGCGAGTACCCGACGATCGCGAAGAGATTGGCGCCAGCGTCCACCGCCGAGTTGGGCCGCGCAGCCGCGACCACGCCGAGCACGATGCCGATGAGCGTCGCCGCGACGAGGGCGCTGGTCATGAGCAGGAGAGTGGGTGGGAAGCGCTCGAGGATCAGGGTCAGGACCGACTGCGAGTAGTAGTACGAGGTCCCGAGGTCGCCGTGCAGGACGTTCCACACGTACAAGAGGAACTGCTCGTGGAGCGGCCGGTCGAGGCCGAGGTGGCGCCGGAACTCCTCGATGAACTCGGGCGACGCCGGCGCGTCGCCGAGCAGCGCCGCCACTGGGTCTCCGGGAGCGAGGTGCACGAGGAGGAACAGAACGACCACGACCCCAAAGAGGAGGAACGGAACCTGGATCAGCTTGCGAAGTGTGTACGTCAGCATGCGGCTGCACCCAAGGATGAACGGGCGGGCGCTCTCCATCCACTACGATCGCGACCGATGGCGAAGGCGCGGGTCCGCGTCAAGAAGACGGCGAGCATGCGCCCGCGGAGCGGGGAGCAGCGCGCCGACTTCGCGTACGTGCGTTTGCGCGAGGCCATCCACACCGGCCGGCTGCGGCCGGGTGAGCGTGTGCGGGAGATCGAGCTCGCGGACTGGCTCAACGTCAGCCGCACGCCCATTCGCGAGGCGCTACGCCGGCTCGAATCCGAGGGGCTTACCAGCCGCGCCCCGCGTCGCGGGCTCATCGTCACCGAGCTTGACCCACAGCAGATCCTCGAGTTGTACGCGCTCCGCGAGACGCTCGAGGGCATGGCCGCCGCGCTCGCCGCGCGGTACGCGTCGGACACCGAGATCGGCTCGCTCCGCCAACTCATTGCGCGCCAGCGATCGGCGGGCACGAGCGCGGCCGAGCTTGCCAGCCTCAACCGTCAGTTCCACGAGATCCTGTACCGGGCTGGCCGCAACCGCTATCTCATCCAGGCCCTCGGCTCGCTCCGCGACGCACTCGCACTCCTCCGCGACACGACCTATTCGGTCCCGGGCAGGCCGGCGGCGGCGCTGACCGAGCATCAGCGCATCGTCGATGCGATCAAACGGCAGGACGCCGCCGCGGCCGACGAGGCCGCGCGCAAGCACATCCGCATGGCTGCGAACGCGCGGCTCGCGTTGGTGCTCAACGCGGGCAATCCGATGGGAGAGACGCCGGGTTCACCGCGGCGCTAGTCCGCCGGCCACCGCGGTCCGCGAACGCCGCTCGGCGGCGCTCGCGCCGGCGCGTCGCCCGAAGACCGAGCCGGCCATGAGACCGCTCCCTCCCGGGTAGTTGTAATAGAAGAGGCCGCCGATGATCTCGCCCGCTGCGAACAGTCCGGGGATGGCCCGGTCCTCGGTGTCGAGCACATTGCCGTCGGAGGTGATCTTCAGTCCGCCGAACGTGAAGGTGATACCGCACGTCACCGCGTAACCCTCGAACGGCGGCGCGTCGAGGCGCTGTGCCCAATTGGACTTCGGCGGCTGTCCTTGCGGCGCCGCGCCCTTGCCGTCGAGATGAGCGGGATCGAACGTTCCCTCGGCGACCGCGGCGTTGAACTCGGCGACGGTCCGCTCGAGTCCGCCGCGGTCGACGAGCAGCTGGTCGGCAAGCTCGCCGATGGTGTTCGCGCGGGCCATCGTGACCTCGCGTATGCGGTATTCGTCACGCAGTAGGGGAGTCGTCTTGCTGTCGAAGATCTGGAACGCGCGGCGGCCAGGTTGCTGCAGTATCCGCCGGCCGTACATCGCGTACGTGTAGTTGCGGAAGTTCGCGCCTTCGTCGAGGAAGCGGCGCCCATCCCGATTCACGACGATGCCGAGCGGGTATGAGTGCTTCTGATAGAGATCACCGATGCGCAGGTCACCGAACGCCGGCGCCATGAGGTCCCACGCCACCGCGTGACACGAGCTCCAGTGGCCGTACGGCTGCGCGCCGATCTCGAGCGCCATCCGGATGCCTTCTCCGGTGTTGAAGCGAGTGCCGCGTACCTTCGCCAGCTCCCAGTCGGGTCCGAGGTAACGCGCGCGCATCTCGCTGTTCGCCTGGAATCCACCGCACGCGAGCACGACGGCCGAGGCCCCGACCGTATGCACGTCGCCGTTCACCCGCGCCACGACCCCGACGACCTCGCCGGTGTGCTCGACCACGAGCTGGCTGGCCTTGCTCTCGTACGAGACTTCGACGCCGAGCGACTCCGCGCGGCGGAACAGCTGGTCGGAGAGGCCCTGGCCACCACCGACCGCCTCGAGGATGAGGTTTCCGAAGAAGCGGTGCCGCCCGTCCTTCTTGAACGCCTGCCGGCCGAGTGCGAGAACCCACTGGATCCCCTGTTCGGTGAGCCAGCGCATCGTGGGGTACGCGTCGTCCACGAGTGCTTGCGCGAGCTGCGCGTCGGCGAGGCCCTCTGTCACCTCATCGAGGTCGTTGAGGAAGTCGGTCTTCCGATAGGGCGCCAGCTCGACGGTGGCCATGCCGTCGCGCGCGTACTCCGGGAGGAGCGCGGCCACCGACGATGGGTCATCGAAGGGGAAGCGGTAGAGCGCTCCCGTGAATGCCGTATCCCCACCGCGCTCCGCGCGCGGCGCTTTCTCGAGAACGAGAACGCGCGCACCGCGCTCGCGCGCCGCGATCGCGGCACACAGCCCTGCGTTCCCGGCACCGACGACCACGACGTCGACGTCCTGGTCCGCGTCCGCACGCATCACGCGATCGCCGCCTCCGCGAAGGCCTTCCGGAGGCGGGGCGTCACATCGCGCTGGAACAGCTGGATGAAGCGCTCCTGGTCGGGGCCCGGGCCGTGGATGACGAGGTGACCGAATCCCATCTTGACGTATTCGCCGACGCGCCCAGCCACCTCGTCCGGATCGTTGGAGACGATCCACCTCGAAGCGCACTCCTCGATGGATAGCTCGCTTGCGAGCCGCTGCATCTCGATAGGGTCCTCGACCCCCACCTTCTTATCACCGGGTAATGCGAGGGCCGCCCAATGACGCGTGTCCTCGAGCGCGCGAGCGCGGTCGGTGTCATAGGACACCTTGACCTCAATCAACATCTCGATCGCCAGCGGGTCGCGGCCGGCTTTCGCCGCGCCTTCTCGGACGGCGGGCAGGAGCGTCTTCGTGTACAGCTCCTCGCCCTTGCCGCTCGTGCAGATGAAGCCGTCCGCGACGCGTCCGGCGAGTCGCGCGGCCGACTCGCCCGTCGCCGCGATGTAGAGCGGCACGCGCCCGGAAGCGGGCCGTTCGTAGATCGTCGCGTTCTTCGTTCGGTAGTACTCGCCATCGAACGTGACGCGCTCTTCGGTCCACAGCCGGCGCATCAGCTCGATCGACTCCTTGAGCCGTGCGAACCGTTCCTTGATCTCAGGCCACTGGATCCCGAGCGGCACCTCGTTCATCGACTCACCGGTGCCCACGCCGAGAAAGAAGCGGCCCGGAGCGAGGCTCTCGATCGTCGCGGCGGCCTGCGCGACGACGGCCGGGTGGTAGCGGAAGGTCGGGGTGGCGACACTGGTGCCGAGTTGCACGCGCGTTGTGGCTGCCGCGGCAGCGCCGAGCCACACCAGCGCATTCGGAGCCTGTCCGCCGTCATGGCGCCACGGCTGGAAGTGGTCGCTGACCGCGACGCTGTCGAATCCGGCCTCCTCGGCACGTCGCGCGAACGACAAAAGATCCCGAGCACCGAACTGCTCCGCCGAAGCCTTGTAGCCGATCTTCAGCACGTTTCGCATCTTATCGCAGCCGGCGCCGACAGGTGTGTACCTCTGTGTACAATCTGCGCTCAGAAGCGAGTGGTGCTGGGAGGATGACATGATGCGAGTCGCGCGTCCCGTTGCCTCGATCGCGATCGGCCTGTCGCTCGTGCTGGCGGCGTGCACGCCGACCGGCACGACGCCCGGCGGCTCGCCCGCAGGCACCGCCACGACGAAGCCCGCGGAGACGCCGCGGAAGGGCGGTACGTTCGTCGGCGTCCTCGGCGCGGACCCGGTCGCGGGGAACCGCAACACGGCGACCGACCTCAACACGTTCTATGCCTGGAGCGGAGTGTTCAGCGCGCTTGTGTACGTCGACGCCACGCGCACGCCGCGGCCCGACCTGGCGGAGAGCTGGACCATCAGCCCGGACGAGAAGACCTACACGTTCAAGCTGCGCCAGAACGCCAAGTTCCACGACGGCAAACCCGTGACCTCGGCCGACGTGAAGTACACGCTCGAGGAGGTCACGTCGAAGTACAACTCTCAGGCGCGGCCGATCCTCCTCAACGTGGCCAGCATCACCACGCCCGACAGCAGTACGGTCGTGTTCGCCCTCACGGAGCCCTCGGCCGTCTTCCTCCTCGCGATGGCACATCAGTTCATGGTCGTCCTGCCGAAGCACCTCTTCGAGGGCAGCGACCCGCGGACCAACCCGGTGAACTCGAAGCCCATTGGCAGCGGCCCCTTCAAGTTCGAAGAGTGGGTCAAGGGCGACCACATCACGCTCGTCAGGAACCCGGACTACTTCCTGTCAGGTCAGCCGTATCTCGACAAGGTCGTCTTCCGCATCATCCCCGACGCGGGATCCCGCACGATCGCGTTCCAGAAGGGCGAGGTCGACTTCCTGCCCGGCCAGTTCCTCGCTCGCGAGCAGGCGACGGAGCTGAAGAACAGCGTCCCCGGCGTCTATGTGGACGACACCAAGGGGCCTCCCGGCCAGGAGCTCATGTTCTTCAACACCACGAAGAAGCCGCTCGACGACGTGAAGGTCCGCAGGGCGCTCGTTCAGGCGATCGACCAGAAGGCCATCGTCGACAAGGCGTTCTTCGGCGTCGGTGCCGCGGTGTCGACCAGCCACTTCGAGAAGAACCTCGGTGTCTTCCACAACCCGAACGTGAAGTTCCCAGCGTTCGACGTCGCCGCAGCGAACAAGGCGCTCGACGACGCGGGCTATGCGAAGGGGGCCGATGGCACCCGCTTCGCGCTGACGATCGCGTACATGCCCGGCAACGACTCCGACCGCCGCTCGGCGGAGCTCGTCCGCGACATGCTCAGCGCCGCCGGTATCAAGATCACAGCGCAGGTCTACGACGCGGCGACGATCGGCCGCGTCGTATTCACCGAAGGATCCTTCGACCTGTTCACCGGCTCGTTCACCAGCAATAACGACCCGCAGCTGGGATCGGCGACGAAGTACATCTCGGCCACGATCGGTGTCGTCAACGCGAACGGGTCGCGGTACAAGAACCCCGAGATAGACAAGCTCTACGCCGAGGGCGCCGCGACCACGAACATCGACAAGCGCAAGGCCGCGTACTGGAAAGCGCAGGAGATCCTCGCCGTGGACATGCCGACCCTGCCGCTCATCGACTACATGAACGTCGACTTCTACCGTCCCGAGATCAGGGGCTACGACACGACGCCGCTCGGGTTCCCGTACATGCGCATCGTGAACGCGTGGCGCACCCAGTGATGACGTTGCTACGTCTCGGCGCGCGTGACCTTGATCTGCTTCTCGCCTTCGTCGTGCATCCGCCGTAGGACGGCCAGGAAGGGCTTCGCGTTCTCGACGATCCGTGCGATACGTGTGGTGTAGTCGGTCCCGATCCCCCAGCGGTACTCGCCGACGCCGTAAGCCATGAGGGCCTCGGTCCCGTTCGGCCGCATGACGAGCGTGCCCGGATAGATGCTGCAGACCGGGTTCTCGAGGTCCGTGATCTTGGCGAGCCCCGGACCCGGACGGAAGAAGGAGACCTCACCGCTCCACTTCGCGTGCATGAGCTTGGTGTCGATGGGCAGCGCGTCCCAGAACGCCGCGGTCGCTTTGGGCGAGAGGTCCTCCTGGAGCTCGGCCACGGCCTTCACGCCTTCGACTTCGAACACGATCCGTCGGCCCACGTTCCTATCCCTCCACACTGCGGATGGTCATCGTCTTGCGTCCCTTGCTCTGCGTCTCCGCGAGCAGCGCGAAGAAGCGCGTCGTGTCGCCCTCGATCTCGCCGAAGTGGCTGACCCAGACGTTGCCGGCACGCGTGCGCGCTTGGCACTCACCGCCGTACGCGAACATGATCTCGCCTTCGCTTGCGAGGAGGCACAGCGTCCCGGGACGCGGGAACGACACCCGGTTCTCCGGTGCGAGGGCCGGATCGCGGAGCTCGGGCGCCGACAGGTATGCGGCGCTTCCACTCCAGCGCGCGTGGCGCAACGGTGCGGTAAGTGGCAGCGACCTCCAGACCAGGCCGACGACCTTGGGTGCGACCTCGTCATTCAGCTTCGCGGTCACGGCGACGCCCTCGACCTCGATCGTGATCTGCTTCATGTGCGTGCTCCTTGCTCTTGTAGTTTGGTCGCCGCGTCCTCGCTGAGGATCCATTCGGTGTGCGCGATCAACCCGGCCGGGACCTCGCCCGCTCGTGCGCGCCCTACCGCGTCCGCCTTCTCGCTGCCCGCGGCCAGCAGGACAACGCGCCGCGCCTGGCGCAGTGCACGCACGGTCAGCGTGACGCGGTCCGGCGGCGGCTTCGGCGCATCGTGCACCGCGGCCACGTAGCCGGCCGCGTCGAGCGCCGCATTGCCTGGAAAGAGCGACGCCGTGTGTCCGTCCGGCCCGATCCCGAGCAGCACCAGGTCGAGCGGGGCGGCCGCGACCGCTGGCGCATACAAGGCCGCAGCGGCTTCCGCGCCGAGCTCGCCAGCGATTCGGTGGACTGCACCCGGATCGACGTGCCGCAGGAGCACGTCCAACGCCGCGCGGTAGTTGCTATCAGCGTGTTCAGCCGGCACGCAGCGCTCGTCGCTGAAGAACACGCTCACGCGTCCCCACGGGAGATCCCGCCGCTTCGCGAGGAGCCGGTAGCAGGCAAGGGGCGTGGATCCCCCCGCGAGGGCGAGCCGCGTCGAGGGGAGCGCGAGGACGGTCTCGGCAACGATGCTCGCCGCACGACGTGCAAGCTCGTCGGCGTCGCGCACGACGGTGAACTTCACTGGCTGTGCTCGTAGCCGGCTGGGTCGATGAGCGCTTCGACGACCGTCGGTCGATCGGCCCCCAGCGCCCTCCGCAGCGCGCCGGCGAGCGCAGCGGCGGACGACACGCGTTCGGCCTGGAGCCCGAACGACCGAGCGACATCGGCGATGCCCACCTCGGGGACGATCTCGGTCCCGGTCGGCGCATACGAGCGCCGCACTTGCTTGATCTTGATCGAGTAGAGCGCCGCGTCGGCCATGACGACGATGACGACGGGCACGCCGAGCCGCGCGAGCGTCGCCATCTCGCCCGCGTACATGAGGAATCCGCCGTCGCCGATCACGGCCACGACGGGATGCTCCGGTTGCGCGAGCTTGGCCGCGAGCGCGAACGGCACGCCGGTCCCCATCGACGAGAGGCCGCTCGAGCTGAGAAAGGTGCGCGGCCGGCGCACCGGCCACTGCAGGACCATGAGCAGCTTGTGCGAGCCGACGTCCACGCTGACGACGCCGTCGTCAGGGAGGATCTCGCGAAGCGTCGCGACGACCGTCTGCGGCCACATCCGTCCGCGGCCTTCGTCGCTGTTCGGCGGCATGAGCGAGCCGAGGAAGCGCGTGCGGTACGCGGCGACCTCATCGCGCGGCCACGCGCCGGCAGGGCGCACGCGCGCGAGCCGCTCGAGCATCGCCGGCAACGGTCCATCGATCGCGGTCGTGGCCGGGATCGCCGGATCGTTGCCGGCCTCCGCTTCCGCGAGGGCCAGCACCGGCGGCTTCAGCTGCCACGGTTTCAGGAACTCAACGCTGTCGAGCCCGACCGCGATGACGAGATCGGACGCGTTCGCGAGGTCCGTCACCGCGGCGTCGCGGTGCGTCGCGAACGTGCCGACATAGAGCTCATGGTCGCTGGGGATGCAGCCGCGACTCTGCGGAGTGTCCGCGACGGGCGTGCCGAGGCTGGTCACCGCGCGCATGAACGCGTCCTCGCCGCAGACGTTCGTGAGGCCCAGTCCGGCGATCATCATTGGTCGCCGTGCGCCGGCGATCATGCGCTCAGCCCCACCGAGGTCGGGCACCCTGCGCGCGGCGCTCGCGCCCCGCGGCTCGGGCGTGCCCGCGGCGTCCTTGATCATCTCGCCGCTGGGAAATGTCATGTAGACCGGGCCCTGCGGATGCTGAAGTGCCCGATCGAACGCCTGGGGGAGCTCGGTGGCGACGTTCGCCGCTGTGAGCCGGATCGTCCCGCGCGAGATCGACGAGTAAAGGTCGGGCGGCAAACGCTGATGGCGTGGTTGGCCCGGTCCGTGTGGATGGTCGCCCGTGACAACGAGGAGAGGCATGCGATCCATGTAGGCCTGGGCGACGCCGCTCGCAACGTTGGTCGCGCCCGGTCCGGCGGTGGTGACGCAGACGCCGGGGACTCCGGTGAGACGTCCGGTCATCGCCGCCGCGAACGCGGCGGTCGCCTCGTGATGGGTCAATACGAACTCGAGGCCCGCCTCTCGCGCCGCCTCGAGCAACTCGATCGACTCCGTTCCCGGGTGACCGAAGATCCGGCGGACGCCGCGTTCCTTAAGGTGGCGAGCCCAGTAGAGTGCTGCCCTCAACTCCGTATACAATCGTATGCCATTCCCGGCGAAACCGTCCCGACCTTCAGGGAGGCTGCGTGAGCTCGACGGCGATCGACGCACCAGACGGGCGCCTCCTCATCGGTGGCGTGCGCACGACCGGCCGCAGCCGTCGTGCGATCACGGACCCATATCGACGCACGACCATCACCGAGATCGACGTGGCCGACGCCTCGCATGTCGATGCCGCGGTCGCTCAGGCACGACGAGCTCAGCCCGCGGTCGCGGCGATGCCGATCCATCAGCGGACCACCATCCTGCGCCGAGCGGCGGACCTGATCGCCGAGCGCCGCGAGACCATCGCGAGCACGATCTCGCGGCAGACCGGCAAGGCACTCCGCGACGCCAGGCGCGAGGTGGACCGCGGCGCATACAGCCTGCGCGCGGCGTCCGCCGCGATCGAAGAGATGCGAGGCGAGATCGTCGCAGCGGACGCGGTACCTGGCGGCGAGGGCCTGGTCGCGCTCGTCCTCCGCGAGCCCCTCGGGGTGGTCGCCGCGATCACGCCGTTCAACGCGCCGTTCAACCTCGCCATGCACAAGGTCGCCGCCGCGTTCGCCGCGGGAAATGCGGTCGTGCTCAAGCCCTCGTCGCAGGCGCCGCTGACCGGCTATCAGCTCGCCGAGCTCATGCACGCCGCGGGAGTCCCGCCGGAGGCGCTCAGCGTGCTCGCCGGCGGCGCCGACGTGGGTGGGGCGCTCGCCCGTCATCCCGA
>DASYUC010000129.1:0-18485 GCA_036001645.1 Candidatus Limnocylindria bacterium
CGCTCACCGTGTCTTCACGAGCCGTTCTATCTGCGCGACGGTACGGAGCAACTGGTCCTCGCGCAAGCGACGGCCCAGGGCGTCATCGACGGCGCGCGCCTCTGCGGCACGCTCGCGATCGGTCGCCGCGAGCGTGACGAGGACGCGGTCGAAGGGCATGTCCGGATCGAGACCGAGCCGGCGGGCCAGCCCGCCGCGCAGATCGCGCCGGAGTCGCCGCCGTGCGATCTCGCCGCGGCCCGACCGGCGCACGAGTCCCGCGAAGCCGCGGATGAACTCGAGGCTCGAGCGCGCCGGGCGCGGATCGAGCGGCACCGGCGGCCCGAGACGCCGTCCCGACAGGACGAGGTAGAGGAAGCCGGCGATCGACGCGAATACGAGCGCGCGGCCGGGCCAGGTGCGCTGGAGCAGGACGAGCACGTCGGTCGTGGGATGGAAGCCGTGGTGGTATTCGTCGAAGGCGACCTCGGTGCCGCTGCGGAGCGCGTCGGCGGCGAGGCCCAGCACGAACCGTCCGTTGTCCGACTGACCGAGACCGGACGCGAGGAAGGGCCCCAGGCTCCCGACCACGTAGACCGACCCACGGCCCTGGCGCTTCATCGCGACGATCGGCGATCGTCCGTCGGTCGCGAGGGCGAGGCCGGCGGTCCCGACGGCGAGGGCGCCCGCGCGGTCGACCGCCATCCGGCGCGCGGGCGGATCGGCGAACGCGACGTTCGCGAGCGCGTGCGTCCCCGGCGTGCCGACACCGACGACGCGCACGTCGAACGCATCGAGCAGAGCGCGCTCGAACAGTCCGAGCTCCGTCGCGACGACCACGGTGCCGCCCGCGCGAACGAAGGCGCTCACGGCTTCGGCGTCCGCCGGCGTGTAGAGCTCGCTCGCACCGAGGACGAACAGCACTCCGATGCGCTGACGATCGATCGCGAAGCGGTCGCCCTCCACCGTGCTTGTGCGGACGCCGGCGGCGTTGAAGTAGCGACGGAGCACCGCGGCGCCCGAGGACGTCTCGTCGTAGACGGAGCCGGTCCGCACGACGCCGAGGTCGCTCGAGCGCACGTTCAGCGCGGTAAAGGCGAGCGCGCCGATGAGGAGCAGCACCGCGACGACGTGGAGCGGATGGATGCGCCGTAGCACGCTCATCCCGCGACCCGCACCGCGAGCTGCCTCGCCCGGCGTGCCTCGTCCGAGGTCGGCTCGCGCAGCCCGAACCACGCCTGCTCGTACGCGAAGATGAGGTCGCGGAGCGCGTCGGCGTTCGGGATGCCCGCGGCTCGCACGATCAGCTCGCCGTCCGTCAGCGCGGGGTCGTAGCGGATCACTTCGCGCGCCGCGAGCGAGGTGAGCGCGTACAGGACGAGCGCGCGGATCGCATCGCGCGGACGCCCGCCGGCCAGCGCGTCATCGGCTGCACCCAGATGCCGCGACGGCGTGGGAGCGTCGTCGCGCGCGACGTCACGCAGCGCGACCTCGCTGCGGACGCGCTCGCGCAGGCCGCGACCGAGTGTGCCGACCACGAACAGGATCAGCGCGACACCGACCATGCCGAGCGCCGGCAAGAGCACGCTGAGGTCGGGGCTCGGTCCGGTGAGTCCGGCGAGGAACGCCGCGAGCGCGCGCTGGATCACCTCGAGCGGCGAGAGGGCCTGCTCCGGGAGCTGCGCCTCCTGGACGGCTCCGCGCAGCGCCGCGTCGGCGCGGCCCACGTCCACGGCCGGCGCGGTCGCGCGCGCGACCAGATCCGCCTGAGCGAAGAGCAGCTCCGCCGCAGCGTCAAGGGACGCGTCGCTCGTTCCGATGCGATCCGCGAGGGCGCGGTCATCGATGACGAAGCTACCCGATGGCAGCGTGATCGCATCGGTCTGGCGGAGCAGCGTCTGCGCCCGCACGACGAGGACGGTGCGTGTGGTGCCACTCGACGAGCGCGCCTGCGCGATGAGCTGGGCCGCGTCGAGCAGCCGTTGCCGGTACGCTGCTGGGCCGATGGTGTCCGCGGCGGCGACAAGCGGCTGTGCGGACCAGAGTGCGAGGCCGAGAACGAGGGCGCGGCTCAGGCCTCGCGCGGGAGCGCCTCCGCGGCAAGCTGTAGGTCCAGGGCCTCTTTGCGTACGCGGAGATCGAAGTAGAGCACGGTGACCGTCGCCCACTGGATCGGCGCCCAGAAGATGTTCGCGGCGAGCGATACCGCCTGCTGGAGGATGAAGCGGATCGTCGCGTCGCCGATGAGCTCGGAGAAGAGCACGAGGCTGAACAGCGCGGTGAGCACGACGTTGAGGATCAGCAGCAGGAGCTGAAGCCCGATGATCCGCCAACGGCTGCCCGACGAGAGGAACCACGCGCGCCGCAGCGCTTGGAGCGGACCGACGGGCTCGAGCGTCGCGACCGCCGGCGCCACGACCCACGCGATGCCGGCGTAGACCGTGAAGATGAGCCCGCCGACGACGCCGAGGAAGAACACCCAACCGTTGTTCGCGATGGCCATCGCGACGGCCAGGACGACCCATACGACGAAGAGCGCGAAGAACGCGAGGAAACCCGCGCCGATCACACGCGGCGCCGCGCGCAGGCCCGCGCGGAAGGCAGCGCCCAGATTCATGTCGCGGCCGAGATGGCGCGCGGCCGTGGCCTCGACGAGCGCGGCACTCTGCGCGGAGAAGATGACGATCGCGACCACGATCACGATGAGCCCGAAGACGAGCGCCGCGACGAGCGCGGAGATGAGCGCCGGCGTCAGGCCGGCGGTCGCGGGCCGCGCGGTGGCGAGCTCGGCGAAGGTGCCGAGCGTGATGAACGACGCGGCGAATGCGACTCCAAGCGCACCGACGACCAGGAAGAAGACGAGATACGGGATCGCCGCGAGAGCGAGGAACAGGACCGGTCGCGAGCGATAGAGCGCGAAGACCCGGTCGACGATGTCGCCGACGCCGAGCGGGCGGAGCTGGGGCGCTTCCATTACGCGAGGTGCTTCCACGGCGCGAATGGTAGGGGTCGGTCAGCGCGTTTCGGGCGTCGGAGCGGGGACAGCCGCCTCTCCGAGACCCAGCCGGCGGTACAGGCGGGTCAGCGGTCGCGGCGCCCACCAGTTGAGGTCGCCCAGGAGCCGCATCGTGGCGGGCACGACGAGCGCACGCACAAGCGTGGCGTCGATGGCGACGGCGAGCGCCATCCCGAGGCCGATCGCCTTGATGAGAAGGATCTCGGCGAGCCCGAACGCGCCGAAGACGCCCACCATGATCGCCGCGGCCCCGGTGATCAGCCGGCCGCTGCGCTCGAGACCCTCGGCCACCGAGTGGGTGTTGTCACCGGTGCGCAGGTACTCCTCCTGGATGCGCGAGAGGAGCAGCACCTCGTAGTCCATCGAGAGCCCGAAGACGATGCAGAACATGATCACCGGCGTCGATGGGTCGATCGACGCCGCCTCGAAGCCCAGGAGCGACGCGCCGTGGCCGTCCTGGAAGACCCACACCAGCGCGCCGAACGACGCGCTGATGGAGAGCAGATTCATGACGACCGCCTTGAGCGGGAGCACGACCGACCCGAGCAAGATGAAGAGCACGACGATCGTGGCGAGCATCACGAACGCCACCGCGGTGGGCGTGCGACCCACGATGAAGTTCACGGTGTCGAGATCGATCGCGGTGAAGCCCGTGACGAGCTTCTCGCCGGCGGTCGGTGGCTCGATCGCACGGATGTCGCGCACGAGCTGCCGCGCCTCGTCGCTGTAGAGCGCATGGGACGCGACGACGTCGAACAGCACGATGTGCTGACCCACGGTCTGGCGCAGCACCATCTGGAGCTGCGGCGGGAGCTGCGCGCGCGGCAGGGAATAGATCGTGGCGAGGTCGGGCACCGTTCCGCCGAACACGCGCGGGTCGATCGAGAAGGCGCTCTGCACCTGCAGGACGCCGGGCAGCTTCGCGAGCCGCGCGCTGAGCTCCTGCAGCTGGGGCACGCGTGTTCGATCGAGTGGATTGCCGCTCGGGTAATAGACGATCACCTGGATGTGGTTCTGGCCCGCGCCGGGGAAGTCGGACACCAGCTTGTCGTACGCGGCACGCGACTCCTCGTGCGTCGGCAGCGTTCGCACGTCGCTCGACGCGAGGCGCAGGTGCAGGAACGGCGATCCGGCGAGCAGGATGAACGCGACCGTCGGGATGAGCACGACGAGCGGGCGGCGCATGACCGCCGTCGCGATGGTGTGCCACCACCCGCGGCCGGTGCGATCGGGCTGGAAGACCGGCACCCGCCAGCGATCGATCCGCGGACCAAGGAGGGCGAGGAGCGCGGGGAGGAACGTGAGCCCGTAGAACACCGCGCTCGCGACCACGATCGCGCCGGCGAGTCCCATCGACGGAAGGAATGTTCCCTCGTAGAAGAGCATCCCGGAGAGACCGATCGCCACCGTGATGCCGGAGAAGGTCACCGCGCGACCTGACGTCGACATCGCGATCGCGAGCGCATCCTCGCGGCTCCGGCCGCGCAGCATCTCTTCGCGGAAGCGACTCGTCACGAACAGGGAGTAGTCGATGGCGACGCCGAGTCCGATGAGCGTGACGACGTTCTGCGCGTAGACGGACACGCCGGTGATGTGCGACAGGAGGAACATGCCGGCGATCCCGCTCATCACCGCCAGCAGGCCGGTGCCGAGCGGGATCAGCGCCGCGACGACGGCGCCGAAGACGATCAGCAGCAGGATGAGCGCGAGCGGCAGCGCCACGACCTCGGCCCGCTGCAGATCGGCGAACAACACGACGTTGAAGCCGTTGTTGATCGCGAGCACGCCGGTGGCCTGGACCTTGAGCTTGTCGGAGGTGACCTTCGCGCGGAGCGCCGGGTAGTAGTCGCGCGCGACGTCGATCGTGTCCTTGACGGCGACGTCGACGGCGATCGCGTGACCGTCCTTGGATATCTGCCGTGTCGGATCGATGAGCGACGTGTCGTACGGGCTGATGATGCTGTCGACACGGGGGTCGGTGCGGAGCGGCACGAGAGCGGCCTCGACTGCCGCGCGGAACTCGGGATCTCTCGCGCTGAGCGTGTCGCTCGAGAAGATCAGCGTGAACGTCGAACCGCCGACGATCGGGAGCTCTTGCTCGATCAGACGCGAGGCGCGTCCCGACTCGGCCGTCTCGATGAAGCCGCCGCTCTCGAGCTTGCCACCACGGCCCGCGATGAAGCCCGACGCGAGGAGCAGAGCGATCGAGAAGGCGAGGACCGGCCACCGGTGGCGATAGACAAAGCGGCCCCAGGCTGCGAACACCCTCCGGTCCTCCCACCTCGAGATGCGCGGAGGAGAGCGTACGGTGAATCGCTGTTGAACGCCGATAATTGGAGCGACGGGGTGTAGCTCAGCTTGGTTAGAGCGTCCGGTTTGGGACCGGAAGGCCGGCGATTCGAATTCGCCCACCCCGACCGTTGACCTCGCGTCAGGCCGGCAGCCGTCTCCGCGCCGTCGACATGTACGGCTCGAGCGCACGCACCGCGAAGACGAAGAGGATCCACACCACGAGGCCCATCAGCATCGGCCACGAGTACGCCTCGGCATACGTGACGGCGTAGCCCAGCGTCGGGATCGCGACCCAGGCCGTGCCGACGGTCGGCGCAGCGGACGCGTCACCTTCGTACTCCTTAGCGATCGCGACGGCGTCGGGTGCGACGGGCGCACCCACGACGAGCGAACCGATCGGCACCATCGACTCCGTGGGTCCGCCCTGGACGACGTACGTGGAAAGCCCGACGAAGCGCACCGCGAGAAGTCCGAGGGCGAGCACGATGATCGTCGTCATCACGGTGAGCGCGACGATCGTCGCGAACGCATGCGTGACCTCGCGGATCGGTCGATCGGCCCCCCGTCGTGACACCGCGGCGCCTCCCCTGCCTTGCCACCGCCCCCGGTGGCGCTCGTCCGCACTCTCCGACGGTCAGCCCTACGACGCCATAGCCGAATCGGTACGGGGACCTGTTCCGTTCGTACTACCCCGATAGAGGTAGATAGGCTCCGCCGCATGATCGTCGTCGTCGAGGGCCCGAGCGGCGCGGGAAAGACGACGTGGTGCCGCAGGCACGGCGGCGCGTTCGCGCTCCTCGAAGAGCTGCCCGATCACGCCACCGTTCCGACGGACCCCGAGGAGCAGGCGCACTACTGGGTCGACCGCAATGTCGCCCGGTGGAAGCAGGTGCTCGAGCGCGAACGGCGTGACGGACTGGTGGTCGTGGACGTCGACCCGTTCAAGCTCCATTACGTCTGGACACTCTGGCGCACGGGACAGGTGCCGCAGGTCGAGTGGGATCTCCAACGCGAGGCGTCGCGCGCCGCATTCAGCAGCGGTGACTACGCGCTCGCGGATCTCTACCTCGTGTCGGATATCGACGCGGCGACCTTGCGCGCCCGTCGCGACGCCGACACGACGCGCACGCGTCGCGGCTTCGAACGGCACATCCTTTTGATCGACTCACTTCTGCGCTGGTATCGCGCGATCGACGATCTCGAGCCGGGGCGCGTCCGCTTTCAGCTGCCCGCGGCGGGACTGACGCCGGATCTGCTGGCAATCGGGCCCCGACGGGTGCGGAGCGGCGCGGAGCTCTTCGAGCGTCTGCTTGCGTGTCTCGACTGAGCGTTACTGCATGCGCGCGGCGCTCACTCCGTCGAGATCGTCTGGTCCACGATGTCCGCGCCGGGGCGCACGACGCGGAAATGCGCGGCCGCGTCGTCAAGCAGCGCGCGCGTTGCGGCGGCCGTCTCGGTCTGCCCGCTCTCGTGCAGGAGCGTCGCGTAGCTGCCGACGAGATCGCGCAAAGCGACCAGGTCCTCGTCGGATGACGGCGGGCGCAGATTGACCTTCGCGCCTTTCGCGAAGCGATCGCGCAGGCCGCGCTCGTCGAGGCCACGGTCAGGGTCGTGCCGCAGGAACACGACCCCGCCGCTCATACCGGAGCAGATCCAACGACCCGGGTCGCCGAGGACAACGGCGCGACCGCCGGTCATGTACTCGAACGCGAAGCCGCGCAGGTCGCCGCCGAAGAGCACGTCGGCGCCCGAGAGCCGGATGCCGGCGCGCGCATCCGCGCCGCCCTGGACATAGAACCGTCCGCGCTGCGCGCCGTACCCGAAGCACTTCCCCACCGAGCCGTCGACCCAGTCGCCGCTGCGGTTGCGCGCTTTGAGGATCGCGAACGTGCCGCCGAGCGCGGTCTTCGCCGCGCCGTCCTGCGCGCCGCCGGCGATGCGCAGCGACACGCCGTCGGTCGCGTACGCGCCGAAACCGTTCCCGGCGACGGACCCGTGCCCGAACGACGACGCGAGCTCGGTCACGACGGCGCCCGCGATGCGCTGGCGCGCGAGCTGGCCCGCGGTCGCCGTCGCGATGAAGCGGTGCTCGCTGCCGAGCCGCGGGCGATCGGTCTCGTCACCGGCGTGCGTTTCAACGCTCGGTCCGCCCGGCGCGGCGAGCACGCGCAGCTCGCGGCCGCCGCGCCGTACCGGACCTGCAGGAGAGAGGAGACCCGAGAGATCGATGCGGTCGAGACCGCGCACCTGCGTGAGGAGGTCGGTGCGGCCGACGAGGTCCTCCGTCGACGACACGCCGAGGAGCGCGGCGATGCGCGCGAGCTCGTCGCGAAGCGCACCGAAGAAGCGCATGAGGTTCGTCACGGCTTGCTCGAACTCCTGCGGCTCGAAGCGCTTGAGTCCGCGCTCCGTCGCCTCGACGGCGGTGGTGATCTGCGTCGCGATGCCGACGTGGCAGGTGTCGAGCTGGCAGCCGCGGCAGATCGTGCAGCCGATCGCGACCATCGCCATCGTGCCGAAGCCGACGCGGTCCGCGCCGAGGCACAGCATCTTCGCGACGTCGAGCGCGCTCTTCATCCCGCCGTCGCACCAGATCTGCACGTGATCGCGCAGGCCGGCGGCGACGAGAGCGCGGTGCGCCTCGGCAACGCCGATCTCCGCGGGTAGACCCGCGCGCCGCAGCGCGTGCTGGCGCGCGGCGCCGGTGCCGCCGTCGTAGCCCGACAGCGTGATGATGTCGGCGCCCGACTTCGCGATGCCGCAGGCGATGATCCCCACGTCCGGCGTCACGGGGATCTTCACCGCGACGCGGGCGCGCGGATTCACCGTCTTCAGCTCGTGGACGACCTGCGCGAGATCCTCGATCGAGTAGATGTCGTGGTTGTTCGATGGCGAGATGAGGTCGACGCCCGGCCGCGCGTTGCGAGCGAGCGCGACCTTCACCGAGACCTTCTTCGCCGGGAGATGGCCGCCCTCGCCGGGCTTCGCGCCCTGGCCGATCTTGATCTCGAGGTAATCCGACGAATTCGCGAGCAGCGCCGAGACACCGAAGCGGCCTGACGCTATTTGTTGCCCGCGGTTGCGCGGGTACTTGCCGATGAGGTCCGGCAGCTCGCCGCCCTCGCCATTGATGCAGAGCAGATTCATCCGCGCCATCGCCTCGGCGTAAGCGCGGTACGCGGTCTCTCCCTGCGAGCCGAACGACATCGACGAGATGTAGAGGGGCGCCTCGTGGTCACCGGTGCGCGTGCTCGCGGCTGCGTTCGTCTCCTCGTCGAGCGGCGCGCGGAAGTCGAGGAGGTGCCGCAGCGAGACCGGATGCGTGCGCTCGAACTCTTCGAGCTTGTCCGCGAACGCGCGGTAGGACTGCTCGCCGTTCGCGACCGCGAGGGCGGCCTTCCAAACGCGCGGGTAGATGCGGAATACGGGCTCGATGCGCGCCGGACGCCGCTCGCGGAGCATCGTGCCGCGATCGAAACCGTCCGCACCGATGCGCTCCCACGAGAGACCGCGGTCGTCGCTCGCGCAGAACGTCGCGATGCCGAGCATCCGCGCGACCTCGGGCGCGACGCCGATCGCCGACAGCTGCCGGCCGTAGCCGCGGATCTCGTGCACGCCCAGGGTGGAGATCACCTTCTCCACACCTTTCCGCAGCGCTTCGACGAGATTCGGCAGCGCGTCGGGATCGCCGAGTGAGAGCGCGTACTCGAGCAGTAGGTACGGATTCACCGCATCGGCGCCGAGCGCGAGCGCGACCATGAGGTCGTGGAGGTTGCGCAGGCTGCCGGCCGACACGACCAGCGCGCACTCGCGCCGCAGCGAGCCGTTGCGCGACGGCTGCGTGATGAGCGCGCGGTGCGCCGCGGCGACGACGAGGAGCGGATCGAGCCAGGCGCGGCCCTCCTCCACGACGTGGCGGTCCTGCACGACGACCAGCGTCGCGCCACCGCGCACGCCGCGGCAGGCCTGCGCGCCGAGCCGCGCGAGAGCGTCGCGCGGATGCTCCTCCCAGTCGCGGTCCGCTTCGAGGATCACCGGCACGCGCGCGCCGTCCGCGGTGAACTGCGCGACGACGTCCTCGACGATCCAGGTGCCAAGCTTGCGCGCGAGCGCGCGGTGATCGTCGCCGCGGAGTCCCGTCTCGGGGGCGTGACCGCCGAGGAGGATCGGCGTGCGCAGCTCGACCCACCGGCCGCGATCGCCGCGGCGCGTCGAGGCCGCGCGCGGCGAGGGACGCGGGCCGAGCAGCACGCGGGTCGAGAAGTGCTCGATCTCGCGCTCGCGGTCGATCGCGGGGTTGGTCACGACCGCCACGGTCTCGTGCAGATAGTCCGCGAGGTTCGGACGCGCGGCCGACAGCGCGGCCAGCGGGCCATCCCAGCCGAGCGAGCCGATGGGCTCGTTCCCGGTCTGCGCCGCGAACTGCGCCATCTTCAGGTCGTCGGGCTCGAACCCGAGAGACGCGAACTGCTGCTCGCGCCGCTGCGACGGATCCTCGAGCTCGTCGGGCGGCGTCGCGATCTGCCAGCGCGCGGTCGGCTCGCGCCGTGCGCCCGGACGGCGGACGCTCCCCGGCGCCTCCTCCGGTCCACCGCACTCGATCCGGTCGCGGATGCCCTCGACGGTCACGCCGCGCGTCGTGCGGTCCGCGACGAACGCGCGACGAAGCGCGTCCTGGTCGAGGAAGCGCCAACCCGACTGCGTGCGTCGCAGGCCGACGCGCTCACCGGGACCGAGCGGATACGGATCGCGGACGAAGCGCTCGAGCGGTATGAATCCGCGCTCGCTCGCAAAGACGTGTTCGCCCGGCGTCTCGACGTGCCACAGCGGGCGCAGCCCGAGAGCGTCGACGCCGAAGAGGCACGTGTCTCCGACGCGCGAGAGGAACGCGGCCGGGCCCTGCGCGAACGGACCGAACGCGGCCCGCGCCTGGATGTACAGGTCCTGCAGCTCCGCGGGCATGCGCTTGATCTCGTTCACGATCGGCGGGAAGAGAAGCTCCATCGCCTCGATCGGCGTGAGCCGCAGCCCGAGGACCATGCCACGCAGCACCGCGTCGACGTCCTGGGAGTCGCTGCCAGAGCGCGAGAGCGGAATACGCAGCGCCTTGGCCTCCTCGCGTAGCCGGCCGATGGTGTTGATCTCGCCGTTGTGCGCGAACGAGGCGAACGGTTGGACGCGGTCGAAGCTCGTGCTCGTGTTCGTCGCGTACCGGTTGTGGCCGAACGCCATCGAGGTGGCGAACCGCGGTTCGCCGAGGTCCGCGAAGTACTGCGTCAGCTGATGGCCGGCGCCGCGCAGCTTGTAGACCGCGGAATGGCGCGAGAGGCTCACGATGGTCACGGCGGTCAGTCGCTCGATCTCGACGCCGGCCTCGTAGAGCGCGCGCGAGCCGGGGCCGTCGCGCGATGGCGTGAGCAGCGCGAGCTGCCAGAAGAGCGGCTCCTCGGTGCGCCCGCGCGGACCGAGCACGCTGCTGTCGGTGGTGCCCTCTCGCTCCACGAGGATCTCGATGCCGTGACGCGCGAGGCTGCGGCGGACGCTCGCCTGATCCGCTTCGGCGTCGCCCGGCGGGATGAACAGATGGCCGACCGCGAAGCGCGCGCTGCGCACGAGCGTCGGATCGCCCGCCGCTGCGCGGAGGATGTTCGCCCAGAGAGCCCGCGGGATGTCGGTGAGCACGCCGGCGCCGTCGCCTTCGCCGTCGACGAGACCGGAGCGGTGTGCGAGCGCGGCCATTCCGTGAAGGACGCCGTCGAGCACCTCGCGCGACGGCCGACCGTCCTTTCGGGCGACCCCGACCAGAGCACAGGCATCGCGCTCGTCGCTCACCGTTACCTCCTAAGGAAACAGAAAAGCCTCCCGGTCTTGGGAGGCTTCGTCGGTCTCGACGTTTCGCTCAGCAGACGCGACTCAGCCTCCACCTCCTGCGGTGCTTGCTGCTGCTGCGGACGAGAGGACCTTTGTCACTGCCGGAATTTGTATCTGAAGGGAAGGTTGCGGAACAGCGTCCGGAGGGTCGCGAAATGGCGCTAGACGCCGACCCGCGCCGGCAGGACCTCGACCGGGTCGCCGATCCGCGCCGACCCGTCGGCCGCGATGACGGTGCACTCGGCACCACGGCGGCCGACCAGGGAGGCCTGAAAAGCCAGGACGTCGTCGACGCCGATCATCTCGCCGATGTGCGTGCAGGGCGCGCATTCGCCGTTCACGCGCAGCGTCAGGCCACCGACGCGGAGCTCGGTGCCCGGGGCCAGCGTCGTCACGCCAGGTAGACCGGAGGTCGTGATCTGCTCGCGCAGGTCGCCGGGCCGCAGACCGAGCGCCTCGTGGACCGAGCGGTCCACGACCACGACACCGCGCCTGGCGCGGTCGGCGTGCGAATCGCCGTCGATCCCGCCGCCGACGCGGCCCGTGACCTCGCCGACCGCGCGCGGGTGCTCGCCGTGGCGCTCGTGGAGATGCAGGCCGACGACGCGCGCGTCCATCAGGTGAAGGTTAGAGCAGCCTGCGGACGACGGCGTAGTCGCCGTTCCTCTCGACCATCTCGAAGCCGGCCTTCGCGAACATCGAGACCGGGCCGACGTAGTTGATCTTGGTCCAGCGCGCCGGGTCGGCCTCACCGATGAACGGATACGCCTCCGCGGCGGTCATGCCGCGTTTCTTCAGATGCTCGAGCGCGGCCTCGAGCAGCGTGGTGGCAACGCCCTGCCGCCGTTGATCCGGAGCGACGACGAAACAGACGATCGCACCGACCGTGGGATCCTTCTCACCTTCGACGTTGACCAGCTCGCTCTTCGGCGCAGCGTGGCACCAGCCGACGACGCGGCCGAGTCGATATGCGACGAGCCCGTTCGCTTTCGCGGAGAGGATCAACTCGCTTCGTGACGCGCGATTCTGCTGCTTCGTTCGCGTTTCGTAGTCGTCGACGAGTCTTTCCATACAAAAGCATCTGGACCAATTCGGATTGTCCGCGTACGCGACCATGTCGAAGTAGTGCATGACCGGCTCGTGCTGGTCGGGACTGATCGGGCGAACGGTCACATCGGTCACCCGATCAGTCCTCGAGCACCGTGATGTCGTCGCCGAGCGCGACGCGGCCGGCATGTTCGACCCGCGCCCAGATGCCGAAGGAGCGCGGCTCGCTCGACGGCACGTCGGCCCGATAACGCGTGAGCACCTCGAGCGTGTCGAGGTCGGGCGTGCCCGTGTCAGGCTGATAGGTCGTGACCCTGCAGCGACCGACGTTGCCGCCGGGGACGACCACCGCGTCGCCGACGCGCACGGGGCGGCCGATCCAATCGTCCTCCTGATGCGCCGTCGCGCCGTCGACGCCGATGAGCATGCGGAACCGCCGCGGGTCGACCGCCGTGTCGACAGCGGCCTCTGTGCCCAAGCGCGCAAGTGACGCGAGCGAGAGCAGCGTCACGTTCGCGCGTTCGTCCGCGCGGTCGTGACCGTTGCCTGGGTCATCGAGGCGCACGAGGCGGATGACCTGACCGAACTGCTCGCTCACCGCGGCGGTCCACGGACCTTCCACGAGATGACCGGCCGCCGAATTGCCATAGATGTCCACGACGATCGGCTCTCCGGTGCGGACGACGTCCGAGACGACATCCTCAGCCATCCGCAGCTCGAGCCGGTCCGTCTGGGGATCGAAGTGCGCACCGATCGTCGTGATCGGCGCGAACCGTTTGCCGTTGAGCATGCGTCCTTCCGCGTTGACGAAGCAGAAGCGGCGATCTTCGTCGACGCCGCTGAGTCCAAGCTCGATGTGATCGCGCGCCTCGATGGCGAGCCCTTTCACCGGCGCGACGTGGAGCCACGCGACCTTCATCGCCCAAGTCTTCCACACTGAGGGCATGCCTACGGTGTGGTCGATCGGTCACGGCACGCGGCCGGTCGAGGAGCTCCTGGCGGTGCTGCGCGACGCCGGGATCCTGCTGCTGGCCGACGTCCGCAGCGCTCCGGGCTCGCGTCGACATCCGCAGTTCGGTCAGGCCGCGCTCTCTGCCTCCCTCGAGGACGCCGGCATCGGATACCTGCATCTGCGCGGTCTGGGTGGACGCCGCGATGCCGCGCCTGATTCGCCCCACGTCGCGCTGCGAGTGGACGCGTTCCGCGGTTACGCGGATCACATGGCGAGTGCCGAGTTCGCGGCGGACTACGCGCGCCTGGAATCGAGTGCGCGCGAGAAAGCCACGGCGTTCATGTGCGCCGAGACGCTGTGGTGGCGCTGCCACCGGCGCATGCTGTCCGACCGCCTCACCGTCGACGGTTGGGACGTGGTCCATCTGCTCGCGCCAGGAAAGAGCGAGCCGCACCGGATCTGGGATGTCGCGCGTGTGGTCGACGGTCGGCTCGTGTACGACGGCGGCGCGATACCGTTGGGCGGATGAGCGGCCGCCTCGTGATCGTCGGCGGTGCGCCCGGCACGGGGAAGACGACGCTCGCGCATGAGCTCGGCCGTTCCCTTGGACTGCCGGTCATCACCAAGGACGACATCAAGGAGGCGCTCGCGACGCCGTTCGAGACCGGCGACCGCGAGTGGTCACGTCAGCTCGGCGTCGCCGCCTACAGCGTGTTGTTCACCCTCGCCGAGCGTGTTCTGTCCGGTGGGCAGGGACTCATCCTCGAGAGCAACTTCCGGTGCGGCATCTCGGAAGCGCCACTTCGCGCACTTGGCCCTCTCGCCCCCACGGTCGTGATCGTGTGTCGTACGCCGGCCGCTCGACAGCGCTTCGCGGAGCGCGCCGCGCGTGGCAGACACCGCGTGCATGTCGACAGCGCGGTGCTCGAGGAGTGGACCGGCGACGACTCGGTGTTCCAGATCGACATCGGCAGACCGCGCCTTGTCGTCGACACGACCGACGGCTACACGCCCGACCTCGAGCGCATCGCCACATTCGCACGAAGCGCTACCGTTCCCGGCGCATGAAGCGCGAGTGGCCGGCGGACTGGAGCGAGCGCGTCCGCGGCAGGGATTGCCCGATGTGCGCCGAGGGCCGGCCGGACGAGGTGCACGGCAACGTTCGCGTCGCGACCGGTCGGGTCTCCGACGCGTTCCTGGTCCGCATGGACGTCGGCCAGCGCGGATATTGCGTCGTGATCTGGCGCGGACGGCACGTGAGCGATCCGACGGAGCTGAGCGCCGACGAGGCGAGGACGTACTTCGACGAAGTGCTCCGCGTCGGGCGCGCGATCGAGCGGAACTACCGGCCGATCAAGATGAACTTCGAGATGCTCGGCAACTCCCTGCCACACCTGCACACGCACGTCGTGCCGCGCTACCTGGACGACGGCGAGCCCGGCCATCCGCCGCATTTCATGCGGATCGACCTGAAGGACGAACCGAAGATCCCGGAAGACGAGTACGCGCGGGACGTCGCCGCGCTTCGCCTGCTGCTCGAACAGAACTAGGGACCGCACCGAGACCGACGACGCTGGATGCTCACGCATACTCGCCGTCGTGAGGAAGGTGGCGGTCGCGCTTGCGTGTGTGCTTGCGCTCAGCTTCAGCGCCGGCGCGCGACCTGCCGCCGCGGCGACGACGACTGCGGACGTGCGAAGCGGATCGGCCGCCCCTGCCGCCCCCTGCGGAACACCGGGCGCGCCCACGACGACGATCTTCCTCCCGAACATCACGAAGATGCTCGGAGGACCCTCGGGTTGGGTGACGCCGTTCATCGTGCAGAACGTCGGCGTCAAGAAGGCGACGCTCGAGGTGTCGTTCTTCCGCTTCAGCGACGGCGGTCTCGTTGCCTGCCGAAAGGTGAGCGACCTCGCTCCGGCGACGAGCTTCGCGGACTACCCGAACAACGATGCGGACCTCCCGCCAGACACGCAGTTCTCCGTCGTCGTGAGGTCATTCGGCTCGGAGGTCGTGTCGGTCGTCAACGAACATCAGGGCCTTGGCACACCCGCCCGCGCGGAGGCGCTGTCGTACAACGGACTGACCTCCGGCGCGACGACCGTGTACCTGCCCTTCGTGGCCAAGCCGGAGCCCGGACCATGTTCGGCCGTCCCGCAGACAGAAGCGACCTGCAACGGTCGCTGGCTCACGACATTCGTGATGCAGAACTTCGGCAACACCGACGCGGTGGTGACGGCGCGCTTCGTCAGCTACGACGGCGCGTCGACAGCGACGCTGAGCCGGACCGTCGCGCCGGGCCGCTCGCGGTTCATCGATCCGTCGGTCGAGGCGCAGCTTCGTGCGGGTCGTTACTACTCGGTCGTCCTCACCTCGCCCCAGCCGATCGGAGTGATCGCGAACGCGCACGACGACGCTCCGACATCCACCGCTCCGCGGGGCTTCAGCTACAACGGGATCCCTCAACCGTCATCCGGCGACGTGTTCCTTCCGTACGTGCGGCGTGACGGCAGCGCATCACGAACGTACGCGAGCGGCGTGCTGGTCCAGAACGCTGGCGCGGGTGACGTGTCGCCAACGCTGACATTCCAACGGCTCGGCGGCGGTAACCCGCTCGCGATCAGTGCGCCGCGTCCGATCAAGCCGGGAACGACGTGGTACTTCGATCCCGAAACGAACCCGCTCCTCGGCGTCGGGGAGTACTCGCTCGTCGCCAGCGGCGGCGCGCTCGCGGTGCTCGACGCGACGCTCACCGCCGGGGCGGCGATGGGCTACGTCGGGGCGACGGGACAGGGCAATCGCGCGTATCTCCCGAACGTCACGCGGACGCTCGGCGGGGCACAGGGATGGAGCACGCCGATCGTGGTGCAGTCGGCGGGCGCGACGAGCGCGCGGCTGCGGTGGTACCGATTCGCCGACGGCGCACTCATGACGCGGCAGTCGATCGGTCCGTTCGCGCGCGGCGCGGCCATCCGTGTTGATCCCAGGTCCGTCCCGGGTCTGTCCGACGACACCCAGTACGGCGTGGTCGTCGACGCGCAGGGCGGGAACATCGCGGCGGTCGTGACCGAGCTCAACTTCGAGGGCGGCGACGGGACGATGATCTACGAGGGCTTCGCGGCGACCGTCAACACGATCCCGGCACCGACGGCCGTCCTGCTCACCCCCGGCATCGTGCGGCTGGGCACCGACGAGACCGCGCAGCTGACCGCGACGGTGAAGGACCAGTTCGACGAGGCGATGCCACAGCTCATTCCGAGCTGGCGCGTCGAGCCGCTGACGCTCGGCGCGGTCGGCAGCGGTGGCCTGCTCACGGCAGGGGCGACGGGCGGCGTGGGGGCGATCACCGCGACCGCGGGCAGCGTCTCCGAGAGCATCCAGCTCACCGTCGTCCCGCCGGCGCCGGTGACGAAGGGCGGCATCTCGTTCCTCCTGCGCACCACCGGATCGACGGACTTCTACGCGGAGACGACGGTGTCGCGGTCCGAGGCAGCGACGATCAACACGCAGATCAACGCCGACATCGCCAGGATCCAGCAGGACTACGGAAGGTCGTTCGCCGCGCGCCCCGAGGTCTATCTCCTTGCGACCGACGCGACCTACGCCGCCGCCCAAACGGCGATCCTCGGTCTCGGGCAGACGTCGGTCACCTCACCGGCGCTGCGGAATCCTTTCGAGAGCGCGGGCGTCTACTTCCAGAAGCGCGTGGCGATGGACCTCGAGCGCATCGGCGACGGCATCCCATTCACGACGTCCCGCCACGAGCTGACGCACATGATGATCGACGAGATCACCGGCGATGCGCGCGTCCCGGCCTGGCTCAACGAAGGCTCCGCGCGGCTCGAGGAGTTCACCATCCCGGGAGCTCAGTGGTGGCGGACGCTGGAGCAGCATCGAGCGGTGTCCATGGCGGTGAATGGCCAGCAGCTCAGCACCGACCAGCTCACATCCCAGGGAACGTGGAACGCGCGCGAAGGACCGGTGAGTCGCTACCAGTACGCCGAGGCATCGCAGATCGTGCAGCTGCTTCGGAACGACATCGGGCTCCTCGGACAGATGCAGATCCTGAGCCTCCTGGGCGCCGGGCGCACCTTCGAGGAGGCGTACGGCGCTGTCACCGGACGATCGTGGCCCGAGTTCGCCGCGTCAGTGCCGGCGCGGCTGCGCGCGATCGCGACGTCACCGGGGATCGCCTTCGCGGCGGACAGCATCGCCGGCGCCGGTGCGAACGGGCCGACCTTCGTGCTCTACGGCTACCAGCCGAACTCGGTGGTGACGCTCGCCATTCGCGGGAACGCCACGGGTGCGTCCAGCAGCGGTCGCTTCCAGTCCGTGGACGAGTTCGGCGTGTACTGGAGCCGGCTCGGAACATCGTGGCCGCCGGATACCTACACGTTCACCGTGACGTCGGGCAGCGCGCCGACCGTGACCGGCACGTTCACGAAGGCGCCGTAGGACCTAGAGCAGCGCCTGCCCGCCGTCCTCGCCGCGCAGACCGAATCCCATCAAGCGATCCAGGCTGATGTGCAGCAGCCAGCCCAGCAGCGGCCACGGATTTCCGGCGAAGAGCAGGAGCAACGCGATCCACAGGACCGCCGGCAGCGTGAAGTTGTGCCAGAAGTTGTAGAGCCAGACCGCGCGCGGCGGGATGTACCCCTTGCCTTTTGACGGTCCGAACAGGAACGAAGGCACGAGGCCGAAGAGGTCGGGCGCGAACAGCCAGAACCAGAACCAAAGCGTGATCTGATCCTTCTGCCAGATCGCCGCGCCGATGAGCAGCAGCGACAGCGCGAGGTACTCGCTGTGATGGACAAGGCGCGCACGCAACATCGTCGCTGACGTATTCACCAGCTCGTGGTGAATTATTCACCAGCCGACGGTGAAGTCTTGCGGAAGCCGAGCGCCGGAGAGGCTAGCGTCTCTCTCCCGCGAGATACGCGCGGAGCTTCGCCACGGCAAGTCCGCGATGGGAGATCTGGTGCTTCTCGCCCGCGGGCAGCTCGGCCATCGTGCGGCCATCGCCGGCGATCACGAACAGCGGGTCGTAGCCGAAGCCCTGATCGCCGCGCGGAGCGAGCGCGATCTCACCACGCACTTCGCCATCAAAGAGCTCGACGCGTCCGTCTGGCCACGCGAGCGCCGTCACGCACACGAAGCGCGCGCCACGCTGCTTCACGCCATCGAGCAAGGCGAGGAGCTTCTCGTTGCGCTCGGCCGCGCTAGCATCCTCGCCGAAGAAGCGTCGACTCCGCAGACCGGGCGCGCCGCGGAGCGCGTCGACCTCGAGGCCCGAGTCGTCCGCGACGGTGCGCAGCCTGCTCGCGGCGG
>DASYUC010000130.1:0-11302 GCA_036001645.1 Candidatus Limnocylindria bacterium
ACCGGCCCCGAAGAATGCGACTTCCGCGAACGACGGCTGGCCCGCGTGACTTCCGCTGCAGGCATCGGTCTGCCAGCTCCCATCGCCCGCGGAGCGCAGGTAGAGCGTGTGCCCTTGCCCGCGCGTGACCGCCTCGTAGTCGACGCTCGTGATCACACCACCCTTGGTCGGGCCAAGGTAGATCTGGACCTCGCCGCCGAGCGTGCCCTTCAGGAGGCGCTGCGGCAGGAAACTGATGACGCCACTGGCGGCCGCGAACGTCTGGCGCGTCTCAGTCACCGTGCCGTACACCACGACATCGGCCGCGGCGGCCTGTTCCTGCGGGCTCAGCTCGATGCACGAAGCGACCGCTGGCGAGGCGGACAGAGCCGCTCCGATCAAGACCGCCGGGAACACGAGGGCGCGCGCGAGACCTCTCACGCCAGTTACAACGCTGGACCGGCGACCATGGTTCCTTAGGTCGGCTGACCGCCGAGGAGGGCGCGCAGCCGATCGCCGAGCGCCTCGAGGACCGAAACCGCGATGAGGGCGTTCTGCCGGATCACGTTGTGGAACTCGCCCCGCGAAAGCACCAGGCATCTCATCGGCACGAGCGCGGTGACCGTCGCGGTGCGTGGCCCGCCGTCGAGCAGCGCGATCTCCCCGAAGAAGTCGCCCGGTCCGAGCTCGCGCAGGTGACGACCCTGGCGCCGGACCTCCGCCGTGCCGGAGAGGATCACGAAGAACTCGCCGCCACTCGCACCCTCGCGGCAGAGGTCGCGCCCCGCGACGAAGTCCACTTCGTCGACCTGAGTCGCGATGAAGTCAAGCTGCTTGTCGTCACATTCCGCGAAAAGCGGAACGGCTTTCAGCATCTCGCGCCGCGGGTCAGCCATTGGCCGCGAGGCTACGTGGTCGCGTGACGCGTCGCAAGCACCGCGCGCTGTGGCTACTCGGCGAGAGCGACCGGTGCCGTCTTCCTCGGGATTCTTGCATCCAGAAATGCGACGTCCCGTCGCCGCGCTATGGAGATGTTGGTCGCGCTTGCCCTCGTGTAGTGGATGCCGAGCAGATCAGCCACCCAGCAGAAAATGCCGAGGATGTCTGCTGACCTGTTGGTGAATTCGTAAGCCGGGTAGCACTTTCCGCCGACCCAGCGGTCAAAGCGCGATCCGTCTGAGTCGAGTAGGCCGCGAATCATGTGAATTGGATTGCCGATAACCAAATCGCGCTGCCAGTCGGCCAACACGATGTGGCGGAGATGCTTGTGCCCGGCGCCATGCTGTGGAAACAGAGTCAGCCAGTGCCGTCCGAATGAATTCACAACAACGCAGGTCTTTGCCCTAACTCGAAGATTTGCCCGGCCTCGCGGATGGACGGCTCGCATCGCAACTGCGCACGCGTCGATGACCGACGGGTACCGCGCATCGAGCGCGATCTCCAAGCGCGAGGTCTTGGTGACGATCGAACCGTCGCCTAGATACAACCCAAGCAGGAAAACATATGGCCCACGTGCCTCCAAAGGTAGGTCCGTGCTCCCTTCGAACGGCGCCCGGGCTTGGAGTCGGTATGGACCCCGCTTTCGGCCGCGGCGAGTCTTCGCGTTCTTGGCGATTCGCGGATCGGTCGCAGCAGACAGCCCTTTTGCCCAGTTCGATCTGCCTCGCTTCGACGCCGACATCCGGGCAACGCGGGCGTCCGTCGCCGCCGTAAGCCCAAGGCTCCAGCCAGCTTTGCGTCTCGATATTCCAGTGCGCGACGGCCTGGGGACCACTTACAGGACCGTCTAAAGCAAACTCGAGGTCGTTTCAAGGGGCGGCGCGCGCTCCCGTGCCGGCGGCGGGATTCGAACCCGCACTGAGGGGTGTTTAGGACCCTTTCCTCTGCCGTTGGGATACGCCGGCCGATCCACGATACGCATTCGTCCCATAGTTCCGCCACCCTAAGGACACATTTCGCGGAGGACATCGGTGGCCTCGAACCCCACTCGTTTTGTCATCATCGGCAACGGCGCGGCGCGCTTGAAACGCTCTGCCCGAAAGGGCGTGGAGGTTCGAGTCCCTCCTCCGGCACGGCGATCAGCGCGACGTTGGCGTAGGGCTCGTTCGGGCACGTACGACGAGACGCGCGACCATACCGAGCGTTTCGTGGCCCAGGACGGTGCAGGTGATGCGCACCTCCACCGGCTCCGCGGGCGCGGTCCAGTCATTGCTCGCACTGCCGCCGGGGGCGAGATGAACGTGCGCTAGCCCCAGGGCACGGCCCCGGTCGTCGGGCATCAGATCGTGCTCGACGCGTCCGATGTTCCGCACCACCAGCCGGACCCGCTCGGCTGCGCTCACCTCGATCGTCGGTGGCAGGAACGCGTACTCCGTCATGGCGATGACGATCTCTCGCTCTGGCGGCGGCGCGCATCCAATGAGGAGGACGCAGCACATCAGAAGATGTAGTCGCCGCAAGCGCGGCCATCTTAGAGTGTGCCCGTGAGGGCGCGAGGCGACCTCGCCGAGTACGCGCTGGCGGTCCGAAGCTTCAGTCGGAACGCGCGGCTGTTCATCGTCCACGTCATCGGCATGGACACCGTCCACGGTACCTCCCTCGTCCTGGTGAACCTCTACTTCCTCGCGGTCGGCCTCCCGATCGAGTTCATCGGCCTGCGGCTCTTGCTGGGCGGCATCGCCGGCGCGGCCTTCTCGGTGCCCGCCGGACTCATCTCGGACCGCATCGGCCGCAAGTGGTCGTTCATCATCGGCGACGGCGTCGGCGCTGCCCTGTATCTCCTGACCATCTTCTCGGTCGACCAGAGCATCCTGCTCGCGACGGGCGTGCTCAGCGCGATGTCCGGAACGCTCCACGGTGTATCGGAACCGGCATTCATGGCCGAGAACAGCGAGCAACGCGAGCGTGTGCACCTCTTCTCGGTATCCGATGGCCTCCGCACGCTCTCCGCGATGGTGGGAAGCCTGCTCGGCGGCTTCGTGCCGCTTCTCGCGGCCTCGCTCGCGGACAAGGTCACGCTCTATCGCGCCTCGATCTTCATCGGTATCGCGATCTGGGCGCTCTCCCTCATCCCTGCCCTCATGCTTCGCGGGCATGACCGACCGGTCGAGGGCGGAGCACCAGGCATTCGGAATATCTTCGCCGGCGTCCGTCATCCAGACCGCGTGCTCCGCCTTGTCGGAGTTGGAGCGATGGCCGCTCTCGGCTTCGGCTTCGTTGGTCCGCTCTTCAACGTCTTCTTCTACGAGGGGCTGCATGCGCATACGCACGACATCGGAATGACGTTCGCGTCTGGCGAGCTATTCCTTGCGCTCGCTGCCCTGGCGGCGCCGTTCCTCGTCGCGCGCATGACCAAAGTGCAGGCGATCGTCGGCACCCGGCTTCTCGCCGTGCCCTTCATCCTCCTCATTGGTCTCTCGCCGAACCTCTCGACCGTGACGACCGTCCTCACGCTCGCGGGTGTCGCGTACGTCGTCCGCATCGTCCTGGCGAACGCCGCCAGCCCCATCGCGGAGGCGTTCTCCATGGAGATCCTCGACCCGGGCGAGCGCGGCACGATGGTCGGCCTCAGATCGACGGCGCAGCAAACACTCAGCGGCCTCGGCGCATTCGCGGGCTCGCGCCTGATGGCCGGTGGCGACTACGTCACGCCGTTCGTCCTCATGGCCGGCCTGTATGGAGCATCGGCGATCCTCTTCTGGGTGTGGTTCCGACCGCTCGAGCGAGCCACGCTTTCCGCGGCGCCGGTCGCGATGGCGGGAGAGCCTGCCGACTAGCCCCGGCGCGACGCGCCACATTCCGCGAAACTAGGCGCAGTTCACAGCGAGGAGTGCGTCTTTGGCTTCGGATCCCACTCGCTTTGTCATCATCGGCAACGGCGCGGCCGGGACATACGCGGCCGAGCAGCTGCGCAAGGACGATGCGGCGGCGGAGATCGTCTTGATCGACGATGAGAAGTACACGCTCTACAACCGCGTATCGCTCCCCCGCTACCTGAGAGGCGTGCTCCTGGAACAGCGCGTCCAGGTCCGCGATATGGAGTGGCATGTCAAGAACCGCCTCGACCTCCGCCTCGAGACCCGCGTCACGCAGGTCAACTTCGAGGAGAAGACCGTCGCGATCGAGCCCGGATCGGAGCTGAAATACGACAAGCTCCTTATCGCCACGGGCGGCCGCCCGAACCCGCTGAAGGTGCCCGGTTCGGAGGACGCGCCGTATCTCTTCAATTTCCAGTACTTCGATGAGACCAAGGCGATGGTCGCGCGTATCCCCGAGTCCAAGGTCGCCGTCGTCCTTGGTGGCTCCTTCATCGGCTACGAGCTGACCGAGGCGTTCGCGTTCCGGAAGCTGGAGACGCACTGGCTCCAGCGCGGACCCTGGTTCCTGCGTCGCTCGCTCGACGAGCCGGGCGGGAAGGTCGTCTCCCTCCTCGCCGAGGACGCGGACGTGCACCTCCATTACGAGGAATCGATCGAGAAGCTCGAGCGATCGAATGGCCAGCTCAAGGTCCACGGATCGAAGGGCTTCACGGCGACCGCGGACCTGGTCGGCGTCGGACTCGGCCTCACGATGAACATCGACCTCTTCAAGGGCACCGCGCTCGACACGAAGATCGGTGTCCTGACGAACGAGTTCCTCGAGACGAACATTCCCGACGTCTGGGCCGCGGGCGACGTGGCGGAGTTCTACGACGTCGTGTCACAGCGGCACCACCGCATGGGCACCTGGGACAACTCGCTCAACCACGGCCGGCATGTCGCGAAGAACATGCTCGGCGCGAAGCAGCCTTACGTGGAGGTGCCGACATACGCCTCGGGAATGTTCAACTCGAACATCTCCGTCATGGGCGTCACGACCGAAGAGGAGCCCGACGCCGAGTCGCTGTACGAGGTGGACTACGACGCTCGCAACTACAAGCGGCTCTTCTTCCTCGGGGACAAGCTGGTGGGCGCGATCCTCATCGGGAAGATGAAGGGGCGCAAGAAGGTACTCGAGCTCATCAGCTCGCGCACGCCGATCGACGAAAGGGAGAGGGTCTTCGAGCTGCTCGCGATGCCGGAGGTGCCCACGAGGCCGGCCGCCGCGGAGTGACACTCCAACGCGTCTCCTTCGTCGTGCCCGGTGGAGAGCTCGAGGGAACGCTACACCTCCCGGACACGCGCGCAGTCGGCGGCGTCGCCGTGTTGCATGGCTTCGGCGGGCACCCCGATCAGCCGCACATCATCGCCGCGTGCGAGGCGCTCGCCGCCATAGGCGTGGCCGCGCTCCGCTTCGCGTACCGCGATCACGAGCCGCCGCGCATGACGCTCGCGAGCGGTCTCGCCGACGCGAGCGGCGCGATCCGCCTGTTGAAGGCGCATCCGGACATCCCGGAGGCCATGGGGGTCGTCGGGTTCTCGTTCGGTGGTGCCGTTGCCGCATTGGTCGCGGGCCGTGACTCGCGCGTCCGCGCGGCCGTGCTCGCCGCCGCACCAGCGCGCTTTGGCGACGACGAGAAGTTCAAGCCCATCGCGGAGATCACGCGGACCCGTGCCCGCGTCCTTCTCATCTGGGGCAGCCGAGACACGCAGGTGCCGCTCACGAACGCGGAGCGGTACGCTGCCGTGCTGTCGCAGGCCCGCGTTTCGCACCGCACATCGATCATCGCGGGTGGCGACCACGATTTCGCACCCGCGGGAGCGCGAGACAAGATGGCGCAGGAGGTCAGTGAATGGTGTCGCGAGAATCTCGCCAACTGAGCCCCGGCGTGCTCGTGCTCCATCCGTGGTGGGGACTCAACGACGACGTGCGCGCGTCCGCCGAGCGACTGCGCGGCGAGGGCTACGAGGTCGCGACGCCGGACCTGTTCCACGGGCGTGTGGCAACGACCATCGAGGCGGCGAAATCCCTGAGCGGCGAGGTGAGCAAGAACTGGCAGAACGCCATGACGGAGATAGAGGAGGCGTTCGAAAAGCTCAGCGCGCAGGCAGACCGTGTTGCGGTGCTCGCCTGGAGCATGGGCGTGTGGTTCAGCTGGCAGCTCGCGCAGGCGCACCCAGACAAGATCCGCGGTCTCGTGAGCTACTACGGGTACGGCGAGATCGAGCCGGGGAAAAGTCTTCCGCCGATCCTCGGCCACTTCGCGGAGAACGACGAATTCGAAGCGCTGGAGGACGTGCGAAAGATGGAGAAGGCGCTCGCGGATGGCGGACATGACGCGACGTTCCACGTCTATCCCGGCACGAAGCACTGGTTCGACGAGCCGTCGCGACCCGAGTTCGACAAGGCCGCCAGCCAACTGGCGTGGCAGAGGACGGGGGCCTTCCTCAAGAAGCACCTGCGCAGCTGACGTCGGTCGCCCTTCTTGCGAATGGGTCGTGGTTGACGGAACCGGGGCAGCGGCGGCGCTAACGTCGATGCGTGGCCCCATTCGAGCGGCTCGGTGACGAGAACGTCTGCTACCTGACGACCGTCGGCCGGCGGAGCGGCAAGCGGCACACCATCGAGATCTGGTTCGCCCTTCGCGATGCCACGCTTTACATCCTCTCGGGCGGAGGCGATTCCGCGGACTGGGTGCGCAACTTGCGCAAGACCAGCGCCGTGCGAATCCGGGTCGGGTCGCGGACCGTGGACGGGAAAGCGCGCGAGGTGGCCGATCCCGACGAGGACCTGCTCGCGCGTCAGCTGCTCGATGAGAAATACATGAGCTGGAAGCCCGGCAAACGACTCAGCTCGTGGGCGAGGAACGCTCTGCCCGTCGCCGTCGATCTCTAGCCCTCATCTGCGCGTTTCGCTACGGTTCCCGAGTGCCTCTCGAGTACGTCGACGACGTCACGCCTGCGCAATGGATCGCCGAACGGCTGCATCCTTTCGCGCAGGACGCCGGCGCGATCATTCCGCCGGGTTTCGAAGCGTACGCGCGCATCTTTCACCCGGCCACGCGGCAGGTCGGCCAAGTGGAGGTGCCCGTCACGTGGCAAGAAGTCGCCGATGCGAATTTGCGCGTCCACCACCCCGAGATGCAATTCGGTTCACTCGTCGCACTCGTTGGCACACCGGCCCGCCGCTTCGCACGAGAGCCGCAGCCTGGGCTCTTCGATAGCTGGCCAAAGATCGGCTCGCTGCCGCTCGACCTTGCACGCGCTCTCGTCGACGTGCTGGATGACCACACCAGCGCGCGCGAGCGCTGCTGGTTCGCGGCCTGGGAGGGTTGGGGCGACTTCCGCGACGGATCTGCGGTGCTGGCTACGATCGGCGGCTCGCCCGCCGACGCGCCGACGACACCGCCACCGGGGACGTACCGCGAGAAGCCGACGGAGCACCCCACATTCACGCTGCCTTACCGCGGCTACTACCTCGCGCGTGGTCCGCTCGTCGCCGCGCTCGAGACGGTCTACGGCGTCACCTGGGCGTACCAATCGGCGAGCATCTGGTGGCCGGACGATCGGGCGTGGTGCGTCGCGACGGAGGTCGACTTCGATTGGACATACGTCGGCGGCTCCAAGGAATGCATCGCGGCGATTTTGGATAGTCCCGACTTGGAGGCGCTCCCCGCCCGGATCAGCGACGGCGTCAGCTACGCCAGCGATCCGATCAACCCGACGCCGCAGCTCTCTTAGCGGTTCAGGGGCCAGAACACCTCGGTCCGCAGCTTGTCGTGGGGCGTCGTCGCCGCGTCATCGACATACGACTCCCAAGGTCCCTCGGCGCCCCGCAGGCCGTGCTCGTCAAGCCACGCTCCGATGCGCATGTACTCCTTCGAGAGCGTCTCGTAAGGACCGATGTGGATGGTCTTCGCCGCGCGGCCACCGGGTAGCGTCGTGACGCGGGTGCCGCTCGCCGCGGTCACCGTTCCCGTGAACGGGTACCCCGCCTCGGTATCGAAGGCGGCGGGGTCGCTGTTGTAGTAACGGGCGAACGGTGGACCCGAGGGGGTCGCGCCCTGCGAGACGATCGCGGTGCGCAGCCGTGGGAACAGCTCCGAGAAGAACGCGCCAAGCCCGCTCTGCGGCATCATCCGGCGGACGGTCAGCGCGCGCCGTGGCTGCAATTCGACGAGCTCGATCGGCTCGTCCATCAGACCCGTGGGAAGTCTCCATGCTCTCGCAAATAGGCGACGACGCCCCCGGCGGACAGGATCTCCTGCGCGAACGACGCCAGGGGCCGGACGCTCGCCGGCCCACGTGGAGCGCGCAACACGCCGGCGGCGACATCGAGGGTCACCTCGTCACCATCGCGCACGATCTCCACCGCGTCCGCGGATTCGATCGCCGGGATGCCGAGATTGATGCAGTTGCGGAAGAAGATGCGCGCGAAGCTCTTCGCGACGACGGCGCCGACGCCGAGCTTCTTCAGCGCGGCCACGGCGTACTCGCGCGACGAGCCGCAGCCGAAGTTCTCGCCACCGACGAGGATGTCGCCGGGCCGGACTTCCTTCGCGAATCCGGGGCGCGCGTCGCAGAACGCGTAGGTGTGGAACTTGTCCTGGCCGACCATGAACGGCGCGTAGCGGCCGGGCACCATTTGGTCGGTGTCGAGGTCGTCGCCGAAGACCCACGCGCGCGGCATCAGTCGTCGATCTCCATCGCGGGGCCGCGGCGCGCGCTGGCCATGACGAGCTCGCGCGAGCGGTCGCCGGAGCGCGACGAGGCGGCGCCGCGCTCGGGCCGCTCGCCGCGGCGCCGCGCGACGAGCGCATCGAGCTCCTCGTCCGTCGCCTCGAGGTACGGACGCGGATCGTCGATGACGCCGGTCAGCGCGGCGACGGCGGCCACGTACGGCGAGCCGATGTAGATCGAGGCGTCGGGCGATCCCATGCGTCCTTTGTAATTGCGGTTCGCCGTCGAGAGACAGATCTCCTGCGCGGCGAGCACGCCGCCGGTCCGTCCGAGGCACGGGCCGCAGCCGGATGAGCCGATGACCGCCCCGGCCGCGGAGAGCGCCTGCATCGTGCCGTCCTGCATCGCGAGCTCGAACTGACGGCGTGACGACGGCACGACCTCGAGGCGCACATGAGGCGCGACGCGCCGGCCGCGCAGCACGCGGGCCGCCTGCTGCATGTCGACGAGCCGTCCATTCGTGCACGACCCGAGGAAGACGATGTCGACCGGCTGGCCGATCGCGGCCGACACGTCGACGACCTGGTCGACGCGTGGCGGCACCGCGATCTGCGGTTCCAGCGTCGTGAGGTCGATCGTGACCTCGCGCAGGTACCGCGCGTCAGGGTCCGGCCGCAGCCACGCCGGCGCCTCGGGCGTCCCGACGACGATGCCGGCCTTGGCGCCCATCTCGGTCGTCATTCCCGCAAGGGTGATGCGGTCGCCCTGCGGAAGGTCGCCCACGCCGTGGAATTCGACACAGGCGTAGCGCGCGCCGTCGGTGCCGATCTCGCGGACGACGCGCATGATCGCGTCCTTCATCGTGATGCCCTTGCGCAGGCGACCGGTGAAGTTGACCTTGATCGACTCCGGCACGCGCAGCCATGTCCTGCCGAGCGCGAGCGCCACCGCGACGTCTGTCGCGCCCATGCCTGCGCCGAACGCGCCGACCGCGCCATACGAGTTCGAATGCGAGTCGCTGCCCACGATCACGGTCCCGGGCTCGCAGTAGCCCTCCTCGACCATGATCTGGTGGCACACGCCCTCGCCCGCGTCGTAGAAGGTCGGGATCTGCTGCTCGCGCACCCACTCGCGCAGCACGCGATGAGAGTCGGCAACGACCGGCGTCGGCGCGGGTGCGGCGTGGTCGACGAACACGCAGACCTTCGCGGTGTCCCAGACGCGCTCGCGCCCGAGGTCGCGCAGGCCGCCGATGACCGCGTCGATCACGGAGTCGTGGACCATGACGCGCGAGATCGGCACGATGACGAGGTCGCCCGCGCGGACGTCACGACCCGAGACGCGCGACAGGATGACCTCGGCGAGCGTGCGACTCATGCGACCACCCATTGTCGGAGAACGGCGTCCAGCTGGTCCATCGACAGCGGGCCGGAGTCGGCCATGGCCTTGATCTGGCGGGTGATCTCGCGCAGCTCGTCCTTCCCGAACTCCAGGCCCAGCTCGCGCGCGCGCACGCCGACCGCATTGTGCCCGGTGAGGCGGTGCGCGATTTTCATCGTGCGCGTGAGGCCGAAGTCGGCCGGGTCGAGGATCTCGTAGCTGTTCGGGTTGATGTAGATCGCCTTCGTGTGCATACCGGCCTTGTGGTGGAAGGCATATTTCCCCGTCACGAAGTTGTTGTACGGGATCTCGATCGTGACGAGCGAGGCGATGAGCTCGTCGAGCTCCTTCAGCTTGCGCAGATCGTACTTGCGCTTGATGGCGGCGGGGTCGTCCGCGTACATGCGGGCCACGAAGCCGCCGAGCGGCGTGATGCCGTTGCGCTCGCCGATGCCGAGGACGCTCGTGTCGATGTGCGTCGCGCCGCCCTCAAGGATGCTGTAGGAGTTCGCGATCGCGCAGCCAGCGTCATTGTGGCCGTGGAACTCGATGTCGCAGTGGACGTGACGACGGAGCTCCGTCGCCAGCGCGTAGCACTGCCGGGGCGTCGCGATGCCGACGGTGTCCGCCACGCCGACGCGGTCCACGCCCATCTTGTCGACGGCGGTGTAGACCTTCAGCAGGTCGCCCTCGGTCGAACGGAAGCTGTCCTCGCTCGAAAAGCGGACCTCCTTGCCGTGGTCCTTGATGAACGCGATCACCATGCCGGCTTCGCGGATGATGTCGTCGACGCTCTTGCCGTGGGAGAACTCGCGCAGGTACGACGACGTCCCGAAGAGGATGTCGATCCCCGTCACGCCCGTCTGCACGGCGACGCGCGCGTCGTCCATGTGACAGCGCACGTGCGTGAGCACCTTGGCGCGGAGACCCAGGCTCGCGACGATCTTCAGGTCCTCGAACGACTGTGGAGACGCCACCGGTGACGTGAGCTCGATGTACTCGACTCCGAACTCATCGAGGAGACTCGCGATCCGCACCTTCTCGGCGGTCGTGAAGTGCGCGTTGGAGAACTGCTCCCCCTCGCGGAGCGTCGAGTCGATGATCGCGAAGCGCTCGACCGGCATCGCCACGTCCCTTTCCGCACGCGCCGGTCAAGCGATGCCGGGCTCCTTCAACGAAAGAAGCCCGGCAGCGCGTACACGCACACCGAGCCTCATCGCAGGCTTGGTCGCACGGTAGCGCTTCGACCCGGGGTCACCCCCGGACCGACAGCCCGTCTCCTTCCGGTGGACGAGCCAGCCGGTGATCGCGAAACCGATCACCGACTTCGGCGATCGCCCCGTTCCCGTCGCTTCGGTGGAAGCTCGTTCCTCCGCGAGCGGTACTCCTGACGATCGCGCCTCTGG
>DASYUC010000131.1:0-4683 GCA_036001645.1 Candidatus Limnocylindria bacterium
GAGATCCGACTCGTGGCGCGAATCTCTGGGCGGTTACGGCGTCCGTCCCGACCGCGTCACATTGTCATTGGCGTACCACGGTGATCTCGAAAGTCACCCCGCCAGAAAGGCGTACTGGATCCGCGCAAAGGCCCTGCTGACACCTCTGCACTCCCGGTCACCGCCGAGCGGTTTTGGCGGGCGCTTCGAGGGACCTGACCGCCTTTGCGATGCGCTCGAACGTCGGCCAGCCCCGCGTCGTAGCCCGCGCGCCGAATGCCTTCTCGACCACGGCGCTCAGATCGAGACCGCGCCGCTGATCGGTCCGACGCAGCGCGAGCACGTAGGGGCCGCGCCGCTCGACGATGCGCAGGGCCCACGCGCGTCCCGGCGGGAGCTCGAGCGGCAGCCGCGGGCTCGCCTTCGCCGGGGCGACAAGCACGCTCACGAAGCATTGCGCGCCGGTCGCCGCGGGTGGTCCGGCATCCACGAGCTTCAAGAGCTCATTGGCCGGCCGGACGGCCACGTCGAGCGGGAACGGAATCTCGCGCGCGATGTCCGCCGCGGCGACGCGGCCGCGGGCGACGAACGTCCCGGCGGCGCCGATGTTCACGAGGTCGAGCTTCTTCGCGAGCGCGGCGGTGGAGAAGACGCCCGAGCCGCCCACATTGGCCGCGCGGATGAAGATGACGCGGACGCCGATGCCGACGATCGTAGATCCCACACCGGCGCCCACGCGAGTTCGCGCCGCTCGACGCAGCTTTACATCCGAACCGAATGGTGCCTAGGGCCCGCGCTTCTCCGCGACAGCGTCCTGTCCCTTCCGGGTGATGCCGAACGCCGTGACGTCGTGCCGGAGATCCGTCCAGTCGGCCCAGACGGAGCCGTCCGGACCAACCGCGACGTTGGTGTAGTCACCGATGAAACGCGTGTTCTTGCTGAACCAGCGGCTGTTGGATGCGATCGAGAGCCCAGTCTCGAGGGTTTGGCGTGTGAACGTGGTCGCGCCGGCGGCCGTCGCCGTCGAGAGCGAGTAGCCGTACACGCAGGTCTGGTCGGCCGGGCCGGTGCGGTCGTGGTCGACGTACCCGACCCGGAGCTTCCCGCCGGTGTCGACGGCGGCCCACGGGTAGACCTGATCCTTGGTGCTGGAGTTGACCGCGACGGGCGCGGACCAGGTCGTCCCCCCGTTCGTGGAGGTCACGACCATGATGTCGGTCTGCGTCGTCGTCGCGGAGCCGTTGTTCTCGGTGTACACGTAGTAGAGCCGTCCGGGGCCAAGCGCCAGCGCGCCGGCCGCGTTCACGCGATAAGCGCAGCCCGAGATGCGCTGGCGGCCGTCGGTATTCAGCGGGTAGTCGTTCGCTCCGTCGTGGATGATCGGGCTGACGGCGACCGGGGCGCTCCATGTGTTTCCGCCGTCGGTCGACTTGACCAGCAGGACCTGGTCGCGGAAGCCGGTGCTCGACGGGTTCTGGTCGTTGAGGAACGTCACGTAGATCGTGCCGTCCGGTCCGACCACCGGCTGCGAGAACTGGTTCTCGTCGCAGCGGGTGGCGCCCCCTGACGGATCGATCTGTTTGGTGCAGAGCGCGGCGCTGGAGCCGCTGATCTCCTTGCCCTCGGACCACGTCAGGCCGCCGTCGGTGGACCGGCTGAAGAAGATCGGCGACTCGATGTAGCTCTGCTGCAGGAAGAGGAAGCGGGTCCAGGTCACGTAGACGTTGTTCTTCAGAGGGCTGGACGCGTTGGCGTCGGCGGTGCCCCACTCCTTGTCGTTGAAGACGATGACCGCGGTGGGGCCGTTGGCGATCGCGCCGACTCCGCGCGCGACCGTCGCGGGCTGCGTCCACGTGGATCCGCCGTCGTCGGACCGTTGCGCGATGACGCTCGGTCCGGTGAACGAGCCCCCCTGGCCTTCGTGGTCCGCGATATTGAAGTAGTACGCGCGACCGTCGGCGTCGAACGCGAGCACCGGGTCGCCGGTGAACTCCCAACTCCCGAGCGGCGGCTGCACCGTCGTCCAGGTCGATCCGCCGTTCTTGGTGACGTAAGCCACCGCGATGACGTGGATGTTGAGCGTGGCACCGGTACTCGTGAGCAGATAGCGGTGCGAGCCGCCGATGACGTTGTTCGGGTCCGTCGGATTGACGGCGATCGTCGTCTCGTTGCGGATGCTCACCGTCCCCGCGGTGTCGCAGTTGAGCAGGAAATTGCCGGCGAAGTCCGCCGGTTGCGAGGCGACGGAGGTGCTGCACGCCACGCCGGCGATCGTCCCGCGGCCGGGTCCGCCGGACCCGTTCGGCAGGGTCTCATTGAAGTTCCCGAAGTCGAAGAAGCCGGAGCGCTTGTCGAGGGGCTGGTCGATCGGATTGCGTGGAGCCGCGCTACCCATAGTGCTCGCCGCGAATGTGAGCAGCGCAAGGAGCGCGGTGACGAGAGTGAGCTGGCGCATCGGAGCCCTCCCCAAGCAGGACGCGAACCTCGGGATTATGCGCTCGTGCCTAGCGGCTTCCCGAATAGCGGCCGTGAGGCCCACGGTTTGGGCGCTCTTGAGTAGCCCGGAGGGGATTCGAAACCCCTGACCTCCTTCCTTGAAAGCGATGAGGCCGAGAGAAGGGGCCAAAAGGGCTCATTTCAGGCACGAACCAGGAATCAACCGACATACAACGCGCGTCAGATAAGCGGCCGAATCAAGATGAGGCGGGCGGCCGGCCAGCCTCATGCGGCCAAACAGCGATGCGCGAAACACTACGCGCCGGGTAGTGCTCAGGACGCGCGGGTTCTAAACGTCGAGGCCTAGAGCTTCAGAGCGTCTTCGGCGGCCGTGATGAACGGGAGGAACATCGTGGTGTTCTGGTTCACTGCATCCCCTCTAGGACCTCATCAAGCTGCAGGTACGAGAGCCGCGCACCCCACTCCATACCCGAACCGATCACGTCGTCGCGGTCCTCGGGCGACTGGTAGACCGAGCGCAGTGTCATGAACGTCTTACCCGCGCGCTTGTCGAGCGTGACCGTCGTGACCGCGGCATGCCCGGGCATCGCCTCGAATTCTTCGATGTAGACGATCCGCTCGGGCGACGACTCGCGGACCTCACCCGAGAACGCGACTTCACCTTGCGGCGAGCCCTGCGCGAAGCGGTAGTGACCGCCCGCGCGAAAGTCGGCGGTCGCGCTCACAGGACCGTATTGGCGCGGACCCCACCAGTTCTTCACGTGCTCGACCTTCGTGAGCGCCTCGTACACCAGCGTGCGAGGCGCGTCGAACGTGCGGGTGATGACGATCTCGCGATCGCCGGTCGGCGTCACGTGCATGTCGTCCGCGATGGCGTAGCCAAGCTTGTCGAGCGACTCCCCCCAGCCCGCGCGCGCCATCTCGCCCCACTCGGCCGTGACACCTGACCGCTGGGTGCGGATGGTCACGCGCGTGCGCCGACCCTCGGCGCTGAACGTCACGCTGCTGACGATCTCCTCATCCCAGGTCGCCGGGAGCCCTGCGCCGGCAGGCGGCGCGACGCGCGTGCGGTCCGCATCTGCGAAGTGAATCGCGAAGACGACCCGCGAAGGCCGCTCGATCTCGCGGACGACGCCGGCGATGTAGTGCATCGCGCCGTCGGGGGGACGCTCGGCGATGAAGATCTTCCCGCCCGGACGCGCGTCGAACTCGGCGACGGGAATGCCGACCATCTTCGGCCCCCACCATTTCTGCAGGTGCTCCGGCTGTGTGAACACATCGAAGACTCGTTCGCGCGGCGCGTCGAATACGCGCTCGATGACGATGTCATCGGTAGCCACGTCGTCCGCCACGCTATCTCTTGCGGCCATGTCGCTTCTCCTTCACATGCAGTTCCTTCAGGTACTCGTCCAGACGATCGAGCCGCTGCTCCCAGATGACGCGATAGCGCTCGACCCATTCGTCGATCTCTTTCAGCGGGCCCGCCTCGAGAGCCGCCGGCCGCCACTGCGCCTCCTTGCCGCGCGTCACGAGTCCCGCGCGTTCGAGCACCTTGAGGTGCTTGCTCACCGCGGGGAGGGTCATATCGAACGGCTCCGCCAGCTCGGTCACCGATGCGCCACCCTTCGCGAGACGCGCGAGGATCGCGCGCCGCGTCGGATCGGCGAGGGCGCCGAACGTGACGCTCAGCCGGTCGACCGCCACTGATGCTCCCGTTCGTTATTTAACTAAAGGGTTTAATACGCGGCGAGGGCGGACCTGTCAAGTGGCACGGGACGGCGTGCTAGCGGGCGGGTTGGGACGCGTGACGCTCGGTCACTGCTGGACTCGCGGCCTTTGGCACGTGCTTCACTCGGCGGTGGTGTGTGCATACTGCGGTCGCCCCGTGGGCCGGTAGACCTGGATTGTCACCCCGCTGGGGGTCGCTTGTGAGTCGACCAGCTCAAGTGCTGTGTCCGGATCGGTGTCGGGGAATAGCCGCTTGCCCTGGCCGATGACCACGGGATAAGTGAACAGGATGATCTCGTCGACAAGCTTGTTGTCGAAGAGCCAGCGGACCAGTTTGCCGCTGCCGTTCACCTGCATTTCACCCGCCGGCTTAGCTTTCAGTTCGCGGATCGCGGCCGCGACGTCAGCGGAAAGGACGGTCGTGTGCGCCCAGCGCGGTTTGGTGAGCGTGGTCGATGCCACGTATTTGGGCTTCGTGTTCAACGCCGTCCAGATCGGGCTGTCGCCCGGATCGTCCCA
>DASYUC010000132.1:0-76166 GCA_036001645.1 Candidatus Limnocylindria bacterium
CGCACAAGCCGCTTCGTGAAGAGGGCGGACGGGACCGAGGGCGGTACCACGGTCGACTTCCAGACCTCGGTCATCGAGACCGCGGTGGCGCATGTGTACCGGATCACCGGCTGGTTCGATGACGGGTTCTTAGCCGACGCCATCGCGGACGCGGGCGTCACCGGCACCGGTCTGGCGCCGGACCCGCCCGCGCTCGACCCCGCGGCGTGGGACGTCGCGAACACGCTCTGGATCATCGCCTACGGCGCGGAGAATCTGGGCAGGACCTCGGGCTACCCGACGGGTTACACCAGCGGTCGATACGACGAATCGGGCGGCCTCGCGGGACGCTCGTCGATGGCGTCGGCGCGGCGCGAGAACGCCGTCGCCGTGGAGGACCCGGGCCCGTTCCGGAACGATGCGGACCAGGCGTGGGTCGCCGTCACGATCGCCGTCCGACCGCGCGGCGCGCCGTAAGGGGGAGTTCCTGAAATGGCACTAGCGATGCGCCAGGGCATCAAGCAGGCACTGACCGCCACGGGGATCGAGGAGCCGGCTCGCGCCTTTCTCACGACGTGGCGCCGCCGTCGCTCGCGGATCTTCGACCGTACCTGGAGGGATCACGAGCATCTGCGAATGCTCCTCGCCTTCGCACTGCCCACCGACGCGAACTGCATCGACGTTGGCGCCGCCAACGGCAAGGTCCTCTCAGAGATCGCGCGGGTCGCGCCCCGTGGACGGCACATCGCGTACGAGCCGCTCGAGGTATTCAGCGCAGCGCTGAGATCGAGATTTCCGCAGGTCGACGTTCGGCCCTTCGCCCTATCGGATGCCGACGGGGAGACAACGTTCACGTACGTGAGAGACCGACCGTGGGTCAGCGGCTTCCGCCGACCCGACTATTCGGGGAGCGGCAGCACGGTCGATACGATCACCGTCCGCACGGAGCGGCTGGATGATCACCTACCCGAGGGATACGTGCCGCACTTCATCAAAGTTGACGTCGAGGGCGCCGAGGAGATGGTGTTCCGGGGCGCGCTTCGGACGATCGTGCAGCACAGACCGATCATCGCGTTCCAGCACGGACGGGGCTCGTCCGAGTACTACGGGACGAAGCCGGGCCACATCTTCCGTCTGCTCACCAGCGACGCGGGCCTGCGGATATTCGATATGGACGGAGGCGGCCCGTACACGTCGGCTGCGTTCGAAGTGGCGTACGACACGAACTCGCACTTCCACTTCATCGCTCGGCCGTAGGCGCCATGAGCCGCTGATGGAGTCGTCCCCGATCGCCAGCGGCCTCGGATCGCGACTTCACCGCGCGCTCGATGCAGGCCGCTCCGTGATCACCGCGGAGCTCGCCGTACCGGCGACCGTCGCGCACGAGCTGCTGATCGAGCGGGCCAGGGGGCTGCTCCGTCCGCAGATCGTGGCCGTGAACCTCACCGATGGCCTGCGTGGCCGCCCCGCACTTTCGCCGATCGCGGCCGCGGCGATCCTCACCCACGCCGATCTCGGCGTCGAGCCGATCGTGCAGCTTGTGGCTCGTTCGCGCGCGAGGAATGCGCTGATCGCCGATCTCCTCGGAGCTTCGGCGCTCGGCGTGCGCAACGTCCTGTGCATGACCGGGGACGTCCCCGAATCGTCGGCGGACATCCAAGACGTTGACGTCTTCAGCTTGATCGAGCTGGCGCGTGGGTTCCCCGCGGCCCTCGGCGTAGAGCTGTTGGGCGTGGCGGAGCCGTTCTGCGTCGGCGCCGCGTGGTCTCCGTTCGCGCCGGACCCCCTTTACGAGACCAGTCGGCTCGTCCGCAAGCACGCGGCGGGTGCGCAGTTCGTCCAGACCCAGCCCGTGTTCGATGGCCGCGCCTTCGCAGCGGCGGTCGACCGCATGCCGGCGGCGCTCGCGGACCTCCCGCTCATCGTCGGACTCGCTCCGGTGCGGTCGTGCGATCACGCGCGTCGCCTCATGGCGATCCCCGGCATCGTGATCCCCGCGCGCCTGGTCGCTCTGCTCGATCGCGCGAGCGACGAGGCGGACGCGTGCGAACGGTACTGGGCATACCTCGACGAGGAGCTCGACTGGCTCGCGCGCAACGCGCCGGTTCGTGGATGCCACCTCATGCCGATCGGTCATTCCAAGCGTGGCATCCGGCAGACATCGTCGTTCGATCGGCTCTATGCGGCGGCGACGAAGACCGTCGGCGTGAGCTCGCCCAGCTCTCCGGACGTCGCGCCCAAAATGGGCATCGTCGAGCCCGTGTTCGGGACGCCCGTCAGCTGATCCGCCTGCAGACGGTCCGGCTCAACCGTGCGCCACATCCAGTCTCAACACCTGACGTAGACGATGTGCTGGTGTTGGAGCGACTCCGCGTCTCCCCGGGCCCCCTCCCGTCGCCGAGGGCCCCATCAAAGGTGCGATCCGCGCCTCTGCGGGCGAGGCAGCCGGATATCCAAGACCGGGAAGGCGTACTCGATGGCCTGAGCAGGCCGACCAGCGCGGATCTGTTCGACTGGCTCTTCGCCGGCGTGCTGGCACATCCAAGCGGTGGCGTCGCCGGATGGCGTGACCGTCGCACCGGGCGCCTCTCGGACGAGTACCCCGAGATCTCGGGTTACTTCCTCAGTGCGGCCGTGTTCGCGGATGCGACGGGCAGCGCGGCGGTGGTCCGAGCCGCCGACTGGCTCTGCGCGCGTATCGAAGCGAACGCATCTGCATCGCGTCGGGTCGACGGGTCGGCCATCTACAACTTCGACCAGGGCATCATCGCGGCCGGCCTGATCAAGTACGGAGTGCGTGCGGGGAACGCCCGCGCGGTCGCGGCCGGCATCCGCGCGGCCTCCCGCCTGCGAGACCAGGTCAACGAGCTTGGCCATCTTCCGACGCTCGATCCGAACGCCGGCCAGCCACACGGACGCCCGGCGACGTGGTCGACCGTGGGGCGTCTGCATCTCGCGAAGACGGTGCAGTGCCTGCTCCTGGCCGCCGAGCTTGGTGTCGCCGGGATGCGCGAAGCCGCGCGCAGCATCATCGATGACGTCAGCAGCGCGTTCTCTCTTGCGAGCGATGGGCTCCGCGATGAGGCCGGCCGGATCAACCTACACGCGACGTGCTATGCGCTGGAGGGCCTTTGGATCTGGGACGCGGCCCATCGAACGGCGGACCTTCACGAGATCCTTCATACGGCGCTGGGCGAGCTGGTGTCCCATCGGCTCCCCTCAGGCGGTTTCCCGCGCCTCGCGGCCACCGCCGAGAGCCGCGAGCAAAGCGACGTGCATGCTCAGGTCGTCCGTCTCGCCGCTCTCCTGGGACGCGTGTCTACGGTCCGGCCGTCCATCGCGCGCCTGCGGCAGGTCGCCAGTCCGGCCGAGTTCGGATGGTCGCTGCCGTACCAACCGCAGGCCCTGGAGGTCCACGAAAACGCGTGGGCGACGATGTTCGCGGCACAGGCGCTCGCGCTGGTCGACGGCCCGCCGGAGCTTGACTGGTGGGAACTGATCTGACGCTCGCCGGGCCCACCGCTCACCGCGGGGGCCTTAACGGCCCGCCCCAGCCGCTCTCAAGGTCACGAACGTTTACTCACCGGGAAAGAGTTCAGTGACACGAAGCGATGGGAACGGCCGCGTGTCTTCGGTCCTCGCGATGAGGGCTGACTCGTCTGGCGATCGATGGCCAAGGCACGTGCGCATCGGCCAGGGCACCATCATCGACGACGACGTCCGCCTTGGTGGCGAGCACACGCAGAGCGCTTCGCGTGCGATCGAGATCGGCCGCGATGCGCGCATCCGGGGCGGCTCGAGCATCGACGACGGCGCGCGGATCGGGGATCGACTCGAGACGGGCCACAACGTCTTCATCGGCGAGGGCACCGTCATCGGCGACGACTGTCACATAGAGAACAACACCATCATCGAGGTGGGCTGCACGTTGGGCGATCGCGTGCGGGTCCAGGCGAACTGCTATATCACCGCGTTCACGACGATCGAGGACGACGTTAGGATCGGCCCCGGGGTCGGCCTGGCCAACGACCCTCATCCCGGCAGCACCAAGCATGCGTGTATGCGCGGGCCGACGATCGAGCGCGGCGCGCAGATCGGTATGAATGCGACGATCCTTCCCTTCGTCACCATCGGTCAGCGATCGGTCGTTGGCGCGGGGAGCGTGGTCACGCGCGCCGTGCCCGCCGAGCTCGTCGTTGCGGGCAATCCGGCACGCGTCCTGAAGTCCATCTCGCAGGTGACCTGCCCGTTGGATCTGCAGCCCGGCGAATACCTCGACGGGTCGTCGGAGGCCGCACCAGTTCGCCAGGACGGTGCCGGGCCTCAGAACTGGAAGTAGAAGAAGGCGTCGCTTCCGGCCGGCGCCGCGAGCGAAGCGATCACGACCACCGCTGACGCGGCGGCCCCCACTGCGACCGGACCGAGCCGTGGCATCGTCACGCGCAGCGCCGTCCACCCCTCACGTGACGCCTGCCATGTGAGCAGAAGCGCCGCGGCCGTCCCGATGACGAACAGCGAGGCACGGAGACTGAGCGTGCCCGCGCCGATGCCCTGCCCGGCCATCGCTCGGATCATCACGCCCGCGGCGTCGAAGTCCGGGCAGCGGAAGAACGCCAGACTCACGAGATAGAACAGCATCGTGAAGAGCCAGCCGCCCACCGACAGCGCACGGCTCGGCGGCAGGGCGATGCGGCTGCGCAGGAACTGCTGCAGTCCGAGCCCGATGCCCCACATCGCGCCGAACGCCGCGTAGTGCCAGGCCGCGCCGTGCCAGAGACCCGCGATCACGAACGTGATGAACAGATTGCGCATCACGATCGGCATCGAACGTCGTGAGCCGCCGAGCGGAAAGTAGATGTAATCCCGCAGCCAGGTCGACAGGCTGATGTGCCAGCGCCGCCAGAAATCGGCGAGCGACGTTGCGAGATAGGGCATGTCGAAGTTGATCGGGATACGGAAACCGAAGAGCGCCGCCGAGCCGCGCGCGATATCCGTGTAGCCCGAGAAGTCGAAGTACACCTGCAGCGCGAAAGCGAGCATGGTGATCCAGGCATCGGTGGTGCCGATGGCACCGTCGGCCGCGGCGCTGATCCCGTCGCTCACCCACGGAGCGAGGCGATCTCCAAGCAGCACCTTCTTCGTGAGCCCCCGGGCGATGAGCCACAGGCCCTCCTTCGCGAGATCCGTGTCGAAGCGACCGAGCGACTCGAGCGACGGGACGAACTGCTGGAAGCGCTTGATCGGACCGGCGATCTGGGTGGGGAAGAAGGCCGAGAAGACGTGGAACTTCGTGAAGCTGTGGACGGGGACGTCGCCGCGGTAGATGTCGACGAGGTAGTGGATGAACTCGAACGTGAAGAACGAGATCCCGAGCGGCAGGATCAGTCCGAGAAGCGTGGGGTGCAGATCGGCGCCGAGAACGGCGTTCGCCGTGGCGGCGAACGATGCCATGAAGAAATCGAAGTACTTGAAGAGGCCGAGGACGGCGAGATCCATCGCGATGAATCCGGTGAGGAGCGCTCGACGCCGCGTCGTCGCACGACCGAGGACGAGGCCGAAGAGGTAGTTGGCCACGACGAGACCGAAGATCATCGCGGCGTAGGGGATGCTCCAGCTCGCGTAGAAGACGTAGCTCGACACGAGCATCCAATCGAGGCGGCGGCGCGCCGGCAGGGCCCAGAAGATCGTCCACGCCACCGGGAGAAAGATCAGGTAGGCGAGGCTGTTGAAGAGCACGGTCAGTCGTGCGCGAGCGCCCGAATGCGCTCGCCGACGCACGCGGAGTGCCGCTCGGCCGCCGGCTCCAGCAGGTGGGTCACGTCGCGGAAGTCCGCGGCCGATGCCGTCGCTCGGCAATCGATCAGCGGGACGCCGCGCTGCGCCGCGAGCTCGCGGATCGCGGCTTCGGCACCCTCGAGGTACGGTCCGGCCTCCTCGTAGGCGGCCGGGTGAAGTGGTGGAATGAGGAACGCGACGGCGATCCCACGCGCGCGGAGGTCATCGACGAGCGAACGGATGACGACCGCGCCCGGAGCGGACGGCGTCGCGGTGCCCAGGTCCGCGAAGAGTCGGTCCGCCGTCGCGACCAGGCGCGCGTAGCTGTTCGCGCTGCCGGGCGCCACGTAGTAGCCGAGGAGGCTCTCGTTGTAGCGCTGGCCGGGGACGAGCGAGCTGAGCCATTCCTTCAGCAGCTGCCGCTGACCGTAGGTGGACCAGACGCTGCCCAGGCCCGTGTCGACGGTCTGCCCTAGATCGAGCGGCGCGCCGTGCGCCGCGAGCTCGGCCGGGGACATGACCTGGCGCGCGAGCTCGGTGCTGGCGAAGTGCGCGGACCCGTCGACCGTCCAGGGCGAGACGCTGATCACGACGAGCTTCGGATGCATGAATCCGAGGAGGCGCCGCGTCATCGCGTCGGTCAGCCAGGGGTTCGATGCCGAGAAGCCCCCATTGAAACCCGGTCCGCATTCGCACTGGGTCGACACGATCGTCGGCAGGATGCTTGTCATGATGGTCGAGTCCCCGACGTAGAGCACCTGTGCGTCCGGCTGGCGCGTGGCGATCGCGAGCTTCGCCGCGGGCCACTGCGGATCAGTTACCGCGACGTGCGAAGCGAAGAAGCCGGATCGGAAGACGGCGAGCTCGATGGAGACGAGCACGACGAGGCATACCGCTATCGCGACGCCGATCGCGCGCGCGTGGCCCAGGAAGATCGGCCACGGGCCGAGGTCCCTCGTATCCGCCGTTGGCACACGCTCCTCCCCGCGATCTGACCTCCGACACTTTGCCTCCGGTGAATTGAGAGGGCGTTGACGGCGGATTGAACAGAACGTGCCTGGGGCGCGGCACCCGCAGGCCGGGGTGCGACCGCCTCAATGCGACACCAAGAGCCGTTCACACGCGCCTGGGCTTTGATCGAGGTCCGACGGCCGCCGGTCGGAGCATCCTGCCGCGTCCAACCCGGGAAGCAGCGCGAAGGGAGCGGCAATGACTGACAAAGTGATCGTGGGGACCGGAAGCTATCTCCCCGAGCAGGTCGTCACCAATGTCGACATCGAGGCGATGGCTCTCGATTTCGATCGCGACAGAGCCGGGTGCACCCTCGACGAGTGGTGCCGGGAGCATATGGGCGCGGTGGAGCGCCGGCGCGTCGCGCCCGGCGAGGGAACGTCCGACATGGCGACCTGTGCGGCGAGCCGGGCGCTCGAGGACGCGCGCGTGGACGCGACGGACATCGACCTCATCGTGCTCGCGACGATCACCAGCGATCATCGCGTGCCGCCCACGGCCTCCCTGGTCCAGCGTGACCTCGGGACCTCGGCGCGCTTCCTCCAGCTGGATTCGGCGTGCACCGGTTTCGTGGACGCGCTGATGGTCGCCGACGCGCTGCTCGACCGCCTCGAAGGCAAGAACGCGCTGGTCGTCGGCACCGATGCGATGTCGCACTACCTGGACCCGCAGAAGTTCCGCGCACAGACCATCTTCGGCGACGGCGCCGGGGCGGTCGTACTGCGCAACGGTATGGAGGGCGACTACGGCGTGAAGGCGTACTCGACGGGCTCGAGCGGCGCGGACGGCTACATGGTCGCGGTGCCGGCGGGCGGCACGAAGAAGCCCATCACCGAGGAGGTCATCGCGCGCCGCGAGCAGTACATGGAGCTGGCGCTGAAGGTCATCCCGCCCTTCGGCGTCGCGAGGATGGTGCAGGCCACACAGGAGGTGCTCGAGCGCGCGGGCGCGTGCATCACGGACGTCGACTGGGTCGTGCCCCATCAAGCGTCGTGCAACATCGTGACCGACACCGCGAACGCGCTCGGCCTTCCGATGGAGAAATTCATCCTGAACTTCGGCACGGTCGGCAACACGTCCGCGGCCTCCGTTCCGGTCGCGCTCGACCAGGCGAATCGCCTCGGCTGCTTCCGCGACGGCGAACGCCTGGTGCTGCCCGCAGTCGGGGCCGGCATGGCATGGGGCGCCGCGTATCTCGTCTGGCACGACTACCGGCGAGCCTGATGTCACATCGGCCGTTCGCCGGGAGAGTCGCACTCGTCACCGGAAGCTCGCGCGGTATCGGGCGCGCGATCGCCCTGCGTCTCGCGCGCGATGGCGCCGATGTTGTCGTGAACTTCCGCAAGCGCGACGAAGAAGCGCACGCCACCGCGACGGCGATCGAGGAGCTTGGCGTGCGCGCCCTGGCCGTCCAGGCGAACATGGCCGACCCTGTGGATATCGAGCGGCTCTTCGCGACGCTCGAGGAGAGGTTCGGCAGGCTCGACTTCCTTGTCTGCAACGCCGCCGCAGGCATGCAGGGCACGATGCTCGAGGCGACCGTCAAGGCATGGGACCTCGCGATGAACGTGAACGCACGCTCCTACCTGCTCTGCGCCCAGGCCGGCTTTCCGCTCCTCGCGGCGAATGGCGGTGGGCGCATCGTCGCTGTCACCGCGCGGATCGCCACGGAGCGCGCCTTTCCGTACTACGGCACCGTCGCCGCGTCCAAGGCGGCGATCAACACCATCACGGCCTACCTGGCGGTGGAGCTCGCGCCCCATGGCGTCTCGGTGAACGCGATCTCTCCTGGCCTCGTCGACACCGAAGCGCTCGCGTACTTCCGCCGTGGGAGCGAGCTGTTGGAGCGGGCGCGCGCCCTCACGCCCACGTGTCGCGCGACATCCGTCGACGATATCGCCGACGTGGCGGCGTTCCTGTGCTCGGATGCGGCACGTCAGGTCAACGGCCAGGTGCTCGAGGTGGATGGCGGCTACACGAGGTTGTTCCTGTGACCGCCGGGGTACCGGGACCGCCCTCGTGATCAAGATCCTCGTCGTCGACGACGATCCCGACCTCCTCGATCTCACTGCCTACGTGCTGCGAGGCGAGCGCTTCGTCGTGATCGAAGCGAAGGATGGCGCGGAGGCGCTCCGCCGGTGGGAATCGGACAGGCCCGATCTCGTGGTGCTCGATCTGAGCCTGCCCATGCTCGATGGCTTCGATGTCCTGCGACGGATCCGTGAACAGGACAAGACGCCGGTCCTCGTGCTCACTGGGTGGACCAGCATTCAGGACCGGCTGCGCACCTTCAACCTCGGCTCCGACGACTTTCTCCCGAAGCCGTTCGAGTTCCGCGAGCTGACCGCCCGCATTCGCGCCATCCTGCGCCGCGCCAAGGGGGCTTCGTACGACGAATCGGAGCCACCCGTCCAGCTCGACGGGCTGCGTCTCGCGCCTGAGACCATCGAAGTCACCTGGCAAGACGCGAGCGTCCGCCTCACGCCGACCGAATTCCGCATCCTTTACATGCTCGTCACGAACGCCGGTCACGTCGTGCCCGCGAGTCGCCTGTACACGTACGTCTGGGGGAGCGGGGGCGCGGACGCGAACGCGCTGCGTACGCACATCAGTCACATCCGCCGCAAGCTGAGTCGCGGGGGCACTGGGCCCGGGACGATCACGTCTGTCCCAGCGGTCGGATATGTGTTCCATGGAGCCGCGGCGGCGCTCGCGCCGTCGGTGTAGGCGTCGCCCGATTGAGCGACTCTTGACGATGGCTTGAAGCCGATACGCCATTTGCGGCGCTCTGGCCCTCGCCGCGCTTGAACGTCATGCGGGGTGCGCATCGCTCCTCAATCCCAACAGCGTTGTATCGCTCTCGTGACGGCAGAGCCGATGGCCCTTTCAGCCTTAGCGATCGATACGGACGCGATGGCTTCTCGTTTGCCGTCAGTGGCGGTCGCGCAGACACCGCCTATGGCGCGGCGAAGCGCGACCGCCATCCAGTACGCGCTGGGGAAACGCGCATTGGACATCGTCGTCGCCGCGACCCTGCTCGTGCTGCTCCTGCCGCTCTTCGTCCTGATCGGACTGGCGATCGTGTGGGACAGCGGCTTTCCCATCTTCTACCGTGCCGACCGAGTGGGGCGCTACGGCCGCGCCTTCCGTGTCGCGAAGTTCCGCTCCATGCGCGCCGGCTGCGATCAGGCGGCGCACGCCGGTTTCGTGCGCGATCTGATGCGTGAAACGACGTCGTGCTCGGTCTACAAGGTCCCCGACGATGCTCGCATTACCCGACTTGGCGCATTCCTGCGCCGCACCAGCCTCGATGAGCTGCCGCAGCTGTGGAATGTGCTGCGCGGCGAGATGAGCCTGGTGGGGCCACGGCCCGATGTTCCGTACGCGGTGGCCGATTACCCGGCCTGGATCCAGGGCCGCCTCATCGTCCGACCGGGCATCACCGGTCTGTGGCAGGTCAGCGGTCGCAGCCGCCTCAGCCTCCTCGAGATGTACCGTCTCGACGTCGCGTACGCGGCGAGCGCGTCGCTTCTGGTGGACCTTCGGATCCTCCTGCGCACGATCCCGGTGGTGCTCGGACGCGACGGAGCGGCCTGAGCGCTGATGCGCTCGATCCCGCTTGGCCGGCGCGTTCCGGCGTCAAGGCGGGTCACGTGACGTAATGGTCGTCGCCATCCGGCTTGTATGCTCTCGTTCACGCGCGGGAAAACGGGTGGGTACGAGAAGCAACAGCGACGGGCGGGCGCGGCAAGCGGGTGAGATCCTCTTGGTCGACGACGATCAGGTTCTCTCAGACCTGCTTGCCTACATCGTCCAGCAGGCCGGATTCATCCCCCTGGTCGCGGCGGACCCAGCCCGCGCGATCGAGCTTTTCGAGAAGCGGGATCCCGTCCTCGCCGTCGTCGATCTGAACCTTCGCCCCTGGGACGGTTTCGAGCTTCTCGGGGATCTCCGCGGCCGCAGCCCGCTGCTCCCGATCATCGTGCTGACGGGCCGAGGCGACGAGGACGACAAGGTGCGCGCGCTCGACATGGGCGCCGACGACTACGTGGTGAAGCCGTTCGGGCATCGCGAGCTGCTGGCACGGATCCGCGCGCATGCGCGTCGCGCTCAGCGCGATCGCAGCGTCGTGGCATCCGCGGAGGTCCTCGAGGTCGGTCCGCTTCGGCTCGATCCAAGTCAACGGATACTCCTCGTCTCGGGCGAGCCGACGCGACTGACGGGCACCGAGTTCCGTTTGCTGCAGTACCTGATGCGCCACGGCGACGCGGTCGTGCCGACCGCGGCGGTCGCGAAATACGTCTGGGGATATGACGACCTTCCGGCGCGCGATGCGGTCCGTGTCACCGTGCACCGGTTGCGGCGAAAGCTTGGGGACGATGGAGCACGGCAGCGGTACATCCACACCGTCCCGGGAGTAGGGCTGAGACTCCGCGTCGCCTGAACTTCCACCTACCAAGCGTGCTCGTAACGCGTTTGTCCCCCTCACGGCGCGGCTGTAACGCGTTTGTTCCGGTCATCTCAACGGACAGCCCTAACGCTCTACGTTTCCATACGCTGCGTGCCATTCGCGTCCCGACTCCTATTTCGTGCACGCCATCCGGGCGTCCCAACACTTCATCAATCCGTGAAACACGGTGGGGGGAGCAACAAGTGATCAAGATCCTGCTGGTCGAGGATGACGCAGACGTGCGCGACCTTACGGCCTATGTCCTGCGACGCGAGCGTTTCGTGGTGGTCGAGGCGAGCGACGGCGCACAGGCGCTTCGCCGCTGGAAGGCCGATCGGCCCGACCTCGTGCTTCTCGACCTCGGTCTGCCGGGTATGGACGGCTTCGAGGTCGTACGTCGGATCCGCGAGGAAGAAGAAACGCCGATCCTGGTCATGACCGGACGCAAGGACGCCCAGGACATCCTCCGCTGCTTCAATCTCGGAAGCGACGACTTCGTCCCGAAGCCGTGCGAGTTCCGAGAGCTGATGGCCCGGATCCGCGCGATCCTGCGACGCGCGAACGCGAAGGTCGAGACGGGCGAGCCAAGCGTTCAGGTCGACGGACTGCGCCTCGATCCCGAGGCGTACGAGGTCACGTGGCGCAACGAATGCGTCCGACTGACGCCGACGGAGTTCCGGATCCTCTATCTCCTGGTCACGAACGCGGGTCATGTCGTTCCGGCCAGCCGCATGTACACGTATGTCTGGGGCAGCGAGGGCGCGGACGCCAACGCCCTGCGCTCGCACATCAGCCACCTGCGTCGAAAGCTCGAGGTCGGAGGCGAGGCGCCGGGCGCCATCTCGTCGATCCCCGCCGTCGGCTACATCTTCCGGCGCACGCCCGAGCCCTCGGTCGCCGCGTCGCGCGAGGTCGCTGCGGCGGCCACGCGCGCCCTCGCACCACAGGAGGCCGGCTCGGCGGCCTGATCGTTCACGGGCTCCAGCCGGTCTCCGCGGCCCAGGCTTCGGCCGCGACCATGATCAGGTCGCAGGCCGGGTCCTTCGTCTCCGCGTAGACGCCGCGCTCGGATGCGCCCTCCATCCGCGGCACGAGCGCAGGCTCGAGATCCGCGACGGACACCTGCACGTCGATGACGTCCTTCGCCGCGAGGCCAGGCACCGCCGTCGAACCGATGTTGGTCGATGCGCAGAGCGGGCGGGCCCAAGGCCGCGCGAAGCACGCGCGCGATCGCGCGGAACTCCTCAGCCCACTCCGGACGCGACGGGACGATCACGACGCGGCGATCGGGAACGACGCTCATCGCGGCCGATGCTATCGACGCTTGGGCTACGCCCGCAGCGCGGGATGCCGCTGCGTCGCGACGATGAGGATGAGCGCGACGAGCGCCAAGGCCGCGGGGGCGAAGGTCGGAGCGGGACCGACCGCTTTGCTGAACGCGGCCCACCAGCGCTCGACCTCGGACATGCTCTCCCAGAGACGCTCGTAGCGCTGGTCGAGTGGCCCCGCGACGTAGTTCTCGTTGACGTGCAGACCCACGCCGACGACCGCCGCGATCATCACCAGGACCGCGAGGACGCGCGCGCGACGGACCGCGGCGGCGGTCGGTCGTCGCATGAGGAGCAGCGCGGCGTAAGCGAGCGCAATAAGAGCGAACCAGGGAACGAGACGGATCGGCGTGCCCCAGTGGCGCTCGACGAGCAGCTCGGCCGTGAGCCCGCAGGTCGCGATGACGACGAGGCCGACGAGGCTGCGCCGCAGGAGCGACGCGTCATCCGTCGTCGCGTGCCCGTCGCTCGTCACGGCAGGCCGAGCGACGCCAGGATCCGGCTGGACGCGTTCGGCACGCCCGCGGCTTCGAACGCGGCCTGCAGCTGCGCGGCGCTCGCGCTGTTCGCCGATGCCTTCTCACCGCGCTCGCTGCATGAAATCTGGCTAAGACGCGCCCACGCGCCCACGGGGCGAGACTAACCCACGAGCGACAGCCACAATTGGGATATGACCGATGGCTTCGCACTCGTTCTCCATTCACATCTGCCGTACGCGCGCGGTGCGGGACGCTGGCCGCACGGCGAGGAGTGGGTGCACGAGGCGATCCTCGGCACGTACCTCCCGCTGCTCGGATTGCTCCATGACCTGCGTGACGACGGCGTCGCGTACCAGATCACGATCGGGCTCACCCCGACGCTCATCGAGCAGCTCGCGGACCGCGACATCGATGCGCGGTTCATCGAGTACTGCGACGATCAGATCCATCGCGCCGACACCGACCTCGGTCGTTTCGTCGGCGACGGCAACACCGAGCGCGCGTCGCTCGCGCGTTTCTACGCGTCCCTCTATCGCGCGCACCGCGACGCCTACGTGCGGCGGTTCGAGCGCGATCTCGTTGGCGCGTTCGCGTCTCTCGCGCGTACCGGTCACGTCGAGATCCTGACCTCGGGCGCGACGCACGGCTATCTGCCGCTCCTCGACCCCGCATCCGTGCACGCACAGCTCGCCGTCGGCGCTCGCACCACACGGCGTCTGCTGGGTGTCGAGCCACGCGGGATCTGGCTGCCCGAGTGCGCGTACGCGCCGGGCCTCGAGGACATCCTCGAATCGCACGGTCTCACGCACTTCTTCACCGACGCGGCGCTCCTCGGCGGCAAGCGTCTCGTCGCGGAGGGCCACGCGTTCGAGCGAGAGCGGAGCGGCAGCGCGCTCGACGCGCCGCTAGTTTCCGCCGCCGAGGCGGACACACTGCGCCCGTATCTCGTTCGCGAGTCGAAGGTCGTCGCGATCGCGCGGCACGACAAGGTGTCGGGGCAGGTGTGGTCCGCGATGATGGGCTATCCCGGCGAGCCCGCGTACCGCGAGTTCCACCGTAAGGACGATCGCAGCGGGCTGCGGTACTGGCGCGTCACGGATCAGGCGACCGGGCTCGGCGCGAAGGAGTCGTACTCACCGGGCACGGCGTCCGACCGGGTGCGTGGACACGCGGTCCACTTCGTCGGTCTGGTGCGCGAGACGCTCGCGCAGCATCGTGAGGAGCGAGGTGGCGATGCGTTGCTCACGGTCACGTTCGACAGCGAGCTCTTCGGTCACTGGTGGTTCGAAGGCGTGGACTGGCTCGGTCACGTCCTGCGTGAGCTCGCGTCAGGCGGGCCGCCGCCGCTGAGCGTCGCGGAGTACCTGCGTCAGAGCGCCGCGACGGAACGCATCGACCTGGTCGAGGGGTCGTGGGGCAAGAACAACGACCACTCGACGTGGTCGAACGAGCGCACCGCGTGGATGTGGGCCGATCTCGCGCGCATGGCCGGCCAGATCCACGACCTGCGCGCGACGCGTCCGACCGATCCGCTGCGGGTGCGCGCGGCTCGTCAGGCCGCGCGCGAGCTGCTGCTCGCGCAGTCGAGCGACTGGCCCTTCCTCGTCACGACCGGACAGGCCGCGGACTACGCCGTGGAGCGTTTCCGCAGCCACGCGCTGCGCTTCCGCCGGTCGATGGAGCTCGCGCGCCACGGCACGAACGCGGACGAGATCGAGCTGCGCAGCCTCGAGCGCGCGGACAATCCGTTCCCCGACGCCAGCCCCGACGACTTCTCGCCAGTGCGCGTGCCCCTCGGCGCCGTCCGTTAGCGGTCTGTCATTCGCGGACATCGAAGATGATCATGTCCGCAGGCGTTCCGTCGGGGATCGCGAATCGCCAACATCCCCGTGTGGGCAGCGACACATTGGACGGATAACCGTGCGCCATCTCGCCGCCGGGCCAGCGCACGCTCGCACTCGCCGCCGGAAGGGTGAGCTGAACACGCTCCGTTCCACCCAGCCGACTGCCTTGGACACGGAGGCTTTCGCCGGCACTCGCGTTCCGGCGTAGCCAGACCACCTTCACTGGGCCCGGTGCTGTCAGCCTGTCGATGCGCGCGCCGAGATCGCCGCCGATGAAGAGCTGCGGGTCATCCGCCTGCGCGGTCGTTGGAACGCAGGAGACCTCGGCCGAACACGCCATGAGCGATAGGGTCGCGGCACACGCGCAAAGCGCGGCTCGAGCCAGACTGTCGAGGCGCACGCGAGCCGCCCGCGAGCCGGCGGGCAACTAGCCCTTCTTCGGAGCCTCGCCCTTCGGCGCGGGTGCGCCTGGCTTTCCGGCGGGCGCGCCGGGCTTCGCGCCAGGTGCGCCGGGCTTCGCGCCCGCGGGTGCACCGGGCTTTGCGCCCGCGGGTGCGCCGGGCTTTCCAGCGGCGGCAGCGGGCGCAGCGGCACCCGGCGCCGCGGGCGCGGCACCTTCGGCCGGCGCCTCGGCGCCCTCCACGGGCACCTCGCCTTCGGCGGGGACCGCGGCGGCGACGACGGGCTCTTCTTCGATTCGCACCGGCACGGCCTTCACGACGAGCTCGTCCAGGTCGTCGGTGATGCGAACCGTCGTCTTGTCCACGACGAGGTCGCGGACGTAGAGCGCGTCGTCGATCTCGATGAGGGGTTGCAGGTCGACGTCGATCGAATGCGGGATGTCCTGCGGGAACGCTTCCACGGTCACGTGATCGCGTGCGTGGACGAGCACCGCGCCGAGCGTCTTCACCGCGGGCGACTCATGAACGAAGTGCAGCGGGACCTCGGCGTGAGTCTTCTCCGTGAGGCTCACGCGCTGGAAGTCGACGTGGAGCAGGCGGCCGGTGAGGGTATCGCGCGCGACGCCGTGGATCAGTGCCGGGATGGCGTCGCCGTCGAGGCCCTCCAGCGACAGCAGGGTCGTGTTGCCCCAGCGGCGGTAGGACCGCTCGAACGAGCGGAGGTCGGTCTGGACCGACGTCGAGTCCTTGCGCCCGCCGAAGACGACGCCGGGCAGTACGCCGTCGCGGCGTAGCTGGGCGACCTTCTTACCCACCACCTGGCGGGGTCGGACGGCGAGCGTTTGGGCTTCGGCCAAGACGGAACTCCCCTACGAATGCGCGCGAAGTACTAAGTATCTCAGGGCGGCGTCGGGAAATCCAAGACGAGGCGGACGGGACCGCTGAGCGTGAGAAAAGTCGGGCACTGGAGGCGCTGCAGGCCGACGCCCCAGACCATGACGCGCTCGAAGTCCTCGACCAGGCGCACCTCTTTGATCAGCGGCGTGGTCGTCGGCTTCAGCGAGGTCGCGCCGGTGTAGGTGCGCGTCCCGTTCGGATCCACGGTCGACGCGTTCTGGAAGCGGACGCCCAAGAGCGCGTTCCCATCGATCGGGACCGGTTGCCCGCTTGGCCCCGAGAGCGACGTTGCGACGGCGACGCGGAAGGGCGGCATGCCGTAGACACCGCCTGGCACGGTGCTGGGCCCGAACTCGAAGACCAGCCGGTCGAAGCCCGGGTTGTGGGCGATCCGGATCGCCGTCAGCTGCGCCTGGTTGGTCGTCGCGCCGCCGGTCCGCTCCGGACAGGCGGTGGCGGGCGTGCTGCCCGGGCTGGCGGGGGCCGTCGGACTCGGCGCGGCTGTCGTCGGCGCCGCCGTCGTCGGGGCGACCGTCGCCGTCCGGGTCGCCGGTGCCCCGGTGGTCGGCGCGACCGTCAGCTGACCAAGGCTCGGACTGGACCGTGGCAGAACGACACGCTCTGGACCACAAGCGCCCACCACGACGACCGCGACAGCCACTAAGAGCGCGCCGTAGAGAAGGAGACGGCCGATCAACTCGTCGATCGTGACGTATCCACGCTGCTCTGTCGAGTTCACTGACAAACAGGCGAGCCTTTCGTACGCAGACCGTACGAAACGGGCGTCAACAAGGGTTCTACGCTAAAATGCCTCTAATTGGCCGACCGGCTGCGCGTGGCGCTGGTCTTTCACCAGCACCAACCCGCGGGGAACTTCCCGTCAGTCTTCTCAGAGGTGACCGAGCGCGCATATGCGCCGCTCGTGGCCGCCCTCTATCGGCATCCCGAAGTGAAGGCGAGCCTCCACTTCTCCGGACCGCTTCTGGACTGGCTCGAGGCCAACCGTCCCGATGTCATCGGCGATCTTTCCGACCTGGTGCGGCGTGGCCAGATCGAGCTCCTATCGGGCGGCTACTACGAGCCGGTGCTCGTCGGCGTTCCGCGTCGCGACGGCGTCGGTCAGATCCGCGCACTCACCGATCGGGTCCACGCGATCTTCGGTCAGCGCCCGCTCGGAGCGTGGTTGACGGAGCGCGTGTGGGAGCCGCACCTCCCATCGCTCCTCGCTGAGGCCGGTGTCGCCTACACCGTCCTCGACGATGAGCACTTCCTGCGCGCGGGTCTGAAGAAGGACGAGACCGGCGAGTCGTACATCACCGAGGACCAGGGCCTTCCGGTGATCGTGTTCCCAGGGAGCATGAAGCTGCGCTACCTCATCCCGTTCCGCGACGTGAGCGCGACGATCAAGGAGCTGCGCGAGCGGCACGCCGCCGGCGCGCGCCTCGTCGTGTATGCGGACGACGGCGAGAAGTTCGGCGCGTGGCCCGGCACGTACCAGCGCGTTCATAAGGACGGCTGGCTCGAGCAGTTCTTCAGCGCCCTCGCGCAGGCGGACTTCATCCAGACCGCGACGCTCGAGGACGCCTGGATCTTCCAGAAGCCCGCGCGCCGCATCTACATCCCCGGCGGCGCGTATCCGGAGATGAGCGCATGGGCGCTCGACGCGGCCGCGGCGCGCCGCCTGCAGCAGGCGCGCCACAAGCTCGGCGAGGATCTCGAGTCGCTCGTGACGGCGCCCCTGTGGCGCAACTTCTTCGCGAAGTACCCCGAGTCGAACGCGCTCCACAAACGCATGCTCATCGTGTCGGAAGAGCTCGCGCGCCGCAGCATCCTCGACTCGTCCATGGAAGTGCGGCAGGCGCAGCAGAATCTCTGGCGCGCCCAGGGCAACGACGTGTACTGGCACGGAGTCTTCGGCGGCATCTACTTCCCGCACCTGCGCTCCGACGCGTACGCGTCGCTGCTCAAAGCGGAGCGCATCCTCTCGGAGCGGCGCGTCGCGGCGGGCGAGGCGCGCGACTACGACGTCGACGGATACGACGAGTACATCTTCCGTGGCAACGCCGGCGCGGTGTTCGTGCACGTGCAGGGCGGTGCGGTGATTGAGTGGGACATCTACGCGTCGGCGACGAATCTCGTCGACACGCTCGCGCGCCGTCCCGAGGCGGAGCACGATGATCTGCGCCGCGCCGAGAAGGCGGGCAAGGTGCTCACCGGCAAAGCCGCGGAGAAGGATTCCAAGTCGATCCACGAGGCCGTGCGCGCGAAGGAGCGCGGGCTCTCGAAGCTGCTCGACTACGATCCGGCGCGCCGCGGTCTCTTCCAGGACAGCTTCACCGTGCGCAAGGCCGAGCCCACCAACCTCCACGCGGCGTACTACACGCTCACGCCGCAGCGCGAGGCGCGCACCGTGAGCCTCACGCTCGAGCCGCCGGCGCGCACGCTCGCCGCGACACCGGGTCTCGGTATCCGCAAGGACATCCGCATCGCGGACGAAGGCCTCGCGGCAGGCGTGCGCTACCGCCTGCGCAACGACAGCGACGAGGCGATCGAGCTGTCGTTCACCAGCGCGTCGAACCTCGGCCTGCTCGGCGAGAACGAAGCCGCGGACGTCATCACCGTCGGCACGCGCAAGACCACGGCGGGGAAGCCGATCGAAGTTCGCAACGTGACCGACGTGCAGGTGCACTCCGAGTCGAAGCACTTCGACCTCACGCTCGCGATCGATCCACCGGCGCTGGTGACGACGAAGCCGATCTACGCGGTGACCAACTCCGAGTCAGGGTTCGAGCGCGTCTATCAGCAGCTCGAGATCTCCATGACGTGGAACGTGCAGATCGAACCCGATAGTCACGTCGACCTCGAGATCCGCGGCACCGCGCTCGGCCAGATGGTCGAGCCGGAGGTCATGCGTCCGACCGCGCGCCGCCGCAAGGCGACCACGCCCACGGGCGAAACCCCGGCCCGTCCGCGGAGGTAGACCCTCCGCCGATGTACGAGCCCGAGCAGTCCACGACGTCCCCGAGTCGCCCGCCACGCTCGACCGGCCCCAGCGGCGCCGCGCTCCTCCTGGTCGGCGTGATCCTCGGTGGGATCGCGGGCGGGGCGACGGCAACCGTGTTGGATGGACGCACGCCGGCCGAGCTGGTTGCGACGCCGGTGCCCTCCGCGACCGCGCTGGCGACGACGTCACCGGTCGTCGTGCCCGCAGGCGCGGATCCGATCGTCGATGTCGCGAAGGAGATGCTGCCCAGCGTCGTGACGGTGGTGAATCGGACCGCATCCGGGCAGCAGCAGTCGAGTGGCTCGGGCTTCATCGTCGACGCGCGCGGCTACGTGGTGACGAACAACCACGTCGTCGAGAACGTCCGTGGCGCTGGCGCCGGCGCGTCGTTCGACGTGATCTTCAGCGACAACCGCACGCAGAAGGCGACGCTCGTCGGACGGGATCCCGACACCGACATCGCGGTGCTGCAGATCCCCGCGAGCGGCGGACTCAAGGTCGCTCCGCTCGCGGACAGCGACGACGTGCCGGTCGGCGCGACGGTCGTCGCGATCGGCAGCCCGCTCGGTGAATTCCAGAACACCGTCACGAGCGGCGTGGTGTCTGGCAAGGGCCGTCGCGTCCAGGAGTCGCAGAACGTGTTCCTCGACGACCTCATCCAGACCGATGCCGCGATCAATCCCGGTAACTCGGGTGGGCCGCTCATCTGGGTCGTGGTGCGACAGGTCGTCGGCATGAACACGCTCATCGCGGATCCGAGCCAGGCGCAGGGCCTTGGCTTCGCGATCTCGTCCAACACCATCCGGACCGTGGCCGACGAGCTCATCAAGAACGGAAAGATCGAGCGCGGCTTCATCGGCATCCAGTACGCGCCGCTCTCTCCGCGCGCGGCGGTCGCCCTCGGATTGCCGCCCGCCGCCGGCATCCAGATCTCGGCCATCGTCCCCGGATCGCCCGCGGCACAGGCGGGTCTGCGTGTGAGCGATGTCGTCACGAAGCTGAACGATCAGCAGATCGACCAGGAACACCCGTTGCAGTCGCTGATGGTGAAGTTCCGGCCCGGCGACAAGGTGCGCCTCACGATCCTCCGCGACACCGCGACGCAGACGGTCGAAGTGACATTGGGCCGAGCGACCGCCGAGTGACGCTCGGAAGGCGCGATGCCTTCCTGTATCTCGCGGCCGCGACGCTCGGGAGCTTCGGCCTCGGCGTTGCGGCCTTCTACCTGAACTTCCTCTATCGCTCGCTCGGCTACGGCGGCGTCGCGCTCGGTGCGCTCGTGGGCGCCGCGGCGCTCGGCGTCGTCCTCGGCGCGATCCCCGCGGCGACCATCGCGCGTGGCCGTTCGCGGCGCACGGTGATCCTCAGCGGCGGCGTTCTCGCGGGTGCGGGCCTCGTCGGCCTCGTGCTCTTCGAGGCGTTCGTCCCGCTGTTCCTCTCCGCGACGCTGTTCGGCCTGGGCGGCATCCTCGCGTCGTCGTCGGGAGCGGCGCTCCTCGCCGACGCGACAGCGGCGCGCGCTCGCTCGTCGCGCTTCGGACAGCAGATCGCGCTGGGGACGATGGCCGCGTTCTTCGCGAGCGCGCTCGCCGGCGTCCTCGCCGCGCCGGTCGCGGGGCTCCTCCGCGCCGATCCGAACGACACGATCGTGCTGCGCGTGCTCGTCGGCGGCGGCGGTGTCTGCGCCGCGCTGTCCGCGATCCCGGTGCTCTTCATCGAGAACGTGCCGGTCGCGGGCGCCGCGCTCGATGCGCCGCGGCGCTTCGGCCTGCTCGCGCGGTTCCTCGCCGTCGAGTTCGTGTTCGGCCTCGGCGCCGGAAGCTTCCTGCCATTCACGAACCTGTTCTTCGCGGAGCGCTTCGGCGTGCCGTTCGCCGCGCTCGGCGTCCTCCTCGGCGTCATCGCGGTCGCGGGGAGTCTCGGCGCGCTCGCGCACGGCCGGTTCCTCGCGCGGCGATTCGGCGCGGTCCCGTCGGTCGTCGGCGTGGTGCTCGGCTCGGTCCCCTTCGCGATCGTCGCGGCGTTCGCCTCCGACCTGTCGGTCGCGGTCGCCGCGCTCGCATTGCGCGCCTGGCTCATGTATGGCTCGAGCGCGACGTGGAATGCGGTCATCTTCTCGTCCTTCACGCCGCGCGAGCGAGCGGGCGTGAACGCGATCGCCGCGCTCGCGTGGAACGCCGGCTCCGGCTCGGGCGCGGTGATCTCCGGCGCCATCCGCGGCGCGGTCGGGACCGGCGGCTACACCGTGAACCTCCTCACGCTCGTCGTCTTCTACGCCGCCGCCGCGTCCCTGATCCTGCTGTTCTTCCGCGAGCACGTTCCGACCGGCGACGTTGGCGCGGTCACGGTGCCTGCCCCAGACTCCGTGGCGTGACCATTCCCGCCCGCGACCTCGTGGCCGCCGCATTTTCGGACGCGCTCGGGCGCGCCGCGCGCGAGCGCGGCTGGGTGGGTACCGAGAGCGAGCCGATCGACGTCGAGGTGCCGGCCAATCCGGAGCACGGCGACTACGCGACGAGCATCGCGATGCGTCTCGCGAAGATCGTGCGCAAGCCGCCCCGCGAGATCGCGACCGCGATCAAGGACGCGCTGGAGCTCCGCGCGCCGCTCGCGTCGGCCGAGGTGGCCGGCAACGGCTTCGTGAATGTGCGCCTCGATGAGACGTGGCTTCGCGCGCAGGTCGACGCGATCATCGCCGAGGGCGCCGACTACGGCCGCTCCGAGACGCTGCGCGGCAAGAAGATCCAGGTTGAGTTCATCTCGGCAAATCCCACCGGTCCGCTGACGCTCGCGAACGCGCGCGGCGGTCCGCTCGGCGACGTGCTCTCCTCGGTGCTGCAGTTCGCGGGCGCGGACGTCCAGCGCGAGTATTACGTCGAGGACGGCGGGACGCAGGTGAAGCGCTTCGGCGAATCGGTCGGGATCCGCTACCGCCAGCTCTTCGGCGAGGACATCCCGGTCCCGCCGGACGCGTATCCCGGTGATTACGTGAAGGACATCGCCGCGCAGATCAAGGAGCGGCATGGCGACGTCTACCGCACGCTGTCGCTCGAGGAGCAGGGGCGCGTGTTCGGACCGATGGCGATCGACTGGGTCGTCGCGGACGCGCAGCGCGTGACGCGGAAGTTCGGCATCACGTTCGACAGCTGGTTCAAGCAGTCCTCGTTCCTCGAGTCGAGCTACTTCACGAAGACGATGGAAGAGCTGCGGCGCCGTGGCTGTCTCGTCGACCGCGACGGCGCGGTGTGGTTCGAATCGTCGGAGGCTCGCGCGCTCGACCGGGAAGGGGAGGAGGGTTGGGTCGTCATCCGCTCGAACGGCGAGCCGGTGTATCTCGGGACGGACATCGCCTATCACCGCCTCTGTCTCGAGGAGCGGGGGATCGACCTCAAGATCAATGTCTGGGGCGCGAACACGCACTACCACCTGCTGCAAATGAAGATCGCCCTGCCCGCGCTCGGGATCACGGAAGACCGCTGGAGCGTCGTGCTGTACCAGTACGTCCGCTTCCTTCACGAGGGCGTGCTGCAACGGATGGGACGACGGACCGGGCTGTTCCTGTTGCTCGAGGACGTGCTGGAGGCGGTGGGCAAGGACGCCGCGCGCTTCCTGTTGCTGCAGCGAAGCGCCGACAGCCAGCTCGACTTCGACTTCGAGCTCGCGGTGCAGCAATCGAACGACAACCCCGTCTACTACGTGCAGTACGCGCACGCGCGCATCGCGAGCATCTTCCGCACCGCCGCCGAGCGCGGCATCACGCCCGGGGGCGCCGACCTCTCCGTTCTCACGACGCCGGGCGAGCTCGCGCTGATCAAGCTCTGCCTGCGTTTCCCGGAGCTGCTCGCCGACATCGTCGGCCACCGCGGCGTGCACCTCCTGACCGGCTACGCGCTCGAGCTTGCCGGTGCGTTCCACGGCTTCTACCGCGACCACCGCGTGGTGAGCGACGATGCCGCAGTGTCGAAGGCGCGGCTTCGTCTCGTGCAGGCGGTGCAGGTCACCCTGCGTCAGACGCTCGGGATGCTCGGCGTCAGCGCTCCCGAAACGATGTAAGGGTCCGCACGTGCGCACCGTACCGGGAAGTTAATGCGCGCTGGGTCACGGGCACCGGTTGCACCGCTTGGAGCTTCGGCCCTCCGCCGTAGCGGCGGGTCTAGTCCGGGAGGTCACCTTCCGGGAGTGCTTTCGCGATTTCTGTTTTTGATATCGCTACACGAGTTCTTCGCCTTGAAGCGCAGATCCGCTTGCCGGCGGCACAGCAGTCACCGTGGTGCTGCCTTCTCAGCCGCGGCGAGCGAGGATCAGTAGGCCCACGATCCAGAGCAGCGACGCCAGCATGGCACCGGCCGCGATACCAAGTTCCTCGAAACCAAAGCCGGAACGGTACAGAGCCTCTCCGACGGTCACGCTGACGAGTGCCGGCAGCACCAGCGCGACTCGAAGCCAGTCGATCGCGCTGTCAATCGCGAATAAGTAGTCCGACGTGAAGACCCATGCCAGGCTGCCCATCGTCCACATGAGGCCCAAGACCGCGCCGAAGATGACAACGGGCCACTCCTCCGAAGCAACCCCGAGCCGTCGTAGAGCACGTAGCAACAACGTAATTATTGGCCCCCTCATGCCGATAGGCATGATTAAGTTGCGGTAACCCAGTAGCATCGCCGCATGCCGCGCCCGCTCGCCTCGGATCTTCCGCGCTGCCCGAAACACAAGAGCTCGAGGGTGACGCGCAGTGGGAAGTACACCAAGTACGAGCGCGCCCTCTACCGGTGCCAGCCCAAGCCACCGGCAACGACACACGCGTTCACGACCGTTCCGGTCGGCGTGCGCCGGCGCTTCCGATACCCAACGAAGGAGATCGCGCGCACGCTCTGGCTGCTCGGGCGCGGAGCCTCGTTCTGGCAGGTCGCGGCTGACGCGCGCGAGCGCACCAACCGCAAGCCGAGCGAGGACAGCACGCTCGCGGTCCCGTGGATCGAGCGCTTCAGCGAGCCGATCTTCGAGGAGCTGCGTCCGCGACCAACCCAGCTGCACAGCGTCCTGCTCGATGCCGTGCCTTTCAACATCGCCACAGTCGATCGCTATGGGTTCCCCAAGCCCGGCGGCGAGATGCGCTTCACCGTCTTCGGGGCAGCGAGCCAGGAGCGTGTCGGCGGGCCGCTCGACTTGCTCTTGCTGCGCGCCTCTTGGCACAAGACGGCCTACGACTGGCGCAGATTTCTTGCTGAGGTCGAGGGCACGGCCGACCGGATTGTCTGCGACGGTGAGCAGGCCGTGCTCCAGAGCGCGAAGGCGCGTTGGCCGGGAGCAGCTGTTGCCATATCGGTGTGGCACGTCCGCAAGCGCGCCGAGGACATCCTTATCAAGCACGAACTGCACTCGCGGAAGAAGCCTCACTGGGCAGCGCTGCGCAAGTCGATGCAGACGGCCGCGGCCTGGCGCCGGTTTGTCGCGCTCGCACGCAAGGAGCGCATCCCCGAGCTCGAGCGCTGGATCATCGAGACCGAGGCGGTGCTCGGACCGCAGCTCGCCCGCCACGAGCGATTCACGAGCACCGGCGCGATCGAGTCCGTGCTGCGTGACGTGAAGAAGCACCTCACGTTGCAGCGCGGCAGCTACAAACGGGTCGAGCGTCTCAGCCTGCTCCTGAACCTGCATACGCTGAAGCGGAATCGCCGCGACAAGGAGCCAGACTACGAGCGGATCATCGCCGCGGCCGAGTGATTCTCTCGATGGAAGGCCACCGGATGATAAGGAATGGCGGGAGATCGTCGCCGAAATGGTGGACCGCGTAGTGATCGGCAAGAAGGTCGAGGTCCATTGGAAGCCAGCGTGGGGGTCGCTGCTCGCGCATTGACATACTACGCGTCGCGTAATAGTGTCCACACATGGCGCATGAGGGGAAGCTAACCAACGAAGGTCTACTGATTCTCACGAGCCTGGCTGACGAACCGAAGCACGGTTATGCGATCCAGCAGGACATTGCCCGACTGAGCGGCCGACGCCTTGGGCCGGGAAGCCTATATGGAGCGATTGCGAGACTCGAGGCTGCCAACTACATAGAGCCGCTGACTGCGGATGGACCGCGTCGCCCTTATCGACTGACCGCCTCTGGCGCAAGTGCGCTCGCCGCCGAGCTCGATGCGCTGCGGAGGGTGACGACCATTGCGGCTCGCCGGCTGGCAGCTCGATGAAGCTGCCGATCCTGCTTCGGCTGTATCCAGCGCGGTGGCGCGAGCGCTACGGCGAAGAGATCGCGAGTCTCGCTGCGGGCGAATCGTCGATCTTGCGAAGCCTCGATCTTCTTCGTGGGGCGATCGACGCGCATTTGCACCCAGAGCTTGTCCTCCCCGCGCTCGCTGCTGTCGGCGGCGGCACCGTGCGTGGCGGCTTTCGACTATCAGGCCCTCGCTGGATTGCGGCAGTGATCGTCCCGATCGTCATCGCGGTCGTGATTGCGGGAGTCGTCTTCGGCGGTCCGCGACTCCTAAATCGCGTGCGCGGCGCGCTGACCCCCGAGGAGCTGACGACAAGTTACGTCGCAGCTGTTCGGAGCGGTGACGCCCTCCGCATCCGGTGGCTCATGCCCACAGACCGAGAGAATCTTCAGGCGATCCCAGAGAGAATCGAACGTTATCGGGCGGTGTCGGGGCAGATCCTTGACGTGACTTACGAACCGCACCCTATTGCCTCGTACCTCATAACTGCCCGGATCACCGGAAATGGCTTCGCTGATGAAATCTTCATGCAGCACCAGGGAGCTCGTTGGTATCTGATTAACCTGCCCTGACGGCTGCTGACGACAGCCGAGCCACGGGGATGCGAGCGACTAGCGGAACTTCCGCCCACGTCCACTGATCCTGCTCGTCTTGCGAGAGGTCCGGCGCGGACTGACTCGAACTGCCTGCGTGCGTAGGACCAACTTAATCATGCCTATCCTCATGCCGAGCTGGTGCGCGAGATCGGACGTCTGCGCAATTGGGCGTGGGAGGTCATCCAGGCGAGGCGATCGTCTAGGGGCGCGGGGGGTCTCGATCCTTGTCGTCCCATGGATCGTTCGGACACCCAGGCTGGGTGGCGGAACCAGCTGCGGCAGGGAGGATCGTACGACCGTCTATTTCATCTGTGGAATAGACGGCGGGACTATTCCACTGAAGTTACGGACGCGCGCTGGGGCTCGGACTCGGGCTCGCGCCGCGGCCGCCCTGACCGCCGAAGAGACCCTGCAGCGCGTTGCCGCCGGCGACGATCGCCGTCGCCGAGACGTTCCCGTTCGCGTCCGTGGTGCCGACGATGGTGACCTGATCGTTGGCCTTGAGATCGCCGAGCTTGATGTCGCTCTCGACCGTCTTCACGATCCGCGTCGAGCTGCCGACGAGCACGATCTGGGACGTCACCGTCGGCGACGCGCCCTGCGCGCCGGGCTGGCGTACCTCGATCGTGATCGAGCCGTCGTTCACGGAGAGGATCCGCCCGGTCATGGCCTGCCCACCGAGCGCACCGCCCCCACCCGCTGCGCCGCCCTGACCGACGCGTCCGGTGAGCGCTCCGCGGCCGGCCGCACCCGATGGCGACGCCGATGCGCTGGCTTCCGCGCCGCTGCCGCGGCCCACGGTCATTCCAGCCGCGAACCCGCCGCCCACGAGAGCGAGCGCGATGACTGCGGCGATGGCGATCTGTGCTGGCTTCATGTACGTGTTCCCTTCTTACTGATGGAGCGGCTTAGGCCGCTCCAGAAAGCCGGAGCCAAAGGCGGAGGTCACTCGTAGCGGAGTGCCTGGATGGGGTGGAGCCGCGCGGCGCGCATCGCGGGGTAGAGCCCGAAGACGACGCCGATGGCGACGGAAACGCCGACGGCGATGATCACGGTGCCGGCGGTGATGAGGAGGACCAGACCGCTCGCCTGAGGAATGAGCGACACCGCGAGGGTGATCGCCCAACCAAGCAGGATCCCGAGGACGCCACCGATGCCGGTGAGCGCCATCGACTCGATGAGGAACTGGATCATGATGTCCCGCCGCCGCGCGCCCACGGCCTTGCGGATCCCGATCTCGCGCGTCCGCTCGTTCACCGACACGAGCATGATGTTCATGATCCCGATGCCGCCCACGAGCAGCGAGATGCCGCCGATCGCTCCCAGCAGCAGAGTGAACGAGGCGGTCACGGCGCTCAGGGCGGACAGCGTGTCGTTCTGGTTCGTGACGGTGAAGTCAGCGGACACCGGATCGGTGATCTTGTGCCGCTGCAGGAGCACGCTGGTGACGTCGGCGGTGGTCTCGCCCATCGTCTCGCTCGACGTGGCCTTGACCACGATCGTGTTCACCACGTTCAGCCGCCCGGTGAGCACGCGCTGCGCGGTCGTGATCGGAACGAGGACCTGATCGTCGCGGCTGAAGCCGAAGGTGCTGCCCTTCGACTCGAGGACGCCGATGATCTTGAAGTTGACGATGCGCGCCCGCTGCTGGCCCTGACCCTGTGCGCCCCCGCCGAAGACCTGGCGCAGCTGGAGCGTCTGGCCGACCGCGTCGCCCTCGCCAAAGAGGTTCGTCGCGGTCGTCGAGCCGATGACCGCGACCTGCGCGTTGATGGTCATATCCGACTCCGTGAAGAAGTCCCCGCTCTGCATGTTCCAGTCGCGCACGACCGGGTACTGCTCGGTCACGCCGTTGACGTTGGTGTTCCAGTTCTGACCCGCGGCCGTCACCTGCCAGCGCCCGGCGCCCTGCTCCGCGTGGATCGCGGCGATCGTCGGACCGAGCTGGGCCTGGAGCGAGCGCATGTCGTCGAGGGTGAGGTTCTGCGCCTGGGCACCGGCGCCGCGAAGGCTTTGATCGGTGAGGTTCCCCGGACTCACGGTGATGAGGTTCGAGCCGAGCGACAGGATCGTGCTCTGCACCTGCTGCGATGCGCCGTTCCCGACGGCGACCATCGCGATGACCGACGCGACGCCGATGATCACGCCGAGCATCGTGAGCGATGAACGCAGCTTGTTGACGATCAGCGATTGCAGCGCGGAGCGGAACGAGTCGTAAAGCTTCAATCGGCTCCCCCGATGCCCGACGCGATCTCGTCCTCCGCACGGCGTGGCTCGAGGACCGGCTCGTCGTGCGCGACGACGCCGTCGCGCATCCGCACGATGCGTTTGCAATGCGCGGCGACGTCGGGCTCGTGCGTGACCATGACGACGGTCTTGCCGACCTCGTTGAGGCGCTGGAAGATGGCGAGGATCTCCGCGCTCGAGTGCGAGTCGAGGTTCCCGGTCGGCTCGTCTGCGAGGATCATCGACGGATCGGTGAGGAGCGCGCGGGCGATCGCGACGCGCTGCTGCTGTCCGCCGGAGAGCTCGCTCGGGCGGTGGCGTACGCGATCGTCGAGGCCGACCTGCCCGAGCGCCGCGAGCGCGCGCGCACGACGATCGTGGCGATCGCCGCCGTAGACCAGCGGAAGCTCGACGTTCTCGACCGCGTTGAGGCGCGAGAGGAGGTTGAAGGTCTGGAACACGAACCCGATGTGCTTGTTGCGGATCGCGGCGAGCTGATCGTCGGATAGCCTGCCGACGTTCTCGCCGGCCAGCTCGTACGTGCCGCCGTCAGCGACATCGAGGCAGCCCAGCACGTTCATCAGCGTCGACTTGCCCGACCCCGACGGGCCCATGATCGCCACGAACTCCCCGGCGTGGATGTCGAGATCCACGCCAGCGAGCGCGCGGACCTCGATGTCCTTTCCGATGCGGTACGTCTTCGTGACGCCGCGCACGCGCACCACCGGCCGCGGCGCGGCCGCCGGTCCGTGGCGGTACGGAACCGCCGCGCGACCCGAGACGGTCACCGGATCACGATCCCGCCCGGCCCGCCCGGGCCCTGCTGGCCGCCGCGGTTCGGCGCGACCGTCGCGCCGGCGCGGGCCTGCGGCAGGATGACGAGGTCGCCTTCCTTGAGGCCGCCGCCGGTGACCTCGGTGAGCGTGTCGTTGGAGATGCCGAACGTCGCGTCGAGGTCGACCGGCTGACCGTCCCTCAACACCTGCACGTAGCGACGGGTCCCCTGTGTCTTGATCGCGAGATTCGGGACCGTGAGCACGTCCTGACGGCTCACGAGGATCACGTTCGCCGTGCCGCTCATGCCGGGCTTGATCGAGGCGTCCGGAACGTCGATCGTCACGTCCACGCCGTAGACCGGCACACCCTGCTGGATCGTCGCGACCGGGTCGAGGCCGGTGACCTTGCCGGTCATGCGCGTCGTCGCGCCGAGCGCGTCCACGGTGACGTTCGCGACGAGACCGAGCTTGAGCTTCGAAACGTCCGACTCGCCGACCGTCCCGTGCAGCTGCACGGTGCCGGTGTTCGCGAGGAGGACGACCGGGGTCGTGGTGCTCGACGACGCGGGCTCGCCCACGGTCCCGTTGATCGCCTGGATCACGCCCGCGCTCGGTGCACGTAGCGTCGCGTAGTCGAGATTCGTCTGGGCGGTCTGCACCGACAGCTGCGCCGAGGCGACGCTGTTCTGAGCACTCTGGATGTCCGTCGGCTTCGAGGCCAGTGCGCTCTCAGCGCTCTGCACGGTCTGCCGCGTGCGGTCGATCGTCGCGGGAACGTTCTGCACCGCCGTGACGTAGGCACCGTTGATCGCGTCGCTCAGGGTGTTGGCGGCTGTGGTCGCCTGCGAGAGCTTCAGCTTGAGCGTCGACACGCGCTGCTGCTCGCTGCCGACGAGCGTGTACAGCGTGGCGAGGCTGGCGCGCCATTGGTCGAATGGATCGTGCAGCGATCTCGTGGACTGGGTATTGAGGGAAGCTTGCGCGCTCGTCACGCTGCTCTGGATCGTCGCGAGGACCGACGAGGTCGTGTCCAGCGCGCTGGTGAGGCGCGAGAGCGCGATGGCGTAGTTCGTCTGCGCCAACTGGTTGTTGGCGGCGATCCCGGTGGTGTCGCTCCCAGCGGCGAGCGCAGCTTCAAAGTCGGCCATCAGCGACAACGTTGCGCTCCGCGCGCTCTGGTAATCCGTGAGCGCCGGCGAGAGAAGACTCAGAGAGTTCGCCTGTGCGTTTTCGAGCGCGGGCGACTTCGCCGACGTCACCGAGTTGAACGCATTTCGAAGATCGCCCGTGTCTCCGCCGCCGACGATCTGGCTCATCAGTGCGACCAGCGCGTCGATCTGCGATTGGAACGCTCCGAGGCTGTTCTGGAAGGCCGAGATGTCGCTGATCGCTGTGGAGGTGAGACCCTGATAGTTCGACTTCGCCGAGGCCCAGTTCGATTGGATCTTCGTGAGGGCCGCCTGCGCGTTCGCGACGTCGGTGTCCGCGGACTTCCGCGCGTTGTCGAGGCTCCGCTGCGCGTCCGCATACGACTGGTTCTGGCGCTGCAGGTTGGATTGCGCGCTCGCGAGAGTGTTCTGGGCGTTGGCAAGCGCGTTCTCGAGATCCGTCGCCTCGATGCGCGCCAGCTCCTGGCCGGTCGTGACCTGCTGCCCGACCGTCACGAGGATGGCTGAGATGCGACCGCTGCTGCGGAAGTTGAGCCGTGCCTGGCCGGAGGGGTTGACCGACCCGGAGATGGCCACGGTCTGCGCGAGGCTTGCCTTCGTCGCCTCTGCCGTGCGGTATGTCACCGCCGCCGTGCCCGTGTTCCCGCGGAGCATCGTGACCGCGCCGCCGACGAGCACCGCGGCCAGGACGATCACGAGGATGCGACCCGGCCACGTCGAGACCATGCCCCTCACGACATTCACATTCATGCTCGCGGCGGTCATGTGGACACCCCTTCCTTGATGAGCCGCGCGGTCACGACCGCGCCGAGCGCGTACGCGACGACCGCGGCGAGCGCGACCGCGCCGAGCGCTGGGATCTGCCAGAGAACGAAGAGGATCGTCGCGCCCGCGAGCGCGACGACCGGCGCGGGAAGCTGGGTCTGGAAGCGCGACAGCGCCCGCGTGCGCAGCAGCGCATCACCGAGTCGCCACGCGGTCGCGGCGAATCCGACGAGCAGCGCGAGCAACGCGAAGACGCACACGACCGCGAACGCGGTGAGGCCGACCTGCAGCGCCACGGGCGCTCCGAATGGCGTATCGCGCAGCGCGCCGGCCACAAAGCTGAGGAAGACGACCCAGGCAAGTGCCGCGGTCGAGATCGCCAGACCCATGACGACGAAACCGGCCGCGAACACCCGCGCCTGCGATCGCCAGCCGCCGAGGGACGCGCGATACACGGCGACGACCTGATCGTTCGCGAGGACGAGCGTCGATGCGGTGAGCAGCAGGGTGAGGAGGAGGCCGGCGGCATCGCGCGCGGTGTCGGAAACGCCGCGTTGCAGCGGAACGATCACCTGCAGCGGACCCGCGACGCGCCGCTGCGCATCGATGATCGTGCGGCCCGGCGGCAGGCTGTTGCGCGGATCGAAGAACACGCGCGGTCGCGCCGACGGCTCGGGACCCGACGCGGGCGACGTGGCAGCGGCGCCAACGAACAGGATCGCGCTCAGTCCCACGGCGACCACGAGCGTTCCGAGGACGATGACGATGTCGCGTTGCGTCATCGGACCAGCCGGCGGCTGCCCGGGCTGCTCGCGAGGATCGCGTGCGCCGCGAACACGCACGCGACGCCGACGAGCGCGACGGCGAGCACGGTGAGGCCGTCGATGAAGAAGGACGCGTTCGCCGTATCGCTCGAGGCGGCGCTCACGACGTTCACGAGGGCGGCCGCGAACTCGGCGCCGCTCTCGTCGATCTGGCGCGCGAGGTAGGCGAGGCTGGGGAGCGCGAGGAGAGCGGCGACGAGCAATTCCCAGCCGACGCGCCGCTCGACGACGCGACGCATCACCGCGTCGCGGAAACCGACCGGCGGCGCCTGCGGCGGGACCGCGGACAGGAGGTAGTTGAGCTCCCGCTCATCCGCGTCGAGATCGGAGAGTCCGGGCAGGTCGTTGTTCATGCTTGCGTCTCCCTCTTTCTCGCGGCGAGGCGCGCTTTGAGCGCGGCGCGCGCCCGGTGCAGATGGGTCTTCACGGTGCCGAGTGGGATGCCCAGCGCGTCGGCCACCTCTTGATAGGACAGCTGCTGCATGTGACGCAGCGTCAGGGCCGCGCGGTACGCGGGCGGGAGCTCCGACATCGCCGCGAGCACCTCGGAGACGGCCTCGCGCCTCAGTGCCGATGCCTCGGGTCCGGACTCCTCAGGCTCCGCCGACTCCGGCAGCTCCTCGACCACGGTCTGATGCGCGTGCCACCGCTGCACGTGGTTGAGACTCGCGTTCGTGGCGATGCGGAAGATCCAGGGGCCGAAAGGGAGCGTCGGGTCGTATTGATGCAGTGCCTTGTATGCGCGGATGAACGCCTCCTGTGCGCAGTCCGACGCCGCGTCGGCGTCGCCCGTGATCCGCAGCGCGATGTTGTACACCCGGCCTCCGTAACGTTCGACGAGGGTCGAGAAGGCATCGGCATCGCCGGCGAGGCACCGCTGTACGACCTCTTGATCGGTGCGCGTCAGCCGGCGGCCTCCGATGGCGCCCGAGGCCCCCTCCTAAGCCGGTTACCCAGAGGCCTTTCGGGGTGTTTCGCGTATTGTGGTGCCCCCGATGGACCTCACTTGGTTGGGACACGCTTGCTTCCGTATGCGCGGCCGTGAAGGCATCGTTCTCACCGACCCGCCCGATCCCAAGTCCGGCCACGCGATCCCACGCACCGAGGCCGGTCTCGTAACGATCTCGCACGACCACCCCGGCCACTCCAGCCTGAAGTCGGTCGGGGGCGAACCGGTCGTGCTTCGCGGCCCGGGTGAGTACGAGGTCCGCGAGGTGCTCGTCACCGGGTTGGGCACTTTCCACGACGAGGACAAGGGTGCGTCGCGCGGTCGCAACACCGTGTTCGCCATCCGTCTCGACGACCTCGTCATCTGTCACCTCGGCGACCTCGGCCACGCGCTCCCCGCCGCGGACCTCGAGCGGCTCGGCGACGTGGACATCGCGCTCGTGCCGATCTCCGGCGCGGACACGAACCTCTCCGCCGCGAAGGCCGCCGAGATCATCCATCAGCTCGAGCCAAAGGTCGTCGTCCCCATGTCCTACGACCCCGAAGTTCAGAAAAAGGACAGCCCCTTCGAGCGCCTCTTACACGAGCTTGGCGTGAAAGAGCTCACGCCGGTTCCGAAGCTCTCCGTTACACGCAGCTCGCTGCCCGAGAACGTGCAGGTGGTCGCACTCGACTCGCGCGCGCGCTAGGCCTACCCTCCCGCCAGAAAGCGGCGGAGGGACGGGAATGCGCGCACGCGCTGAGGTCAAACAGGCGTTCCAGTACGGCCTCATCATCTTCACGCTCACAGCTCTTCTCGGTCTCGCGAATGCGACCCAGGTGTTCGGTGCGCTCGACCGCAACACGCTCCTCACACATCTTCACTCCGGGACACTCGGCTGGATCACGATGGGTGTGATCGGCATCGCGATCTGGATCTTCGCTCGCGAACGAGAGGATCTCTTCGCGCCGGTCATGCTCAGCGCGCTCACCACGGCCGCGTACGTCATGGCCTTCTGGTCAGGCGTGTTCATCCTGCGCGGCGTGTTCGGTCTCGCGGAGCTCGCGGTCATCGTGTACTGGTGGTGGTTCGTCTACACGCGCGCCGGAGGTTGGGCCGGCCTTCAGCGTCTCGATATCCCAAAGCTCTCGGTCGTGCTCGGCCTGACGACGCTCGTCATCGGATCGACGCTCGGCGTGACCGTCCAGGTGCTCCTGGCAACGGGTAACGTCCTGCCGACGAGCTTCGATCTCATCGGCGCTCACGCGACGGCGCAGACCGGCGGCTACCTCGTGCTCGTCGCGGCGGGCTTCGCGGAGTGGCAGCTCGCCGGTGGTGGTGGCACGCGCAGCACGCTCGGCCTGACGCAGGTCTATCTCCTCTTCGTGGGCGGCCTGGTGCTCGCCGTCAGCCTGCTGTTGGCGTCGTTCCTCGGCCCGACGCTGGCGCAAGCGCTCCCGGGGCTCGCGACCGTCCTGACGCTCGCCGGAATAGTCATCGTCGCGGTCCGTTTTGGACGTGCGGCGATCGGCGCTCCGTGGATGGCCGTCACAGGTACACGGCACATCGCGGTCGCGGTCGGCTTCCTCGTCCTGGCGGTCGTCCTCCAAGCGATCCTCGTCCAGCAGTTCATCGCGGCGCAGGGAGACGTCACCAAGGTCTCCGTCGGCCTCCTTCACGCGCTCGACCACTCGTACTTCATCGGCGTCATGACGAACGTGCTGTTCGGCGCGATCCTCGTCACCTCTGCGGATCGTCCGCGCCTCTGGCCGTGGGCGGATCACGTGATCTTCTGGGGCCTCAACCTCGGCGCCGCGGCGTTCATCGCGGTGTTGCTCATCGCGGGCTCCGGCGAGGGCGCGAAGCCCTTCACCCATCCGGTGTCGTTCGTCGCACCGATCATGGGTCTCTCCGCCCTGCTCGGCATCGCGACCTATCTGGTGCGCCTGATGGGCATGCCAGCGGCCCGTTCCGCGCGTATGCGGGCCTGATCGCTCGGTACCGGACGGTCGGCGCGACCCGGCCGTCCGGTATACTTTTCATACGTCGCGCACGCGCGCGGCGACTTTTTCTGTCCGGGTGGTCCGAGTTTCCGATGTACGCCATCGTCCGCAGCGGCGGTAAGCAATACCGCGTCGAAGAGGGAGCCCTCGTCAGCGTCGACAGCCTCGCCGGTAAGGTCGGTGAGACGGTCACGCTCGGCGACATCCTCGTCATCGCGGACGGCGACGAGGTGAAGGCCGGCAAGCCGGCGCTCGAGGGCGCGAAAGTGACGGCGGAGATCGTCGCCCATGGCAAGGGCCCCAAGATCCAGGTCCTCCGTTACAAGAACAAGACCCGCCAGCGCCGCGGACGCGGCCACCGCCAGTCGGAGACGACGCTCCGGATCACGAAGATCGAGGCTTAAGAGAGATATGGCACACAAAAAGGGCGCAGGCTCCACACGCAACGGTCGCGACTCCGCCGGGCAGCGTCTCGGCGTGAAGGAATTCGCCGGCTCGCTGGTCGAGGCGGGCACGGTCCTCGTCCGCCAGCGCGGTACGCGACTCCTGCCGGGCCAGAACGTCGGCGTCGGCAAGGACCACACGCTCTTCGCTCTGGTCGCGGGCGAAGTGAAGTACACCCCCGCGCGCGACGACCGGCGCAAAGTCAACGTCATCCCAGCGGCATAGAGAGAAGGACCCCATGAAGGAAAAGATCCACCCCAAGTACATGCAGGCCAAGGTGCAATGCGCCTGTGGCAACACGTTCACGACCGGTTCGACGAAGCCCGAGCTCCACGTCGAGGTCTGCGCGAAGTGCCACCCGTTCTTCACGGGCAAGCAGCACATCCTGGACATCCAGGGTCGCGTCGATCGCTTCAACAAGCGGTACGGGACCAAGCAGGCGGAGCAGCCGACCGCGAAGGCGGAGGCCGCTCCGGGCCGTTAGCTGCCGCCGATCGGCGCCTCGACCCACGCGGGTCTCGAGGTCATCGTCGGCTCGATGTTCAGCGGCAAGAGCGAGGAGCTCATCCGCCGTGTGAAGCGCGCGGTCATCGCGCGCCGTGCCGTGCAGGTCTTCAAGCCCGCCATCGACGTTCGCTTCGCGGTCGAGGCGGTGCGCTCGCACGACGGCGACACGTTCGAGGCGCGTCCGGTGCTCGTCGGGGAGGAGATCCTCCAGCTCATCTCGCCGGACACGACGGTGGTCGGCATCGACGAGGTCCAGTTCTTCGACCACGCGATCGTCGGTGTGGTGCGCAAGCTGGTCGCAAGTGGCCGCCGCGTCATCTGCGCCGGCCTCGATCTCGATTTCCGCGGCGAGCCGTTCGGTCCCGTGCCGACGCTGCTCGCTCTCGCGGAGAAGGTCGACAAGCTCGAGGCGATCTGCGTGGTCTGCGGCGAAGCGGCGACCAGAACGCAGCGGATCGTCGACGGCGTGCCGGCGTTCTACGACGAGCCCATCATCGTCATCGGCGCGAAGGAGGCGTACGAGGCGCGCTGCCGGAGCTGCCACGAGGTGCCACGTCGGGCCGTCCGTACCGCCGAGACGGCGCCCGGACGATGAAGGGGCCCACGGCGTACGGCGGGCAGGCCGTCATCGAGGGCGTGATGATCCGCGGCCGGCGCACCGTCGGGCTCGCGTGCCGCCTCCCCAGCGGCGAGATCTACCGGTACCGCGAGCCGCTGCGCTCGACGCTGCTGCGGTCTCGCGTCGCCCGCGCGCCATTCGTGCGCGGCCTCATCGTGCTCTGGGAATCGCTCTCGTACGGCACGCGGATGCTCATGAAGTCCGCGGACCTGCAGCTCCAGGAGGGAGAGGGCTCCGTGAGCAGCGGCGGCAACGCCGTGATCTTCGGCGTCGCGCTCCTCGCCGCGCTCGCGTTCTTCGTCGGCATCCCGTACTTCGCGACCCAGGCGGCGCACCAGCTCATCGAATCATCGCTGCTGTTGAACATCGCCGAAGGCATCCTGCGGATGGCGCTGTTCCTCGGCTATCTCGCGGCGATCTCGCTGGCGCCCGATATCCGCCGTGTGTTCATGTACCACGGCGCAGAGCACATGACGATCCACGCGTTCGAGCACGGAGACGAGCTCGTGCCGGCGCGCATCGAGCCATATCCCACCGCGCATCCGCGCTGCGGCACGGCGTTCCTCCTCTTCGTCGTCGTGGTGTCGATCGCGCTGTTCGCTTTCCTGCCACGGACCAACATCTTCGTCGACCTCGTGGCTCGCCTGTTGCTGATCGTCCCGGTCGCCTCGATCTCGTACGAGGTGCTGCGCTTCGGCGCGGCGCACGAGTCGAATCCCGTGATGCGCATCCTCGTCGCGCCCGGACTGCTCTTGCAGCGGATCACGACGCGGCGACCCGACGCGGGCATGATCGAGGTCGCGGTCGCGTCGCTCCAGGAGGCGCTCGCAGGCGATGCCGAGGTTGCGGGCAAGGCGCCCGCGCCGAGCCAGCCGTGAGCGATCCACTCACTCCCGGCCTCCGCCGGCGTCTGGCGAAGGTCGAGGAGCGGTACGACGAGCTCACGCGGCTCATGGCCGATCCCGAGACGACCGCGAGCCACGAGCGCATCCGCGAGGTCGGCCAGGAGCTCGCGCAGCTGCAGCCGGTCGTCGATACGGTGCGCGCGCTGCGCGCTGCCGAAGCGCGTCTCGAGGAAGCGCGGCAGCTCGTCGATTCCGATGACGCGGACCTGCGCGACATCGCGCGCGAGGACGTGGCCAACGCGTCGCGCCAGATCGATGAGACGCTCGCGAAGCTCCGTGCTCAGCTCGTTCCGCGCGATCCTCTCGATGAGAAGAACGTCATCGTCGAGATCCGCGCCGGCGAGGGCGGGGAAGAGGCCGCGCTCTTCGCGCTCGATCTCTATCGGATGTACGCGCGGTACGCCGAGCGCCATCGCTGGAAGGTCGAGGTGCTGTCGCAGAGCGATGCGGAGAAGGGTGGCTTCAAGGAAGTCATCTTCCGGATCGCCGGGAAGGGTGCGTACAGCAAGCTGAAGTTCGAATCGGGCGTGCATCGCGTCCAGCGCGTGCCCGAGACGGAGGCGCAGGGGCGCATCCACACCTCGACCGCGACGGTCGCCGTCCTCCCGGAGGCCGAGGAGATCGACATCCAGATCCCCGAGAGCGATCTGAAGATCGACGTGTACCGGGCCGGCGGCAAGGGCGGACAGGGCGTGAACACCACGGACTCCGCGGTGCGGATCACGCACCTCCCGACCGGCGAGGTCGTGACGTGTCAGGACGAGCGCTCGCAGCTCAAGAACCGCGCGAAGGCGATGGCCGTTCTGCGCGCGCGCCTCCTGGCGCGCGAGCAGGAGCGGCGCGAGCTGGAGACCGGGACGGCCCGCCGCGCGCAGATCGGTCGCGGCGAGCGCTCCGAGAAGATGCGCACCTACAACTTCCCCCAGGACCGTCTCACCGACAAGCGGCTCGGATACAACCTGTCGAACCTCGAGCGGCGCATGGACGGGGACATCGACGACATGATCGACGCGCTCGCGCAGCAGGACGAGGCCGAGCGCCTCTCGAGCCTCGAGGACGATACGGAGTAGCGAACGGAATGAATGCGTTGGCCCTGCTCACGACCGCGAACGCCCTGCTGTACCTGGCGGCCGCACTCTTCCACTCGGGCGTGACGCGCGCCACGCTGACGATCTTTCCCGAGCCGAGTCCGCCCGCGAGCGTGGCCGAGGGTCTCATCGGAGCCGTTCTGGCCGTCGCCGCGGTGATGTTGTTCCGGTCGCCTTCGGCCCGACTCGCATGGGCCGCCTACATCTTTGCGCTCGCCGGGACACTCCTCGGTCTGTCGATCATCCTCGCGCGTGGCATCGGTGGCCCGGACCTCTGGGTGCACTTCGTGATGCTCGCGGGTTTGGCCGGCGGATTCGCGCTTCTCGCGCGTGCGAGAGGACGGACCGGATCGACCTAGCGATCCGCGGCGGCACCGTCGTAACGACGAGCGGCAGCACGCCCGCCGACGTCGGCGTACTGGACGGACGGGTCGCGACCATCGGCGAGGTGCCGCCGGCGTCACGCGAGATCGACGCGACGGGCAAGCTCGTCCTGCCGGGATGCGTGGATATGCACACGCACCTCGCGAGCACGCCGACGTTCACGCCGCTCGACGACTTCGAGCACGGTACGCGTGCCGCGATCGCCGGCGGCGTGACGACGGTGTGCTCGATGGTCTATCAGGAGGTCACGCTGCGAGCCGGCATCGAGCGTGGGCTACGCGACGCCGAACGATCGCTCGCGGACTTCGCGTTCCACGTCGTCGTCACCGATCCGAGCGACGCGGCGATCGGCGAGCTGCCGTCGCTCGTGCGCGATGGGCACGCCGGCATCAAGGTGTTCATGGTCGCGCCGCGCTTCGAGGAGCGGATCAGCGACTACGTCCGCGTCCTCCGCGCCGCGGCAGAAGCGCGAATGCTCGTCGCGGTGCACGCCGAGGATCACGCCATCGTCGCGCGGTCCACCGCGGAGCTGCATGCCGCCGGTCACGACGGCGTGCGGTACTTTCCCGAGAGCCGTCCGCCCGAGGCGGAGGACGTCGCCGTCCGCTCCGCGGCGCAGCTGGCGGCGAAGACGGGCGCCGCTGTCTATCTCGTGCATCTGTCGTCGCGCGTCGCCCTCGCGGCGCTGGCTGAGGCGAAGGCGCGCGGGCTGCGCATCTACGGCGAGACGCGGCCGCTCTACCTCTATCTCACACGCGAGCGCTTCGAGCGGCCGGACGCGGCGCTGTGGGTCGGACAGCCGCCGCTCCGCGATCGGGAGGACGTCGACGCGATGTGGGACGCGCTACGCGACGGCCTGATCGACACGGTCGGCACGGATCACTACCCGCACCGGCGCGCGGCGAAGCTCGCTCCCGGGCTCGCGTTCGACCGCGTGCCGCCGGGCGTCGCGAATCTCGAGACACTGCTGCCGATGCTTTATTCAGAAGGAGTGCGCCGCGGGCGCCTGACCGTGGAGCGCATGGTCGACGTCCTCGCGACCTCGCCGGCGCGGATCGCGGGCTTGCACGGCAAGGGCGAGATCGCCGTCGGCAGCGATGCCGACATCGTGATCTTCGATCCCGAGCGCACGCGCGCGATCCGTGCGAGCGAGATGCACTCCGCCTGCGACTACGACCCCTATGAGGGCTGGGAGGTCACGGGGTGGCCGACGCACACGCTGCTGCGCGGCGTCGTCGCGTACGCGGAGGGCGAGATCCTCGCCCGCCCCGGTCAGGGTCGCCTGGCAATGCGTCACGCGATGCAGTGACCCGTCGCGAATCGTGAAATGATGCCTCGACCCCACTTGCTCCGGAGGTTCCCCTATTCCTGACGCCATCGTCGCCGAAGGCTTGGTCAAGATCTACCGCTCCCGCAAGAACGAGGTACGTGCTCTCGACGGTCTCGACCTCACGGTCGCCGAGGGCAGCGTCCTCGGCATGCTCGGCCCCAACGGCGCCGGCAAGACCACCGCGGTCCGCGTGTTCACCACGCTCCTGCGGCCGGATGCTGGGCGCGCAACGGTCGGCGGCTTCGATGTCGTTCGCCAGGCCCAGGAGATCCGCCACATCATGGGTCTGTCGGGTCAGTACGCGGCGGTCGACGAGAACCTGACCGGCCGCGAGAACCTCCAGCTGTTCGGTCGGCTGTACCAGCTCACCTGGGCCGAGGCGAGCCGGCGCGCCGCTGAATTGCTGGAGCAGTTCGGGCTGGCCGACGCCGCGGACCGCGTCGTGAAGACCTACTCCGGCGGCATGCGTCGCCGGCTCGATCTCGCGAGCGCGCTCAGCGGCCGGCCGCGGATCCTGTTCCTGGACGAGCCCACGACCGGCCTCGACCCGCGCGGTCGCCTCGGGATGTGGGAGATCATCCGCGGCCTCGTGCGCGAGGGCACGACTCTGCTCCTGACCACGCAGTACCTCGAGGAGGCGGACGAGCTCGCGAACAAGATCGCCGTCGTCGACCATGGAAAGATCATCGCGCGCGGCACGGCCGACGAGCTCAAGGCGAAGGTCGGCGGCGAGCGTATCGAGGTCGTCGTCCACGATCGCGCCGATGTCCCGCGCGCCATCGAGCTCCTCGTTCGCGCGACGGAGGGCGAGCACACCGTCGATGACCACATGCGCCGGATCACCGTGCCCGCGCGCGGCGGCGCGCGCAGCCTTGTGCAGGTGGTCCGCGATCTCGACGAGGCGCGCATCGCCATCGACGACATCGCGCTCCGCAGGCCGACTCTCGATGACGTGTTCCTGACCCTCACCGGCCATGCCGCCGAGCTGGCGGCCGCGGGCGCCAACGGTGATGTCGCCGTGGGATCGGAGAAGACGAAGTGATGACCGCGACACCAGCGCGCCTCGCGAACTCTGGCCCGCGCCAGGAGGTGGCCGACGGTCTGATCATGACCTGGCGCAACCTCAAGCGGGTGCCGCGCATCCCCGAGCTCTGGATCTTCGCGATCCTCCAGTCGATCATGTTCGTGCTGCTGTTCGCGTACGTGTTCGGTGGCGCCATCCCGCTCCCGGGTGGCGGGTCCTACACCGAGTACCTGATGCCGGGCATCTTCGCCCAGACGATCGTGTTCGCCGCCGCGACGACGGCGATCACGCTCACCTATGACCTCAGCAAGGGGATCCTCGATCGCTTTCGATCGCTTCCCATGGCTCGCTCCGCCGTCCTCAGCGGACGCACCTTCGCCGACGTCGTCTACAACGGCGGGATCCTGATCGTGCTCATGCTCACCGGCCTCGCGGTCGGGTGGCGCGTGCACACCGACGTTCTCTCGTTCCTGGGCGGTGTGGGGTTGCTGTTGCTGTTCGCCTTCGCGATGGCCTGGATGGGGGTATGGCTGGGCCTGTCCGTGCAGACGCCCGAGGCGACCCAGCAGCTCTCGTTCACCGTGCTGTTCCCGATCACGTTCCTGTCGAACGTCTTCGTGCCGACGCAGACGCTTCCGGATTGGCTCCGACCCTTCGCCGAATGGAATCCGGTGAGCGCTCTCACCGCCGCGACGCGGCAGCTGTGGGGGAACCCGAACCCCTTCGCCGCATCTGGTCTCCCCGCCGAGCACCCGATCGAGCTCACGATCATCTGGGTCGTCGTGCTGGTCGCGATCTTCGCGCCACTGGGCGTGCTTCGCTATCGCTCGATGAGCCGCTAGAACGCCTGCCCGCTCGAACGGTGTCGGCCACGTCCTCCTAAACTCGCGCCGGTGACGCTCACGATGCCCGCGCCGATCACCGTCGAGCGGCTCGAGACGCGCAGCCGCGAACGTCTCGCGCGCGCCGAGTCACTCCTTCGGCAGCTCGACCGCGCACACCAGCCGTTCACGCAGGACACGGTGATCAGCCCGCTCAACGACTTTCAGGTCGAGCTCAGCAACCTCGCGAGCGAGTGCGGCATCTACATCGCGATGCATCCGGACCGCGAGGTCCAGCAGATCGCCGAAAAGCTGCAGCGCGAGGCCATCGATCTGGGCCAGCGCCTGCTGCAGAGCCGGCCGGTGTACGACGCGCTCGGCGCGCTCGACGAGGCATCACTCGGTCCCGTGGAGCGGCGCCTGGTGCACCTCGTGCGCTCGGACATGCGCCGCGCCGGCGCCCTGCTCGGCCCGGCCGAGCGCGAACGCGCCCGTGCGCTGCGCGCCGAGCTGACCAAGCTCGGCCAGGACCACGCGCGGAACATCCGCAGCGACACGCGCCACATCGCGCTCGAAGGACCGCACGAGCTCGATGGTCTGCCGGCGGATTACGTCGCAACGCATCAGCCGGGTCCCGACGGCGTCATCCGTATCAGCACCAATCCGCCCGATCACCAGCCGTTCATGACCTATGCGCGGAGCGATCGCGCCCGCAAGGCGCTCCAGACCGAATACCTCCAGCGCGCACCGCAGAACCTGGAGGTGCTCGCCGCGCTCACGCGCACGCGGCACGAGCTCGCGCGTCTCCTCGGCTACCCGAGCTGGGCGCACTACAACGTCGAGGACCGCATGGTGGAGACGCCCGAGGCGCTGGAGAGCTTCTTCGCGGAGCTCGACGACGCGTCGCGCGACGCTGCTCAGGCCGAGCTCGCCGTCCTGCTCGAAGAGAAGCGCATCGACCACCCCGGCGCGACCGCGGTCGGCGACTGGGAGTGGCAGTTCTACATGAACCGCCTGAAGACGAAGCGCTTCCGCTTCGACGCGCAGGAGGTCCGCCCGTACCTCGAGTACGGTCGCGTGCGCCAGGCGATCCTCGATCTCAACAGCGAGCTCTTCGGCATGACGTTCACACCGGTCGTGCACGAGGAGCGCTGGCATCCCACGGTCGAGAGCTTCGACGTGACGATCGACGGCGAGGCCGCGGGTCGGATCTCGCTGGACATGCATCCGCGCGAGGGGAAGAACAAGTGGTTCTTCAACGCTCCCCTGCGTCAAGGCGTCGGCGGCAAGCAATTCGGACACGGCGTGCTGAACTGCAACTTCCCCGATCCGGCGACCCTCTCGGGTCCAGCGCTCATGGAGCACGCGCACGTCGTGACGTACTTCCACGAGTTCGGCCACCTCGTCCACGGCCTCGCGCGCGGGAACGTCCCGTACGTCCGGGCCTCGCGGACCGAGGGCGATTTCATGGAGGCGCCGTCGACCTTCCTCGAGGAATGGATCTACGACCACAGCGTGCTCACACGCTTTGCGACGCACGTGGAGACCCGCGAGCCGATCCCGGCCGACCTGGTGGAGCGGCTCCGCGCGGCGCGGTCCTTCGGCCGCGCGATCCGCACGCGTCAGATGCTCGCGCGCTCGCGCCTGTCGCTCGCGCTCCACGACGGCACGCGACCTGGCGCCGACCCGCGCGTCGTCGAGCGGGAGATCAACGACCGCTACGGGCTGTTCGAACGGATCCCGGATACGGCATCGCCGGCGAGCTGGGAGCACATGAACGGCGACCAGTACTCCGCCTCGTACTACACGTACCTGTGGTCGCAGACGATCGCGAAGGATCTGCACACCGCGTTCGACGGCGATCTCATGAACACGACCGTCTCGCGGCGCTACCGCGACAGGATCCTCGCCCCCGGCGGGACCAAGCCCGCGGCCGAGCTCGTCCGCGACTTCCTCGGCCGCCCCTACGACCTGCGCGCGTTCAAGGCATGGGTCGCGGGCCAGGGCTGACTTGGCTAACGTTGGACACGTGGAGCGGCTCCGCTACGACGAGGACAACGCGTTCACGCTCGCCGACGACGCCGCGACGCTCGCGCGCATCGTTCGCACGGTCAGCGCCGACCGTCTGCGCGCCGTGCGTTTCGGGGACTGGACCGCGGTCGAGGTGATCGGACACCTGGCCGACTCGGCCGAGATCTTCGCCGAGCGTGTGCGGCGCTGTATCCAGGAAGACCGTCCCACGCTGGCGTCCTTCGACCAGGACGCGATCGCCGCGGAGCGGCGTAACGGCGAGCGCGATCCGATGGAGCTCTCGCGTCGCGTGAGCGCGGCGCACGCGGAGATCGTGCGACTGCTCATGGACGAGCGCGCACGCTCGCGCCCCGGTATCCATTCCGAGCAGGGCGAGCTCGACGCGGGCCACTTCGGCGCGTATCAGGCGCGCCATGGTCACGAGCACGCCGCCGAGCTCGCGTCCGCGTTCCCACCCACTCGGTAGCCCGGCCGCCCAACTGCCACCCACGCGGCCGCGGCCGCACGGAACCCAACTCGTAGGCATGGCGTAATACGTGGCGTGACCTCCCAGCGCGACCAGGCGCTCGCGCCGCTCTCACGCGTCGACGCCGAGCGCCTCCTCCCGGAGCTCTCGTCGGGTCGGCAAACGCTCGAGCGCCGCGTGCTTCGCGCGCGCTGCCTCAAGTACCTCGAGTCGTTCGACCTTGCATGGGCCGAGCTGAGCGCGGTCCTGCCGCTGGTGAAGGACCCGCTCCTCGCTGCCCGCGTCGCCGTCGATCTGCTTCACCTCTCCTACTACCTGGTCCGGCGTGAGGATTCCGTCCGTTTCGCCGCGATGGCGGAGACCTCGGCCGCCGGCGACCCGCTGCTCCTGGCGGAGCTTCGACTCGGATCGTCGATCGTTCGGACCGCCGCGAACGACGTGCACACGGCGCTCACCTACGCACGGCGTGCCGCCGATGCTCTCGCGGCAGCCCCGCGCGGACGCTCGCGCGATCTCGTCACCACGCGCGTGCAACGCCAGCTCGCGCACCTGCTCTCGCACTCCGGCGACTACGTCGGCGCCGCCGCCGCGGCCGAGGCCACCGTGCGGAATGCCGCGCGCGTCGGGGATCCGGCCGAGGTCGCGTGGGCCACGTACACCGCGGGCTTCGTCAACTGGTTCGCGGGTCGCCTCGACGCGGCCGTCGACGAGTTCACCCGCGCCGAGCTCGGCCTCCGTCAGTACGGCTCATCGGTGTGGCGTCACACGCTGCTCTGCCTCGCGCGCGCGAAGCTCGAGCGCGGTGAGCTGAGCGAAGGCGAGCGACTCGCGCGTCAGAGTGCGACCGGCGCGACCGAGGACCTCGGACACATCGCGCTCCTCCGCGGTGAAGCGGAGGTCGCCGAGCTGATCCTCGGGCGCGCGCCGAGAGGTTTTCCCGAGGACGAGCAGTTCCGCGATTTCGTGCGTGCGCTCGTGCACGGCCAGCGTGGCGACCCCCGCACCGCGGTCCGCATGCTCGACGACACGGCGCGCGAGTTCGAATCGCGGGGCATGGATCACTGGGCGATCGGCGCCGCCGTCCACGCCGCGTACTGGCGCGAGACGGTCGTGCGCGGCGGCGGGACATCGCGCGTCGGGCATCTGGTGCGCGACATCGGCGCGCGCGGCGGCGAGGGCTTCGCCTACTACCTTCCCGACGTCGCGGCCTGGCTTGGCCGCGCGGCGGAGCGCGACGGACAGGCCCAGACGCTCGCCCGCACGATCCGCGCGCGCGCCGAGGCGGCGCAGCGCCGCTCGAAAGCGGATGCCGGCGCGGCGGTGGGTGCGTCGGCGCTCGACGAGGCGACGTTCGGGCTGCGCAGCATGGGCCTCACCTGGCGCGAGATCGGCATCCTCCGCGAGATGGAGCAGCTCTCGCGCGAGGGCACGCGGCTCGATCGCGCCGCCCTCGCCGCGCGGCTCAGCGTGTCGCCGAACACGCTGCGCGTCCACCTCACGCGCATACGCGCGAAGCTCGACGTCGCGGAGAAGCGCGGCGACGAGGTGCTGCTGCAGGCCGCGCTCTCGCAGCGGCCGCTGTAGAGCCGCAACGCCATCCTCGGGCTGACGCTAGTAATCGAGAAGCATCGGTAGGCGATGCTCGATCGCACGGCCGGACAACTCGGTGAGGATCGCAAGCCCGAAGCGCGCTGCATGCTGCAGGTCTTTGCTGGGTGGATCGGGTGGGCCATCGTGACGCCAGCGTGCGAGATCCGCGTCCGATCCGGAGAGCGTCGCCGCGTTGAGTTCGCCAAGTTGATCGCGAAGGCGGACGCTGGAGCCGACCTGAACACGGTTGCCCGCGAGGGTCGGGCACACGAAGACCAGGTCGTCAGCGACCGGAAGCCACCACTCAGGTTCGAGGATGTGCCGGTAGGCTTTCCGCGCCTTGGCTTCGGCGATCGCAGGGTCCGATTGCCACTTGTCGTTCACGCCTGACGGGACGGGCCGACCGATCGCGTGGTACGCGGCGAGGAGCACGACGGCTCCGTACCCGTCCCAGTCGGGCTTGTCGGTGAAGTACGGCGAGCCCATTCCCTCCGTCCAGTCCACCGAGCTCGCGGTCTGAGACTTGAGCGCCGCGGCGAGTTGGCCTCGCCATTCCCGGACAGCCTTCTCGATCACCTTTGTATCGGTGACCGCATCCGGAGAAGCATTCGCGCGGACCGTCCTAACGGATATGCCCTGAGCTCCCATCGTCTGCTGCACGATCGTCTTCCACGCGCCAGCGTGGTAACGGGTCAGCGTACCGACGTATATATCGAGGCCCATCGCTAGTCCAGCGTCACGCGCTCGTGCCACTTGGGGATATGCGTGTCGAAGCCGAGCCCGCGGATCTTCGGCTCGATCGCGGCCTGCGCGTCAGGATCGCCGTGGACGATGAACACGCGTTTGAGGCGCGGCTTCGTGAACGCCCCGATCCAGTCGAGCAGCTCTGATTCGTCGGCATGTGCTGAGAAGCCGCTGATCGACCGGATCTGGCAGCGAACGTCGCGCATCTCGCCGTCGATGCGTACCGTCTTCACGCCCGCCTGGAGCTGCGCGCCGAGCGTTCCCTGTCCTTGATAGCCCACGAAGAGCAGCGTTGCGCTCGGGTCGTCGATGAGCTCCCGCAGGTGGTTCACCACGCGGCCGCCCGTGAGCATCCCATTGGACGCGACGATCATGTACGGGCGCGGCGCCTTGCTGATGGCTCGTGAGCTCTCGATATCGTTCGTGATCCGCTGCCCGGGGTAGTCGAGCGGGTCCTCGCGCTTCGCCAGCAGCTCGCGCATCCGCTCGTCGTAGTACTCGCCGTGCCGTCGGTAGATCTCGGTGGCCTTCGAGGCCATCGGGGAGTCGAGGTACAGCGGGAGACGCGGGATCTTCTTCTCATCGAGCAGCCGGTCCAGCTGCCACACCACCTCCTGCGTGCGTCCGATCGCGAACGACGGCACCAGCAATACGCCGTTCGCTTGCGCGACGAGCTGCACCGTCTCCGCGAGGATGCGGACGGCCTCCGCCTGGGGCTCGTGCTCGCGTCCACCGTAGGTGGACTCGACAAGCAGATAGTCGGCATCGCTCACCGTCGTCGGGTCGCGGATGATCGGCGTGTCGTGGCGGCCGAGGTCACCGGAGAACACGATGATCTTCTCGGGCGCGTTGTCGCCGTCGCTCACGCGTACGCGGATGATGGCGGAGCCGAGGATGTGGCCGGCATCGAGGAAGGTGGCGTGGACGCCGGGAGCGACGTCGATCTCACGGTCGTACCCGACGGCTTTGAAGAGGCGCAGCGTGGCCTGCGTGTCGGCCATCGTGTAGAGCGGCTCGTCGATGCTCGTCTCGATGACCGGCGGTTGACTGCGCAGCGTGACCTCTGGGTCTCGCGTCTCCGCGGCGCTCTCCTCGTCGTCGGCCGCGGCGGCCTCATCGGTGGCCGTGCGCAGGTTCGCTTCGTCCTTGGTCGACTCCTTCGCGGCACGCTCCGGATGCTTTCGCTCCCAGCGCGCGTCGCGCCGTGCGGCCTCGTCCTGCAGCTTGGCCGAGTCGAGGAGGACGAGTCCCGCCAGCTCGACCGTCCCGGCGGTGGCGAAGATCGGCGCGCGCATTCCACGCGCGACGACGTGCGGGATGAGACCGCAGTGATCGAGATGCGCGTGCGTGAGCAGCAGCGCGTCGATCTCGGCGGGGTCGTACGCGAGCGGCACGCGGTTGCGGATCGCCTCCTGCGGGTTGCCCTGGAACATGCCGCAGTCGATCAGCACCTTCGCGCGTGAGGTCGTGAGGAGGAACTGCGAGCCCGTAACGGTCGTTGCCGCGCCAAGGAACCGCAATTCCATCTCGGGCTATTCTGCGTGCCCATGTTCGGACCTGTTTTGCGCGGCGATCACGTCACGCTGCGTCCGGCGGACGACAGCGACCCGCCGCGCTTTGTGCCGTGGTTCGCCGATATGGAGGTCACGCGTTACCTCGGACGGCGCATGGCGGTCGCGCTCTACTTCGAGGTCGACATCCTGAAGAAGCTCGGCGAATCCGACCAGGACGTCTGGTGGGTGATCGAGGCCGAGGGCGAGGCGATCGGCGCCACGGGCATCCACCAGATCGACTGGATCAACGCGCACGGCGTCACCGGGATCGTGATCGGCGCGAAGGAGCACTGGCGAAAGGGCTACGCGACCGAGGCGATGCGGCTGCGCACGCGTTACGCGTTCCGCGAGCTGAACCTGCACAAGCTCATGACCGAGGTCTTCGTCGCGAACGAAGCGAGCCGGCGGGCGCTCGAGAAGAACGGCTATCGCACCATCGGCATCAGCCGCGATCATTTCTTCAGCGGCGGCCGGTGGCACGACGTCTGGCATGGCGAGGTGCTGCGCCAGGACTGGGAGCGCGCGCAGACCGCCTGACACGCCGCTGACCCGTCGTTTCATGGCTCCTCTGCTAGCCTTCCGACCGGGCGGGTGAACGACCAGTGAAGCGTCTCGGATGTCTCCTCATCGTGCTGCTGCTCGTGGGAGCCGGTGTGTATCTCTACCTGCCCCGCGAGTCGAACGCGGCCGCGGACAACGCGGCCACCGTTGCGGTCCTGAGCACCGCGATCGACGCGCAGAAGGGTTCGAGCGGCTTCGCTCCAGCGCTCGACGGCGACGTTCTCGCCAACGGCGACTTCGTCCGCTCGAGCAAGGAGACGGGACGCGCGGTCCTGACGTTCTTCGACGCCTCGACCCTCAGCGTGGATCCCGGCTCGCTGGTGAAGGTCCTCACGCTCAACCGCCTTTCGAGCGGTGGCATCCAGCTCCTGGTGGAGCAGACGCTGGGCCGGTCGTGGGCGGCGGTGTCGAAGCTGAAGACGCCCGACTCGAAGTTCGAGATCAAGACGCCCTCGTCGATCGCGGCGGTCCGTGGGACGGCGTTCGAGACGTTGGTCACAGCGAACGCGGATGGCACGACATCAGTGACGTACAAGGTCGACGACGGCCAAGTACTCGTGACCGCGAACGCCGGCGGCAGCGTCACGGTCGGTCCGGGCCAGCAGGTCACGATCAACACCAACCAGCCGGCCCCGGCGCAGGCAACGCCGCAGGCGCCGACGCCCCGCTTCGTCATGACGGCATCGACCGGTGTCGAGTTCGCCGTCGCCGCGCCCACGGGCGCGACCTGTGGCAACGGACGGAACAAACAGGAGATCTTCGGCTGCGTCGCGACCGGGAACACCGTGACCCTGCGCGAGCCGCCGGCGGGGCGGTACGCCGTCATGCTTACGAAGACGTCGGCGGCGCCGACCGCGACGCTCAGTGTTGAGGCCTTCCGCGGTGGCACGCGCGAAGCGACGCGCACGTTCACAGGCACGCTCAACGTCTCGGACATCGTGCGCTCCGGATTCACCTACGTCGCCGCGACGCCACAGACGATCTCCGAGTTCGAACCCGCGCAGCCGGTGACGAGCGTGTGCAGCGCGCTGGCCCCCGGGCGTGTGTTCGATAGCGGTGCGATCGCGGACCGCTACGCGCAGCTTCGGACGTACGCGCAGGCGAACAAGAATCAGGCCGTGGCATTCGTCGTGACCGACGCCGATCTCACGACCGCGGGCAACGCGAACATCCCGAGCGACTCTCCGGCGACGGTCAAAGATCTCCGCGCGACGATCGACGCCGCGGGTGTGCATCTGTCCGCGCAGGCCAGCGCATCGGTGCTCACGGTCAACGCGGCGAGTGACGTCGTCGCGGGACCGGTCGACGGGAAGCTCGTGGTCCGCATCCGGAGCCTGTCGGCGAGTCCGCTGCCCGCCGGCGTGCTCGAGCCCTTCCGCGCGGCTGTCGAGAAGAGCCTCGACGAATTCTCGGATCGGTTCCCCTTCACCGTGCGCCAGGTCTCGATGCGCCAGGGCTGCCTGAGCGTGATGGGGACGACCCCCTGATCACGGCCTCGTCCGCGAGGCGCGCCCGCACGGCCTAGCATCGCGACTCGTGGATCCCGCGCTCGGCACCCTCGTCCGCGACGCCATGGAGCGCTATCACGTGCCCGGCGTCGCGATCGGCATGCTCCGCGCCGACGACGTCGACGTCGCGACGTTCGGCGTGACGAGCGTCGAGAATCCGCTACCGGTCGACGGCGACACCCTGTTCCAGATCGCGTCGGTCACCAAGACCATGACCGCCACGGTGATCATGCGACTCGTCGAGCGCGGCGCGCTCGATCTCGACGCGCCGGTGCGCCGCTACATCCCGGCGTTCCGCCTCCGCGACTCAGCCGCACAGGAGGGCGCGACCGTCCGTCACCTCGTGACGCACACCGGAGGCTGGCTGGGCGACTGCTTCTCCGATTTCGGCAACGGTGACGACGCACTCGAGCGCTACGTCGCGGCGATGGCGGAGCTCGAGCAGATCACGCCGCTGGGCGAGATCTGGCATTACTCGAACTCGAGCTTCGCGCTGCTGGGGCGCCTCATCGAGGTCGTGACCGGCAAGAGCTACGAAGCGGCGACGCGCGAGCTCCTGTTCGTCCCCCTGGGGATGACGCGGTCGTGCTTCTCGGCCGGCGAGGCCATCACGCATCGCGTCGCGATCGGTCACGTGATCGTCGACGAGAGACCCACGGTCGCGCGACCGTGGGCCTTCCCGCGCGCGACCACGCCCGTCGGCGGCGTCGTTTCGACGGCGAACGACCTCATGCGCTACGCGCGCTTCCACCTCGGCGACGGAACGGCGCCCGACGGCGCGCGCCTGCTGTCGCGTGCGTCGCTCGACCTGATGCGTTCGCCGCTCGCCGATGCCGATCTCGATCGGAAGGTCGGCGTCTCGTGGTTCGTGCGCACCGTCGAGGGTGTTCGTCTGCAGTACCACGGCGGCGTGGCCATCGGACAGCAGGGCGTGCTGATGCTCGCGCCGGACCGCGGCGAGGCGGTGACCGTGCAGACGAACTCGGCGCGCGGTGGTCTCCTGCACCAGGACGTCACGACCTGGTGGCAGCGGCAGCGGCTCAACCTCAAGGTGCCGGAGCCCATCTACATCGAGCTCGACCACACCCGTTACCAGGAGTACGCCGACCGCTATCGCGCGGAGCTTTCCGACGCGGAGCTCGAGCTCTCGGATACCGGTCTGGTCTATCGCTCGTTCTCGCACAACAAGCTGGGCGTGCAGCCGAAGCCACCCGACCCGCCGCCGTCGCGCGTCGCGTTCACCAGCGACGCTCGCTTCACGCTGCTCGACGGCCCGCTCAAGGACACGCGCGGCGAATTCCTGCGCGGACCCGACGGACGCGTGCGGTACCTGCGCGTCGGCGGTCGCGTGTACCGTCGGACCCGGAGCTAGGGAGTGCGCCAGTACCTCGACCTCCTGCGTAAGGCGCTCGACACCGGCGTCGACCGGGATGACCGGACCGGCACCGGCACGCGCGCGATCTTCGGCGAGGTCATGCGCTTCCGCATGAGCGACGGCTTCCCCGCCGTCACCACGAAACGGCTGGCGTTCCGCTCGGTCCTGGCGGAGCTGCTCTGGTTCATCGCCGGGAGCTCGGACGTGAACGAGCTGCACGCCCTCGGCGTGCGCATCTGGGACGGCAACGCGTACGCGCCGTACTGGACGCCGAAGGCGCGGTTCGACGGCGACGCGGGACGCAACTACGGACAGCAGTGGCGCGACTGGATCGCGCCAAATGGCGATCGCGTCGATCAGCTGCGCGACGTGATCGCCGCGATCGGCACGGATCCACCCAGCCGGCGTCACATCGTCACCGCCTGGAATCCGGGGGAGCTCGACCAGACGAGTCTCCCCGCCTGTCACGCCTTCTTCCAGTTCTTCGTAGCGGACGGGAAGCTCAGCGTGATGATGTATCAGCGCTCCTGCGATCTCTTCCTTGGCGTGCCGTTCAACATGGCGCAGTACGCGGTGCTGCTGCACCTCGTCGCGCAGTTCACCGGCCTCGTGCCGGATGAGTTCGTCCACGTGCTTGCCGACGCGCACATCTACCGCGATCACATGGACGCGGCACGACAGCAGCTGGAGCGCACACCGTTCCCGTCCCCTCGGCTGGCGCTCGATCCGAGTCTCCGAAGCCTCGACGACGTCGTGGCGCGCTATCGCGAGATCGTTGAGCGGGCGCGCGCGGGCGAAAAGCCAGGGCCGCTGCTCGATTCCATCGCTCGCATGGAGCAGTACCAGTTCCATCCACCGATCGAAGCGAAGATGGCGGTCTAGCCGATGGCGACCATCTCCTTCGTGGTCGCGTACGACCGCAAGCGCACGATCGGGAAGGACAACAAGATCCCGTGGCGGCTGCCCGACGACATGAGGCGCGTGCGCCAGCTCACGGTGGGGAAGCCGCTGATCATGGGTCGACGCACCTGGGAGTCCATCGGTCGGCCCCTCCCGGAGCGCACCAGCATCGTGCTGACCCGCGACCGCGCATTCCAATGCGACGGCTGCCTCATCGCGCGCACGCCCGACGAGGCGTTGAAGCTGGCTGGCGCCGCGCCCGAGATCATCGTCTTCGGAGGCGCCGGGGTGTTCGAGGACTTTCTGCCGCGGGCCGACCGCATCTATCTCACCGAGGTCGACGCCGATGTCGGCGGCGATACCTTCTTCCCCCCGCTCGATCCCGGCGAGTGGGAAGTGGTCGAGGCGGTCGAGCATCCGGCTGACGAGCGACACGCGTACGACTTCAGCTTCCTCACCCTCGATCGCAAGCGCAGGTGACCGCCGCCGGTTTCGTCTGGGACCCGCGCGTCGTCAACCATGTCTACCGCGATGACCATCCGCTGAAACCAAAGCGACTGATCGGCGTACACGACACGCTCGAACGACTGGGCGTGTTCGCGCAGCCAGACGCGCGCGTGCTCACGCCCCGCGCTGCGACGGACGCGGAGATCGAGCGCATCCATGACCGCGACTACGTCCACGCCGTCAGGCGGGCGTCGCGCAATCCGGGTGGTGAGTACACGCAGTGGGGTCTCTCGGCGTACGGCGACACGCCGCCCTTCGAGGGTATGCACGAGATCTCGTTGCTCACCACGGGCGGCACGCTGACGGCGATGGAAGAGGTGCTCTCCGGCCGCCTACATGTCGCGTTCAACGGCTCGGGGGGACTGCATCACGCGATGCGCCGGAGCGCGTCCGGCTTCTGCATCTACAACGACCCCGCCATCGTCTGCGGGCTGCTCGCCGACCGTGGGATGCGGGTCGCGTACGTCGACATCGACGCGCACCACGGCGACGGCGTGCAGGCCGCGTTCTTCGACACCGACCAGGTGCTGACGATCTCGCTTCACGAGTACGGCTACGTGCCCGAGCTCGGGCGCATGTTCTTCCCCGGAACGGGCACCGCCGACGAGCGCGGAACGGGCCGAGGCGCCGGATACAGCATCAACGTGCCGCTTCCGATGCACACCGACGGCGCCGCGTACGCGCGGGCGTTCGACGCGGTCGTGCCGCCGCTCCTCGAGCGCTACCGTCCCGACGTGCTCGTCACGCAGCAGGGCATCGACTCGCATTTCGATGATCCCCTGACGCACCTCATGGTGTCCACGCAGGCGCGCGAGCACGTCGTCCGGCAGCTCGCGACGACCACGACGCCGTGGGTCGCGATGGGCGGCGGCGGATACTCGCTCGACGCGGTGCGGCGCGTGTGGTCGATGGAGTACCTCATCATGCTCGGGGCGCCGATCCCGAACGAGCTTCACGACGCGGAGCCACCCGAGTGGACCGGCGATCGGCGCGCGCAGGTCGACAAGGCCGTCGACGCCGCGATAGCCGGCGCGCTCGGAGCGGCATGGACCTGAGCCGGGAGCCGATCCTGGCGCTCGCGCGTTCGCCGAGCGCCGGCGCTCCGGTCGTCCTCGCGCGCGGCCGGCTGCTCTCGGCGGTGCTCCTCGTGCTCGCGGCGACGCTCATCTCGGGCCTCGGCGCGGTCCGGCTCTCCAGCGAGACGTTCCTCGACGACTTCTTCTTCGGTGCGACGCGCCATCCCGTCATCACCGCGATGCTCCAGACGCTCGGCACCGAGCGGACCGCGGTGGTGATCTACCTCGCGCAGCGCTCGTTCGACGCGGTCCTCGTCGCGACCGCGGTCACACCGATCTTCGTGTGGCTGCTCGGGTCGAGCGCGGTCCAGGCCTCCGCGCGGCTCGCCGGGATCCGTCGGCCCTACCTCCCGCTGCTGGTGTTCTTTGGGTACGCCTCGGCGCTCACGCTCATCCCGGCGAACGCGGCGACGCTCGCGCTCGGGACCGGCCCCACCCTCGGCGCGCAGCTCGCGCAGCTCATCGGGCTCGCGTGCCTGGTCTGGCTCGGCGTCATCGCGTACCGCGGCGTGCGCGCGTACTACGCGGCCGATCGAGCGCTCGCGACGCGGATCCTCATCGTCGCGCTGGTGCTGTTCTACATCGTGCCGCTCATCCTGATCGTCGGGGCGGCCGTCTCGATCATCGTCGCGGCGGTCATCCTCGGCTACTTCTAGTTGCGCCGTCTCGCGGCGGTCCTCACCCTCCGCTGCCCACGGTGCCTGAGCGGTCGCGTGTGGGGGGGCTTCGTGTCGATGAATGTGGCGTGCCCGGTCTGCGGTCTCGTCTTCGATCGCGAGTCGGGATACTTCGCGGGCGCGATGGTCGTGAGCTACGCCCTGGCCGTGCCGATCCTCGCGGCGATGGTCGTAGCGCTCATCCTCATCGGCGGCCTCGACCCCGTCGTCGCGCTCATCATCGGCAACACCGCGTACCTCGTCCTCGTGCCCTTCATCTTCCGTTACTCGCGCGTGGTGTGGCTGCATCTCGATTGGCTCATCGACCCCGGCGAGCGGCCTTAGAGCGTCGGGCGCGGCTACGATAGCTAGGCGATGAGCGTGCTCGAGACGCGAGATCTCACGAAGGACTTCGCGGGATTCCGAGCTGTCGACCGCGTATCGCTCGCTCTCGACGATGGGAAGGTCCACGCGCTCGTGGGGCCGAACGGCGCCGGGAAGACCACGCTCTTTCACATGCTCACGGGCTTCGTGAAGCCCTCCTCGGGCAGCATCGTCGCGTTCGGCGCCGACGTCACCGGACTCCCGCCGTACCGCATCAGCCGCATGGGCATCGCGCGCTCGTTCCAGATAACGAGCCTCTTCGACCGCCGGGCCGCGCTCGAGCACGTTGTCCTGGCGCTCCACGTCGCGGACCCCGTCAGCCTGCACTTCTGGACGTCGGAGCGCGCGGTCGCGCGCTATCGCGAACGAGCGATGGCCATTCTTGAAGAGGTCGGCCTTGGCTCGGTCGCGGCGCGCACCGCGGACAGCCTGCCATACGGGCAGAAGCGGGCCCTGGAACTCGCACTCGCTCTCGCACTCGAGCCACGGCTTCTGCTGCTGGACGAGCCAACCTCGGGGATGAGCCTTGAGGATGTGCAGCGCACCATCGCGCTCGTCCGTCACGTCCGTGCCGGTCGCACCGTCCTCCTCGTCGAGCACAACATGGGTGTCGTCGCAGAGCTTGCCGATCGCGTGATCGTCATGCAGCAAGGTCGCGTGATCGCCGACGGCGCCTACGAGCGGGTCAGGCACGACCCCGCGGTCATCGCCGCGTATCTCGGACAGATCGATGCTTGAAGTCCAGCACCTCACCGCGCACTACGGCCAGGCGCAGGCGCTCCGCGACGTGAGCTTCGAGGTGAAGGAGGGCGAGCTCATCACACTCGTTGGGCGCAACGGCGCGGGCAAGAGCACCACACTTCGTTGTGTCATGGGGTTGCATCAACAGATGAATGGTGCGATCCGCCTGGGCGGTCGCGACCTGACCGGTGTCGCCGCGCACGAGCGCGCGCGCGCCGGCCTCGGTTACGTCCCCGACGACCGCGGCATCTACGCGACGCTCACGGTCGAGGAGAACCTCCTACTGCCGCCGCAGGTCGGCCCCACGCACTGGCCGCTCGAGCGGGTCTTCAAAGCGTTCCCGGTGCTGAGCGAGCGCCGCCGGCATCCCGGCACCAAGCTCTCGGGCGGCGAGCAGCAGGCGCTCTCGATCGCGCGGGCGCTGCGCATGGGCGCTTCGGTCGTCCTGCTGGACGAGCCGACCGAGGGCCTCGCGCCGGTCCTCGTCCAGCAGCTCCGTGACATCCTGCTCGAGGCGAAACGCGACGGTTTGACGATGCTCCTCGTCGAGCAGAATCTCCGATTCGCGATGGCGGTGGCGGACCGCCACTATCTCCTCGCGGAGGGCACAGTCGTGCAAACGTTCGGCAATGCGGAGATCGCCGCGCGCGAACACGAGCTGCTCCGGCACCTTGGCGTTTAGCTTTACGCGTCAGCGAAAGGGAGGAACCGTTATGAAACGTGTGCTCGCGCTCGCGATGATCGCCGCGGTCGTGGCCGCGGCGTGTGGGGCGGCTGCGCCGTCGGGCGGAGCGTCCGCGAGCCCCGCGCAGGTAAAGCTCAATGACGGCAAGCTGGTCATCGGGGTGATCAACGACCAATCGCTCGTCTACGCCGATCTTTCCGGCAAGAACGCCGTCGAAGCGGTGAAGATGGCGGTCGAGGACTTCAAGGCGAAGTACGGCGACAACGCGCTCGGAGCCCCGATCGAGGTGATCACCGCCGATCACCAGAATAAGCCGGACCTTGCGAGCTCGAAAGCCCAGGAGTTCTACGAGCGGAACAACGCCGACATCATCCTCGACGTCCCCACGTCCTCGGCCGCTCTCGCGATCGCGAAGGTCGCGAACGACGAGAAGAAGCTGTACATCAACATCACCGCAGCGACCACCGATCTGACCGGCGTGAGCTGCAACAAGTACACCTTCCACTACGCATACGACACGTACATGCTCGCCGCCGGGACCGGGAAATGGGTCACGGAGAACCTTGGCAAGCAGTGGTACATCATCTATCCGAACTACGCGTTCGGTCAGGACATGGAGAAGTCCTTCCGAGGCGCGGTCACAAAGTTCGGCGGCACGGTCATCCAGTCGGACGGCTCGCCGTTTCCGAACACGAGTGGTGACTTCTCCCAGCTCCTCGTAAAGGCAGGTCAGTTGAAGCCACAGATCCTGGGCGTCATGCAGGCCGGCGGCGATCTCGTGAACGTCGTGAAGCAGTACAACCAGTTCAAGCTGGGCGACCAGGGCATCAAGCTCGCGATCGGCCTGCTCTTCGACACCGACATCACCGCGATCGGTCAGGACCAGATGGCCGGAGTCGTCTACACGACCCCGTGGGTTTGGAGCATGGACGACCAGTCGAAGCAGTTCGCCGACAAGTTCCTGAAGCGCACCGGCATCCGCCCGACGTTCGCGCACGCTGGGAACTACTCCGCGGCGTGGCAGTACATGGAGGCGATCCGTCGCGCCGGTACCGACGACGCCGACGCCGTCGTGAAGCAGCTCGAGGGTTACAAGTTCAGCGACTTCTTCATCCGCAACGGCAACATCCGCGCCGAGGACCACTGGGTCATGCACGACGCGCTCCTCGCGCAGGTGAAGCCGGCCTCCGAGGCCAAGGAGAAGTTCGACTACTCCAAGGTCCTCGGAACGATCCCTGCGGAGACGGCCTCACGTCCGCTGGCCGACGCCGGCTGCAAGAAATAGGTCGATGAAAGTGCGGCGCGTCCCGTTCGGGGCGCGCCGCACGAGCTCACATGGACCTCGGCTACGTCTCCGTCCAGCTCTTCAACGGCTTGGTGAACGGCGCGTTCTACGCGCTGCTCTCGCTCGGCCTCGCGATCATCTTCGGCGTTCTTCGCGTCGTGAACTTCGCGCACGGTGCGGTCTATATGCTCGGCGCGTTCGCCGCGTACCTCCTGCTTCAACAGTTCGGCATCGGCTTCTGGCCCGCGCTCGTGCTCGCGCCCATCGGCGTCGCCCTGCTCGGCATCGTCGTGGAGCGGCTGCTCCTGCGCCGGCTCTACGGCCTCGACCCGCTGTACAACTTCCTCGTCACCTTCGGGCTCGCCCTCTTCCTCCAGGATGCGATGCGACTGCGCTTCGGGATCCAAGGCCAGCCGTATCCGACGCCAGACGAGCTCTCCGCGTCGGTGTTGCTCGGGCCCGTCAGCTATCCGCTCTACCGCCTCTTCGTCATCGCGTTCTCGCTGCTGGTATGTGTCGCATCGTGGTACGTCATCGAACGTACGCGGCTCGGCATGGTGGTCCGCGCCGCCACCGAGCGCGCCGAGCTCACGCGGGCGCTCGGCATCGACGTCGACCGTTGGGTCACGGCGGTGTTCGCCATCGGCATCGGGCTCGCGGCGCTCGCGGGTGTGCTCGCGGCGCCAATGCGTAACGTCGCGCCGCTCATGGGCTCCGAACTGATAATCCTGACCTTCGCGGTCGTCGTGATCGGCGGCCTCGGCTCGATCGTCGGCGCAGTCACAGCGGGATTCCTCATCGGCGTGCTCGCGAGCCTTGGCGCGGTGTTCAACCCGGCATTCGAGAACGTCATCGTCTTCGCACTCATGGCGGTCGTACTGCTGCTGCGGCCAGCGGGCCTGTTCGGCTCGCGTGAGGCGGCATGAGACGACGCGACATCGCGCTGCTCGTCGTCGGCATCGGCATCGCCCTTCTCCTGCCACGCGTCCTTTACTCGGCCCTCGCGCTGCGCATCGTGCTGTGGGCGCTTTTTGCCGTGTCGGTCGATCTCCTCCTTGGGTACGGCGGGATGTTGTCGTTCGGGCACGCGGCGTTCTGGGGCGCGGGCGGCTACGCGGCGGCGCTCCTCGCGAAGGCCTACGAGCTGCCGTTCCCGGTGGCGACGCTCGGTGGGATCGGGCTCGCGATGGCGCTCGCCACGCCCATCGGGTATCTCGCGATACGCCGGCGTGGGATCTACTTCGCGATGGTGACCCTCGCCTTCGCGCAGATGCTCTTCTACGTCGTCAACGAGCTGCGGGACCTCACCGGCGGCGAGAACGGCGTACAAGGCGTCCCGAGGATCCTTCCGGGGATGTCGCTGGGCCGAACCTCCGACTTCTACTACGCCTCGTTGCCTCTCGTGCTCATCGGTTTCTTCGTCGCGTACCGCATCGTCCACTCGCCGTTTGGCCACGTGCTCGTCTCGATCCGCGACAACGAGGCGCGGGCGCAGGCCCTCGGTTATCCCACGCAGCGCTACAAGCTCATCGCGTTCGTGTTGTCCGGCGGCATCGCCGGTCTCGCGGGTTCGCTCTACGCCATCGGCAACAGCTTCGCGTCGCTCGAGCTTCTGCACTGGACGACGTCGGGCAACGCGGTGCTCATGACGGTGCTCGGTGGCATGGGGACACTCTGGGGCGCAGGCGTCGGCGCCGCGATCGTCCTCCTGTTGGAGGACTCGCTATCGAGCGTGACCGAAGCGCCCGGCATCGTCACCGGCGCGATCCTCATCGGCATCGTTCTCGGCTTCCGGCGAGGGCTCGCGACTGCGTTGCAACGCGCCGCGGTCCTCGTCTGGGCCCGGCTCCGCGCGATTGGCGCAGCTCGCCAGGCGTAGCGTCGACGCTGACGTCCTCGTCGTCGGCGCCGGCCACGGCGGGCTCGCGGTGGCTCATGGTCTGAGGAGCGCCCGGCAGGAGGTCCTCCTCGTCGATGCGCACGATCGCGTGGGCGACGCATGGCGCACTCGCTGGGACTCATTGCGGCTCTTCACGCCGCGCGACATCGACACGCTCCCTGGCCTGCCGTTTCCGCGCGGCGAGGATCCGTTCCCGAGCAAAGACGAAGTCGCCGACTATCAGGAGCGCTACGCCCGCAAGATGCGCCTGCCGACGCGCCTCGGGGAGCACGTGCGCACATTGCGGCGCGCGGGTGAGCTCTTCGAGGCCGCCGTCGGTAGCGACGTCATCCGGGCAGGCTCGGTCGTGATCGCCGCGGGCCATTACCAAGCGCCGCGCATCCCGGACTTCGCGGCGCGACTCGACCCACACGTTCTGCAGCTCCACAGCAGCGAGTACCGTCGGGCGCGCGATCTCCCCGAGGGTCCGGTCGTCGTGGTCGGCGCGGCGAACTCCGGCGGCGAGATCGCGGTCGAGGTCGCGCGCGAACGGGCGACGACCATCGCGATCGGAACGCGCAAGCCGCTGCCGCCCAAACGCTGGCGCTCGCCCGCCTGGTGGAAGCTCGCGCTTCTCCGCGACCGTGTCTTCCACGATCGCACCGCGACGATCCGCTGGCTCCCGTGGCCCCTTCGCGCCGGCGGCTACCTCGAGGCCGATCTCGATCGCGCCGCGGCCGAGCACGGACTACGGCTCGCGCCACGGGCGGTGGACGCCGCGGGCGACGCGGTGCGATTCGCCGACGGCAGTGCGGTGCACGCGCGGACGGTCATCTGGGCCACGGGCTACCGCGCGGATCACGCCTGGATCGACGCACCAAAGGAGGACGGTGTGATCCCCATCGGACGGCACGGACGCACACCGGTCCCGGATCTCCACTTCGTGCGCGGCCGCTTCCTCTTCGCGATCTCGCGTCACGCGCGCGACGTCGCGCGCGACGTCGGCCGCAGGGCCTGACGCCGCGCGCGGGCTGCGGCGCTACACGCGCTTGGGGTTCGTGATCGCGCGGACGAGTCCGACGATGAGCAGTCCAACGAGGAACAGGAATCCGATCGAGAGCAACGCCGCGATGTCGAGCACGGGTGGTCCCTGCGGCTCGGGGAAGATGCCCTGGAACGGCCGTACCAGTGGCTCGGTCGCGCCGTACAGCGCGGCGATGAGCGCCTGGTTCGAATTCGCTCCCGCGAGCTTGAAGGCGAAGCGCAGGAGCAGCAGCACCTCGAGCACCGTGAAGATGAGGGTCACGACGTTGGTCGCGGTCCAGACCGACGTGGTGCTCTTTGGCGCGACGTTGACGTTCGCCGCGCCCGGGGTCGTCATGGGTCGCTCGCTGACCTGCTCGTAGCGCTCGACGCGTTCGACGCGTTCGGTTGGATGGTCGTCGTGTTGTGTGGTTGTCATGCCCACGCAGGGCAGCAGGGACCGTGCCAAGCGGCTAACCTGCCGAGCATGGAGGCATTCCCTTTTCGCTACCGGCAGCGCGTGCGCTTCGGCGAGACGGACCTTCAGAACGTCGTGTATTACGCGAACTATCTGCTGTACGCGGAGGTCGGCCGCGTCGCGTATCTGCGCGAATTGGGCCTGATCTACGGCGAAATGGTCGCAAAGGGACTCGACTTCACCATCGGCGAGGCGAGCGTCCGCTACCGCGCGCCACTGCGGTTCGACGAGGAGTTCGACATCAAGGTGCGCGTGGGGGAGATCCGCCACTCGTCGTGGGCGTTCGAGTACGCGGTCGACCGCGCCGACGGCATGCACTGCGCGGAGATGGCGACGGTGCAGGTGATGATCGACCGCGCGAGCCTCCGCGCGACGCGCATCCCCGAGGATCTGCGCGCGATGCTGGAGAAGGCGCAGGAGGGCGTGGGCGCTCAGCCCTCGCGTTAGATGGACGCCGAGCTTCCCGAGGAGATCCGGCTGCTTCAGCGGACCGTTCGCGGATTCGTCGACGACGTCCTCGCGCCGTGCGCGACGGAGATCGAAGAGACGGACGAGATCCCGCGCGCGCTCATCGCGAAGATGGGCGAGGCCGGTCTGTTCGGCATCGGCCACGCCGAGGACTTCGGTGGCCAGGGCTTCGGGAAGCTCGGGTACTGCGTGGCGGTCGAGCAGCTCGGGCGCGTGAACGCGTCGCTGTGGAACATCGTCGGGGCATCGGCGGGTCTGTGTGGCACCGCGATCTCCGTCGGTGGACCGGACGACGTCCGCCGGCGCTACCTCCCGGATCTCTTCAGCGGCAAGAAGCTCGGTGCCTACGCGCTGTCGGAGCCCGGCGCCGGAAGCGACGCGGGGAGCCTCAAGACAGCGGCGCGCCGCGATGGCGACGGCTACGTCATCGACGGCGCGAAGACCTTCATCACCAACGCGCCGATCGCCGACGTCTTCGTGATCTTCGCGAACGCCGCTCCGGCCAGTGGCTCGAAAGGCATCACCGCCTTCGTCGTCGAGCGTGGAACGAAGGGTCTCGAGATCGGGCCGAACGACGAGAAGATGGGCCTGCACGGCTCGACCACCGCGCAGCTGTACATGAGCGGTCTGCGGGTCGAAGCCACGGAGCGCGTCGGCGCGGAGGGCGACGGCTTCAAGGTCGCGCTCCGCACGCTCGATTTCGGCCGGCTCGGGCTCGCCGCGCACTCGGTCGGCGCGGCGCAGCGCCTGCTGGAGGCGTGCGTCGAGTACGCGAAGTCACGCGTGCAGTTCGGCAAGCCCATCGGAGCGAACCAGGCGATCCAGTGGATGCTCGCGGACGCCGCGACCGAGATCCACGGCGCGCGCCTCATGGTGTACGACGCCGGGTCGCGCGCCGACCGCGGCGAGCGCATCACCGATCGCGCGGCGATGGCCAAGCTCTTCGCGACCGAGATGCTCGGACGCGTCGCCGATGCGGCGGTGCAGATCCACGGCGGCATGGGCTACATGCGCGAGCTCTGGATCGAGCGGGCCTATCGCGACGCGCGTATCACCCGCATTTACGAGGGCACGAGCGAGATCCAGCGCGTCGTCATCGCGGCCGGCCTATTAGCGGACGGCTGACGGTCGAGCAAGGTCGGTCGCTGTGGATAACCGCGTGATTCCAGTGGATAAACCGGCTTCGGGAGCGTGGAAGAAGCTTGAAATGTGGACAAACCGCCTGTGCTGAGAGCGGTCACACCAGGCGGGCATCCGGTGATCACGGCCCTCTGGCTGTTCGGTGTGGCCGCGGCGGTGCTCGCTTTCGCCGCGGCGACGGTGGGCACGAGCGGGCTCGCAGCTGTCCTGGCGCTGGCCGCCCTCGTCTCATTTGTCGCCGGGTCGGTCGCGTATCGACAGCGCCTGCGGCGCTTCAGCGCGACGCTCGTCGCCGTGGAGGAGGCGCTGGACGCCGATGACGTGCAACGCGCGCGCGATCTCATGGCGCCGCTGCTCGCGCGCTTTCACACGTACCCGATGGTGCAGGAGGTCGCCGCCGATGTCCTCTACGCGGCCGGCGATCCGCTCTCGGCCGCGGCGCTCTGGGAGTCGGCGCTGAAGCGGCTCGGCGCCACGCGCGTCGCGCCGCGTCTTGTCGCGGCGTACGCGGCGCTCAATCGCGGCGGCGACGCGCGCCGCGTGGCGGCGCTCGTGCCGAACGAGCCGATCGCGCAGCTCGCGCTCGCATGGAGCGAGCTCGTCGCGAACGGCGGCGACCGCGAACGCGGAGCCGCGCTCGCCGCCGAGCTCGTCCGCGACGTCGAGCGCTCTCCGAATTCGACCGTCGCCGCCATGACTGCGGTCGTGGCAGCCATCGCGGACGCGCAGCGTGGCGACCGCGCCGGCATGCTCGCGAAGCTCGAGGCGATGCGCCGCGCGACGCCGACGAACAACGACGCCGCCTTCCTGGGCTACCTCGCGGGCGTGGCCCAGCGCGAGGCGGGTGACACCGACGAGGCACGCCGGGAATTCAGCGCTGCGGTCGAGCGGTCACCCGAGTCCATCGGCGGCGCGCTCGCGCGCCGCGAGCGCGCGCACCTGCCGACCTAGAACTTCGTTTCGCGCAGCGTCTCGAGGAATCCCGCGACCGGTCCGATGGGTTCGCCGGCGTCCCTCCGGCGAAGCGCGACGATCGGACGCCGAACGGGCTGCGCGCCGATCAGGCGTACCGGACGAAGCGACCGCGAGCGCAGCTCCGCCGCCAGCGCCATACGCGGAAGCAGCGCGACGCCGAGCCCCTGCTGAACCATCTTCTTGGCGGCCTCGACGTTGTCGAGCTCCATGACGCTGACCGGCACGACGCCGGCCTCGCGGAACAGCGCGCTGGTGAGCTCGTGGTAGCTCGACGCCCGGTCGAAGAGGATGAGCCGCTCCGAAGCGAGCTCATCCATGCGGACCTTCGTGCGCGCTGCGAACGGATGGCGTCGGCTCACGACGAGGAGCAGCTCGTCCTCGAAGACGGGGATGAGCTCGACGTCGGGATGGCGGACCGGCCGTCCCACGCCGATGTTCACGTCCCGACGCAGCACCATCTCCAGCACCTCCTCGGTGTGGCCGGTCCTCACACCGAGGCGCACGTTCGGATACGTCGAACGGAACGCTTTCAGGATCGTCGGTAACAGGTAGGTGCTGACCGCGGGCGCGGCGCCGATGACCAGCTCGCCCGTCGCGCCCTCGCGAAGATCGGCGATGACCTGCCGACCCTCGGTGACGAGCCCAAGCGTGCGCTGCGCGTAGGGGAGGAACGCGCGCCCAGCGTCAGTGAGCTTCATCCCTCGCGCGCTCCGCACGAAGAGCTCGATTCCCAGGTCGCTCTCCAAGGACTTGAGCCGCGCCGTCACCGCGGGCTGCGTGAGGAAGAGCGCGTTCGCCGCGCGGCTGACGTTGCCCGTGCGTGCGACTTCGACGAACGACTCGAGATGCGCGAGAAGCATCAGCGAAGTTTATAGCCCACATCAGAACTAGCAATTGGACTGATGGAAGGCGCGGCACGGAAACTGCCCTTCCATCCACGCATGCTGCAACAACGCCGGGAGACTGAAATGACGGAGCTTGACGAGCGGATCGCCATCGAGCGCGAGCGCGCCGAGCTGCTCAAGAAGCAGATGGCGTGCGGATGCCCCGACCGGTGTGACATCGACCATGACAACTGAGACGCCGGTCAAGACCTCGTCCGACACGCTCGAGCTCGCGCCCTCCCCGCTCCTGCCGGAGGGTTACCTCGTTCCCGCCACGCGCTGGATCGACCCGAGCACGCGGATGCGCGAGCTCCTGGGCACCGAGCCCTTCCTCTTCGGACCCGGGGTCTACGACCCGCAGGGCGCCGAGCTCGCGATGTACTACGGCTTCAAGGCCGTGTACTTCAGCGGCTACTCGTTCGCGATCGGACACCTCGGCACGACGGACATGGACCTGTACAGCGGACCGGAGATCGCCGACGGCGCTCGCCGCACGGTCTCCGCGCTCCGGAAGTTCCAGCTCACGATGGCCGTGGGCGACCCCGAGAAGGACATCAAGCCGAAGCACCTCGAGATCCCGCCGGTCGTCGTCGACATGGACGGCGGGTACGGCAACCTCTTCAACGTCCAGCGCACGACGGAGCTCTACGTGACCGCGGGAGTCGCGGCCGCGCACCTGGAGGACCAAGTCCTTCCCAAGCGCTGCGGCCACATCGGCGGCAAGGCGCTCATCTCCTCCGACGAGATGATCGGCAAGCTGCGTATGGCGCGCGCCGTCGCGGAGGACCTCGGCCGTCCTGACTTCGTCGTCATCGCGCGGACCGATGGAGTGTCCGCCATCGACGCGCCGGAGAAGGAGCGCGGCATCGATCTCGCGATCGAGCGCGCGCTGCGCTATTTCGACACCGGCATCCCCGACCTCGTGTGGTGCGAGTTCCCGACATCGGAGCGCGAGCCGGTCGAGCGTTTCGCCGATCAGGTGCATCGCCGCTTCCCGGACGCGCGCTTCGCGTTCAACTGGTCGAGCTCGTTCAAGTGGTTCAACGATCCCGATCCGATCACGTTCGCACAGCTCGGCGAGCTGGGCTACCGCTTCCTCTTCATCACCCTCGGTGCGCAGCACGCGATGGCCCACGGATTGTCGACGCTGCTCCAGCGCATGAGCGAGAAACAGGAGCAGGCATACATCGAGCTGCAGCGCAAGGAATGGGCGGCCGGCCAGGATCTGCCGAGCAAGAGCCACCACTTCTTCTCGGGGGTGCCGTACCACCAGCTCGTGGGCGAGTCCTTCGGCGGATCGCGCCTCGGATCGAAGTTCCAGGAGAAGCTCGCGGAGGAGCGTGTCGTATGAATCAGAACGAGAGCTGGATCGCCGAGCAGGCGCGGCTCCTCATGCTCGAGGACGGCTTCGGCCCGGCGTATGTGACGACGTCGAGCACACCATCAGGCGCCGCGGTCACGACCGAGGAAGCGGAGGCCGGGTCTCCTCGATCGTCCAGCGCGTAGGCGGTCCACTCGCTCGCAGCACGATCCACTGATAACGATCGCGGCTCCAGCCTTCAGGCGGGTCTCCGCGCCACGATGCGACGACCTGTACCGCCGCGAACCATGGCCTGCCACGGTCATCGCTGGCCTCGCTGATCTTCTCGATCCGGTAGTCCATCGGCGGCCGCGCCGCCGCGTAGCGCGCGAGCTCGACTTCGTTGGGCCGGCCGGCCGTGAAGCAGTCGCGGATCGCCGCCTCGGACGTACCGAGCCGTGCCATGAAGCGCTCGACGACGATCTCGACGCGAGCCTGGGGCGGCGCGCAGGGCGGGAATTCGCCGATGCTGACGAACGTGCCGGCGATCGCACCGCCGAGGATGCCGGCGAGCGACGGACCGACCCACCAGGGTCGGCCGCGGGCAGGCACCTCCGCCTCGTCGCTGACGATCACGGGCGCAGTACAACGGCCGGTGCTCCGGTGTTCCCTACATCCCGGAGTCGGGCGGCTCCTCGAACTCCTCGTCCCAGCCTTCGGCGGACTCGAGCTCTTCGGCGTAGGTCTCGGGCTCGAGGCCAAGGCTCTCGATCACCGCGATGAGCCCGTTGCGCTGCTCGGGTGGCGTGGTGCGGATCCAGCCGCGTACGACGTCGTTCACCTCGACCTCGTTCGCTCCACGCTGCTCCGCGACCGCTTCGGTCTCGTCGCGCGCCGACGCGGCCGCGAGCTCTCGTAGCGTCTCCGGCACCATCCGCACCAGGGCGAGCAGCACCGAGTCCGCGCCCTCGCTCCAGTTCATCCGATCGCGTCGATGCCGGTCGCGAAGCGCCCGATGATGAGCTTCTGGATCTGCGTGGTGCCTTCGTACAGGCGGTTCACGCGCGCGTCGCGCCACAGGCGCTCGACCGGGAACTCATCCGAGAAGCCGTACCCACCGTGGATCTGGATCGCGTTGTCGCAGGCGCGCTGCGCGATCTCGCCCGCGTAGAGCTTCGCGATGCTCGTCTCGCGTGTGCTCGCGACGCCCTTGTTCTTGAGATGGCCGGCGCGGTAGACGAGCAGCCGCGCGGCCTCCGTCTCGACGACCATGTCCGCGATGAGCTCCTGCACGAGCTGGTGCGCGGCGATGGGCTTGCCGAACGCGTGGCGCTGCGTGGCGTACGCGACCGACGCGTCGATCGCCGCCTGAGCCTGTCCGACGGCGCCGGCGGCGACCGAGTACCGACCGGAGTCGAGCGCGGCCATCGCGATCTTGAAGCCGTCGCCGACCGGCCCGAGGCGCATCGCGTCGGGAACACGCACGTTGTCGAGGATCAGCTCGCTCGAGTCCGACGACCGGAGGCCGAGCTTCCCGTGCAGCGCCTGGCTCCCGTACGGACTCTTCTCGCGGTCGATGAGGAACGCGGTGATGCCCTTATGGCCCTTTGACGGATCCGCGTTCGCGAACACGAGCGCGAGCTTGGCCACGGAGCCGTTCGAGATCCACATCTTGCGGCCGTTCAGGATCCAGTCGTTGCCGTCGCGCTTCGCGGTCGCCTGTAGCCGCGTCGCGTCGCTTCCGACCGCCGGCTCGGTCAGGCCGAAGCATCCGATCACCTCGCCCTTGCAGAGCCGCGGGAGCCAGGTGCGCTTCTGCTCTTCGGTCCCGAACTTCAGGATCGTGATCTCGACGAGCGAGATCTGCACCGAGAGCGTCGTGCGGACGGACGAGTCCGCGCGGCCGATCGCCTCGGTGATGATCGCGTGCGAGATGAAGTCGACGCCCATCCCGCCGTATTCCTCGGGAATGGGCCCGCCGAGGAAGCCGATGGGCGCCATCTTCTTCAGCACATCCCAGGGAAAGCGCTCCTCGCGGTCGCGCTCGCGCGCGCCCGGGGCGATCTCGCGGTCGGCGAACTCGTTCGCGAGCTTGTGGATCTCCTGCTGCTCTGAGGAGAAGTCGAAGTCCATTCGAGCAGCCTAGCGAACTGGCTTGGCGGCGGGCGCGGCTGTCTCCCGTGCCGGATCAGCGGCGCGCGCTGATGCGTCCGGTGTTGAATCCGAGCCAGTGCATGCGCCCGAGATGACGCGCGTGCTCGACCTTCATGCAGCGGTCCATCACCACGCGGAGCCCGCCCTGCTCGGCGATCGCTCCGCCCTCGGGGCTGATGACGTTGTACTGGCACCACAGTGCCTTCGCGCCGGCGCGCACCGCCTCGCGCGCGATCTCCGGCACCGCGTCCGGCGCGCGGAACACATCGACGACGTCGATGGGGAAGGGGATCTCGGAGAGCGACGCATAGCTCGTCTCGCCGAGGATCGTCTTCTCCCGCGGATTGACCGGCACGATGCGATAGCCGTGACGGCGGAGATAGAAGCCGACGAAGTGGCTCGCGCGCAGCTCGTTGGGTGACAGGCCAACGATGGCGATCGTCTTGGCGCTCGTGAGGATCCCGAGGATCGCGAACGGATCCTGCCAGCGCTCCGGAACGCCCGGCTCGCTCACGCCGTGACCTCCGCGCGCATCTGCGCGACGCTCCGCAGGCCCGTCTCCAGATCCTGGGTGAGGTCAGACGCGGACTCGAGGCCGACCGACAGGCGGATCGTGCCGGCGGAGATACCGGCGGCGGTGAGCTCCTCGTCGGACAGCTGGCGGTGCGTCGTGCTCGCGGGGTGGATGACGAGGCTCTTCGCATCCCCGACGTTCGCGAGGTGGCTCCAGAGGTCGAGCGACTCGATGAAGCGACGTCCCGCCGCGCGCCCGCCCGGGAGGTCGAAGGAGAAGATCGATCCCGCGCCGAGAGGCAGGTACTTGCTCGCGAGCGCGCGGTACCGGCTCGAGGCGAGGCCGGGATAGCGCACGTTCGTCACGCCGTCCTGGCGCTCGAGCCAGGTCGCGATCTCGGACGCGTTCTCGACGTGCCGTGCCATGCGCAGCGGCAGCGTCTCGAGTCCGAGCAGGAAGAGGAAGGCATTGAACGGGCTCATCGCCGCGCCGAGGTCGCGCAGCGATTCCGCGCGCAGCTTCATCAGGTAGCCGTACACGCCGAAGGTCTCGTGGAACGCGAGGCCGTGATACGCAGGCGATGGATCGGCGACGACCGGGAAGCGGCCGTTCGACCAGTTGAACGTGCCGGCCTCGACGGCGACCCCGCCGATGCTCGTGCCGTGACCGCCGATGAACTTCGTCGCCGAGTGCGTCACGATGTCGGCGCCCCATTCGATGGGCCGGCACAGATACGGTGTCGCGAACGTCGAATCGATCATCAACGCGGCGCCGTGCTCGTGGGCGATGGCGGCGACACCCGCGATGTCGAGCACGTTGCCGCCGGGATTGCCGATCGTCTCCCCATAGAGCAGCTTCGTGTTCGGACGGAGCGAGGCTCGCCAGAGATCCAGGTCATCCGGATCGATGAAGGTGATCTCGAGGCCGAGCTTGCGCTGCAGGTGCTTCAGCTGCGTGATCGATCCGCCGTAGAGCGCGGCGGACGACACGATGTGATCGCCTGGCACGAGCATCGTGAAGAGCGCGGCCGCCTGCGCCGCGAGGCCGCTCGCGAACGCGACGCCGCCCGCGGCGCGCTCGAGGTTCGCGACGCGCTCCTCGAAGACCGCGACGGTCGGGTTCATGATCCGCGAGTAGGTGTTCCCGTACTCCTGGAGGTTGAAATACGCGGCCGCGGAGTCGGGATCCTCGAACACGTAGCTCGTCGTCTGGAAGATCGGCACCGCCCGCGCGCCGGTGTACGGGTCGGGGCGCTGTCCGGCGTGGATCGCACGCGTGTCGAAGCCGAAGTCCTTCGCCGGACGCTCTCTCATGGCAGGAAGTCCCGGATGAGCTCGGTCATGCGCGCCTCCTCGAGCAGGAACGAATCGTGGCCGTACGTGGCGTCGATCATGACGTGCCGCGCGTCCGCGCCGTTCGCGGCGAGCGCGCGCGCGATCTCTTCGGAATAGCGCGGGCCATAGAGCCAGTCTGACGAGAACGACAGCAGGAGACTGCGGGCACGGACGGGGGCGAGCGCCCGCTCCAGCGAGCCGCCGCCGTAGCTCCGCGCCAGATCGAAGTACGTGAGCGCGCGGGAGATGTAGAGGTATGCGTTCGCGTCGAAGCGCTTCGCGAACGCGTCGGCCTGGTAGCGCAGGTAGCTCTCGACCTGGAAGTCCGGCGCGCCGAGCGTGTACGAATAGGCGTCTCGCTCCTGCAGCTCGCGGCCGAACTTCTCGACCATCGCGCTCTCGGAGAGATAGGTCACGTGGCCGACCATGCGCGCGATCTTGATCCCGGCGTCGGGCGACCGGCCGGTGCCGTAGTAGTGGCCGGACTGCCAGTCCGGATCCGACATGATGGCGTTGCGGGCGATGGCGTTCCACGCGACGCCCTGCGCGCCGAGGCGCGCCGTGGCCGCGATGGGGATGATGTGATCGATCGCGTCGGGGTAGGCCACCGCCCATTCCAGCGCCTGCATCCCACCGAGCGAGCCGCCGCTCGCGGCCAGCAGACGCTCGATGCCGAGCTCGCGCAGGAACATGCGCTGGGCGCGGACCATGTCGCCCACGGTGATGACTGGGAAGTCGCCGCCATACGGACGCCCCGTTCGCGGGTCCGTCGAGCTCGGTCCGGTCGAGCCGCGGCAGCTGCCGATGAGGTTGCTGCACACGACGAAGTGGCGATCGGTGTCGAAGGCCTTCCCCGGTCCGATCATGCCGTCCCACCAGCCGAGCCCCGAGCGGCCGCGCTCCGCCGCGCCCATGCCGTCGACGGTGGTGGGCGCGTCGGGGTCGTCGCTCCAGCCCGCCGCGTGCGCGTCGCCCGAGAGCGCGTGGCACACGAGCACCACGTTGTCCCGCGCCGGCGCGAGCGTGCCGTACGTCTCGTACGCGATGCGCACCGGCGCGAGCGTCGCGCCCGAGTCGAGGGGCAGCCGCTCCGGCAGGTCGACGTACTGCGTGCGGACCGTGCCCACGCTGCCGCGGTCGACGACGCTCATGCGTCGCAAGGCTAAGCCGTCACGAGACGCGAGTCTCGCTCGAGATGCAGCGCCTCGAGCAGCGCGACGCGCAGGGCCGCGAGCGTCGGATCGCGCCGGTCGCGCGGCCGCGCCCGGGCCACCGGCATCACGTCGACGACGCGCCCGGGCCGTTCGCCGAGAAGGACCACGCGGTCCGCGAGATACACGGCTTCGTCGAGGTCGTGCGTGACCAGCAGCAGCGTCGGCCGGTAGCGCGTCCACGCCGCGAGGAGGTGGTCCTGGAGTCGCATGCGCGTGAACGCGTCGAGCGCACTGAACGGCTCATCGAGGAGGAGGACCTGTGGCTCGGTCACGAGCGCGCGGGCGAGCGCCGCTCGTTGCGCCATGCCCCCGGACAGCTGCTTCGGCAGCGCGCCGGCGAACGCGGTGAGCTCGACGGCGGCGAGCGCGTCGCTCACCAGGCGCCGCGCCTCCCCGCCGCGGCGCTCGCTCAGACCGAAGGCGACGTTGTCGGCGACGCTGAGCCACGGGAAGAGCCGCGGCTCCTGAAAGACCAGCCCGACCGCGGGATGCGGACCGCACACCAGCTCCTCGCCGACGCGGATCTCTCCGCGGTAGTGCGTATCGAGACCGGCGGCGAGACGCAGCAACGTCGACTTGCCACAACCCGACGGGCCGACGACCGCGACGATCTCGCTTGGAGCGACTTCGAGGTCCACGCCGGCCAGCACGGGCAGGTCGCCGTAACGCTTGCGCAGCGCCGAGATGCTGAGCGGCCGGCTCACTGCGCTCCTCGGGTGCCGAGCGTGTCGCGCCACGAGAGCAGCCGCCGCTCGACCCAGCGAAGCGCGGTGTCGGTGAGCTTCCCGAGAACTGCGAGGCACACGATCGCGACGAGCATGAGGTCGGCGCGCGTGGACTGCTGGCTGTCCGTGAGACGGAAGCCGAGCCCCACGGACGCGCCGAAGAACTCCGCGACGACGACGAAGAGCCAGGCCTGCGTGGCGCCGAGCCGCAGCCCGGTGATGAGATCGGGCAGGGCGGCCGGCAGCACGACGCGGCGCGCGATCGCGACGCGTCGCAGTCCGAAGACCTCCGCGACCTCGAGGAGCTTGCGATCCACGCCCTTGATCCCCGCGGCGAGGTTCACGTACACGGGGAAGAACGCGCCGAGCGCGACGAGCGTCACCTTCGGCGGCTCGTCGATGCCGATCCACAGCAACAGCAGTGGCGCCCACGCGAGGGTCGGCACGGTCCGCAGCGCCTGAAGCGTCGGCTCGAGCGCGCGCTCCGCGCGACGCGACAGGCCGGTGATCGTCGCGAGCAGCACCGCGACGAGCGAGCCGAGCGCGAAGCCCTCCGCGACGCGGACGACGGTCATGAGGATGTCCTGCTGCAGGAGCCCGCGCCGCCACTGCCCCAGCGCCGACTCGAGCACCACCAGCGGCGGAGGCAGCTGGTGCGCCTCGAAGACCCCGAACCGGACCGAGCTCCACCATGCGGCGACGATGACGGCGGGCAGCACCCACGGGAGCATGGACGGCCACCGCCGCGGCGCGCGCACTCCGGTGGCCGCGGGCAGAACGGCGTCGGAGGACGCTATCTGATGACCGCCTTCGCCCAGGTGCCGTCGACGAGATCGGTCACGGCCTTCTCCAGATCCGCGCCCGGATTCGCGAGCTGCTCGGCGACGATGATGGGAACGACCGCTTTGAGCACCGCGACATGCGCCTCGCCCGGAACGCCGCTCGTTCTGAAGTTCATGCGGTCGAAGAGCTCGCGCTTCGCGACGTCGAGCGTGATCTGCGCGTCGTCCGAGAGGATCTGCGTGGCCTGTTCGGGATTGTCGACGATCCACCGCTTGGCGCGCTCGTACAGCTCGATGACCTTCTGCGTGGTTTCCGGGTACTTCTGCAGGAAGGTTTCGCGCGAATTCAGGAACCCGTACGTGTTGAAGTCCTTGTTGCGGTAGATGAGCCTGCTTCCGGCCTGGAGCTCGCTCGCGGCCATGTGCGGGTCGAGTCCCGCCCAGGCGTCCACCTGTCCGCGCTCGACCGCGGTACGTCCGTCGGCGTGCGGCAGGTTCACATACTGGATGTCGGCCTGCGACAGACCCGCGCCGTTCAGTGTGCGCAGCAGGAAGAAGTACGGGTCGGTGCCCTTCTGGGCCGCGATCCTCTTTCCCTTGAGGTCGCGGATTTCCTTCGCGGTCGAGTCCTTCGCTACGACGAGGGCCGTCCATTCGGGCTGCTCGTAGATGTAGACGACCTTGATCGGATTGCCGTTCGCGCGCGACAGGAGCGCGGCCGATCCCGCGGTCGAGCCGAAGTCCACGGCGCTCGCCTGCAGGAAGTTCAGCGCGTTGCTGGAGCCGGCGGAGTACACCCACTTGATCGCGGTGGCGGGGAGCGCCTGCTCCAGCCAGCCCTGCTTCTTCAGGACGAGTGACGGCGGCGAGTACGTCGCGTAGTCGATGCGGAGCTCCGCGAGCGGCGGGTCGGCGACGACCGCCGCGCTCGCGCCCGCACCCGGCAGGGCGGTCGCGCTGGGTGAAGGCACGCTCGCGCCACCGCACGCCGCGACGAGCGCGGCGATTGCGAGCAGGGCCCCGGTGCGGATCGGTAGGACGGTCGTTCGAATAGCTGGGTGCATCTGTTTTCCTCCGCTGTGATGTGGGATGCCGATGTGCGCGTGGAGGAGGGGCGGCCGACGACCGCGGTCCGGTCTAGCCGCCTACAGACAGACGCAGGTGAGAGCGGTGCGCACCATGGGAGCGTTCTGTGTAGCACGCACACATGTGGCGAGAACAGGCGCCTGCGCGAAAGACGGGCAGGCTGCACAGCGGAATTCCTAGACTCCGCCGGTGACGACGCGCGCGTTGCTCTTCGACCTCGACAACACGCTGCTGCTGGAGGACGAGGTGACCTTCCGCGCGGTGCGGTCGGCCTGCGAGCGGGCGGCCGGGCGAGCTGACGCCGAACGGCTGTACGAGGCCACCCTTCGCATCGCCAACGATCGCTGGCGTGCCGCTCCGACGTACGACTACGCCGACCGCATGGGCATCTGGTGGGGCGAGGGCCTGTGGGGCGAATTCAAAGGAGACGGCGACGGACTCCGTGCGCTGCGCGATTTCGTGCCGCACTTCCGGCGCGAGGTGTGGCGCGACGCGCTCGCCGGATGCGGTGTCGATGACAGTGACCTCGCCGCTGATCTCGACGATGTCTATCGCCACGCGCGGCGCGCCGGCGAGATCGTCGATCCAGAGGCCGGCGCGGTGCTCGACGATCTTTCGCGCGACCATCGGCTCGCGCTCGTGACCAACGGCGCACCAGACGTGCAGCGTGAGAAGCTCGGTCGCGCCGCGCTCGCCCAACACTTCTCCGTCATCGTCATCTCCGCCGAGCTCGGTGTTGGGAAGCCCGACCGGCGCATCTTCGCGGCGGCGCTCGATGCGATCGGCGCGCCAGCCGACATGGCGGTGATGATCGGCGACAGCCTGCCGCGCGACATCGGCGGCGCGCATAACGCCGGCCTGCGATCCATCTGGGTCGATCGCGGAGGAGTGTTGTCAACGCCGGACGATCCGACGCCCGACGCGCGCGTGGCCGCTCTCAGTCAGATCCGGTCGTGCCTCGCCGCGATGCGGCCTGGCGCCGCTTCTCCTCGAGGCTCGCCCTGATCTCGTCCGGCTTCACCTCGAGATGCGTGGCGAGGACGAGCATCACGTACAGGAGATCGGTCAGCTCGCTGATCGTGCGCTCGCGACCTTCGCCGCGCAGCGCGTCGGCGGCCTCCCCGGCCTCTTCGACGAGCTTCGCCGCGATCGCGTCCGGTCCGGCCTTGAACAGCTCCGCGGAATAGGAGCCCGCCGGCAGGTCGCGCCGTCGCTGGCGCAGCATCGCGGCGAGCTCCGAGAGGAATCGTCCGAGGTCCTGCGCGTCCACCGGCCCGAAGCACGTCGCCTCGCCGGTGTGACAGGCCGGCCCCGCGGGATGCACCTTCAGGAGCAATGCGTCGGCGTCGCAGTCCGGCACCAGCTCCACGAGGTGCAGGACGTTGCCGCTCGTCTCGCCCTTCTTCCACAGCTTGTCGCGCGACCGGCTGTGGAAGTGGACCTCGCGCGTGCGTAGCGTGGCGTCGAGCGCCTCGCGATCCATGTACGCGAGCATCAGGACCGCGCCGGTCGCGGCATCCTGCACGATCGCCGGGACCAGGCCGCGCTCGTCGAAGCGGATCTCGCTCGTCATGCCGCCTCGACGCTCGGCCGCACGTTGACGCCACGCCGCGCGAGCTCCTCCTTCAACGCGGAGACCGCCATCTCGCCCGAGTGGAAGATGGACGCCGCGAGTCCCGCCTCCGCGCCGGTGCGACGGAACAGCTCGACGAAATGCTCGACCGTGCCCGCGCCGCCGGAGGCGATCACCGGCACGCGCACCGCCTCAGCGACGCGAGAGGTGAGGTCGAGCTCGAATCCGTCGCGCGTGCCGTCGCGATCCATCGACGTGAGCAGGATCTCGCCGGCACCCGCCTCGACGCCGCGGCGCGCCCACTCGACCGCGTCGAGTCCGGTGGGCGTGCGACCGCCCTCCACGTAGACCTCGTACGAGCCGTCGTCGCGGCGCTTCGCGTCGATCGCGAGCACCGCGGCCTGCGAGCCGGCCCGCGCCGCGATCTCGCCGAGAAGCGCCGGCCGTCTCACCGCCGCGGTGTTCACCGCGACCTTGTCCGCGCCCGCGCGCAGGATCGCCGCGGCCAGGTCGGCCGACGCGATGCCTCCGCCGACGCAGAAGGGGATCGATAGCGCCTCGGCGACGCTTCCGGCGAGCTCGATCACGGTGCGGCGCTTCTCCGCCGACGCGGTGATGTCGAGGAACACGAGCTCGTCAGCCCCTTCCCGGTCGTACCGCTCCGCGAGGCCCACCGGGTCGCCCGCGTCGCGGATCTCGACGAAGCGCGTGCCTTTCACGACACGGCCGTCCTTCACGTCGAGGCAGGGGATGACGCGTTTGGCGAGCATCGGCTCACGC
>DASYUC010000133.1:0-3454 GCA_036001645.1 Candidatus Limnocylindria bacterium
GAGGTCGACCGGCGCGAGCGAGGTGTCGCCCGAGACGACGTGTACGTCCTCGGGGAGGATGCCGAGCGTCTCCGCCGCGACCGAGGCGAGCATGTTGTCGGAGCCCTGACCGATCTCGGCCGTGCCGCACATCACCGTGACCCCGCCGCCGCGATCGATGCGGATCTCCGCGCCCGAGTGCGGCATCGGATTCCAGTAGATGGGCAGGCCCGCGCCCGAGATGTAGGCGCTGCCGGCGACGCCGATGCCCCTGCCCTTCGGCAGGTTCTCGCGCTTCGCGGTCCAGCCGGTGGACTGACGTACGGCCTTCAGGCACTCCCCGAGGCCCATCGTCGTGATGCGGAGGTCGTTCACGGTGCGGCTGTGCGCCGGCTGCAGCACGCGCAGCCGGTACTCGATCGGATCGAGTCCGAGCTCGGTCGCGATCTTGTCCAGCTGGCACTCGAATGCGTAGCGCGGTTGCGTGGTGCCGTGTCCCCTCTTGGGACCACACGGCGGCTTGTTCGTGTACAGGCGGACGCCGTCGAACTTGTACGCCGGGATCCGGTACGTGACGGTCATGAGCGCGCCGGTGTAGTAGGTGGTCGCGATGCCGTACGACGCGTACGCGCCGCCGTCGAGGTAGCTCTGGAAGTGCACGGCGGTGATCTCGCCGTCCTTCTTCACACCGGTCCGCAGGTGCATCTTCACCGGATGACGGCCGCGGTGCGCGTAGAAGACCTCCTCGCGGTCGAGCGTGAACTTCACCGGTCGTTTGGTGCGCATCGAGAGGAGCGCGGCCGAGAACTCGTGGCCGAACGGGTCGCTCTTGCCGCCGAAGGCGCCGCCGTTCGGCGTCGCGATCACCCTGATCCGCGCGCGCGGCAGCTTGAGCACCTTCTCCAGCTCGCGGTGCAGGTAGTGGGGGACCTGGGTCGCCGTCCAGAGCGTGAGCTTGCCGTCGCCGTCGTAGGACGCGACACACGAGTGCGTCTCGATCGGAGCGTGCGTGTTGCCCTCGAAGAAGGACCAGTCGTCGCGGACGAGGTCGGCCGCGGCGAAGCCCGCCTCGAGATCGCCGAACGCGAGATGGACCTCCTTGAACACGTTCGCGCGCCGTGAGTCCTCGTGGATCCTCACGTCCTCCCGCTCGAGCGCCTCCTCGATGGTGAAGATCGGCTCGAGCGGCTCGTACTCGACGTCGATGAGCGAGAGCGCGTCGAAAGCCGTGTCCTCGTCGAGCGCCGCGACGGCCGCGACGGGCTCGCCGACGTACCGCACCTTGTCGACGGCGAGGGCGGTCTCGTCCTGCGTCGACGGCATGATCCCCATCTTCTCGGGCATGTCCGCTCCGGTGACGATCGCGACCACACCGGGATGCGCGAGCGCGCGCGACACGTCGAGACGCGTGATGCGCGCGTGTGGCTGCGTCGATCGCAGCAGACGTCCGCAGAGCATGCGCGGCAGGCGGATGTCGTCCGCGTAGCGAGCCGTTCCGGTGAGATGCGCCCAGGCGTTCACCTTCGGCAGCCGCCGCCCGACGATCGAGAACTCACTCATGTCGGCTTCGCCGCCATTCGCCCAGCACCCCCTTCTCGCAGGGGCTCCGCCCCTGCAACCCTGCTTGAGCCCATCTTCAGGGCTGCGCTCTCAATCGCTTCATAGATCGAGGTGTACCCGGTGCAGCGGCAGAGGTTGCCGCTGATCGCCTCGGCCATCTGCTCGCGCGTCGGGTGGGGATGCGCGTCGAGGAGCGCCTTCGCCGAGAGCAGTACCCCGGGCGTGCAGTAGCCGCACTGCGCGGCGCCCTCTTCAGCGAACGCGGTCTGCAACGGATGGAGCTCGGGGCCGTTCGCGAGCCCTTCCACCGTCATCACCTCCGACAGGCCGATCTGCTGCGGCAGCACGAGGCAGGAGAGCACCTGCCGGCCGTCGACGAGCACCGTGCACGCGCCGCACTCGCCGAGCTCGCATCCGTGCTTGGTCCCGGTCAGTCCGAGCTCCTCGCGCAGGACCTCGAGCAGCGTGTGGTGGGGCTCGGCGGCGACGGTGTGCGTCTCGCCGTTGACATGGAGCGTGAGCAGCGACTTCGTCACGCGCTCGCGGCCTCATCACGCGCGGGCGCGCCGATGCGTCGCGACATTCCCGCGGCAGCGCTCGCGCAGCGTTCGCCGATGCGCCGGAGCGTTCGCAGGTCGATGCGCTCCTTGAATCCGACCACCATGATGGCGGCGACGCGCCGGCCGCGCGCGTCCGTCACGGCGGCGGCGACGGCGCGCACGCCGCGGAAGAGCTCCTGGTCGTCGTAGCCGATCGCCTCGCCGTGCAGCAGCACCTTCCCGTGCGCGCCCGCGTCGAGCGGCAGCCTGCGTCCGAGCGGGGCGCTCATGTGCAGCCCGCTCGTCGGTTCCGCGCGCGCCGCGATCTCGAGTTTTCCGTCGTGAGGCACGCCAAGGATCGCGGTCTCGCCGAACGTCTCCATCAGGCTGACCAGCTGCGGCTGCGCGAGCGCGCGCAGATCCGGAGAGCTCGCATCCGCGAGCGCGCGCAGCTGGGGACCGAGACGGAAGCGCGTGTCGGGGTCACGGACGACGAAGCCGTGCGCATCGAGGGTGAGGAGGATGTCGCGCAGCGTGCCCTTGGAGACGCCCAGGGTCCGTGCGAGCTCCGAGATGCCTTGCGGCCGACCACCGTCGGCGAGCGCACGCAGGACGCGCGCGGTCTTCTCCACCGCCGGAACCGGTCGCAGGCTCCCCGTACTGTCCGCCATACGCGTACGGAGCATAGTACGCCAGACGAAACGGCGTTGTCGCCGATCGTGTGAGGGGGTCGCTCTAGACTCGCGCGCACGCGAGTCGCCCTGGAGGAATCGAATGCCCACGATCAAGCTGCCCGAGGAATCCCAGCACAACGACATGGTCAAGAAGGTCGACGCGATGATCCGCGAGATCTCGAAGACACCGAACATGACCCCATCGACCCGGGCGCTCGGCCTGCGGCCCTCGATCCTCATCGGAGAGCATCAGGAGCTCGCGCACATCATGGCCAAGCGCGGCCTCCTCAATCTGCAGAACCACATGGTCGGACTCGCGGTCGCCGCCGCGAAAGCCGCACCCTACGAGCTCCATTCCCACACGCGCAGCCTTCAGCTCGAGTACGGACTCGACAGCGGGCAGATCGTCGAGCTCGCGGCGACGGTCGCGCACGTCACGAGCATCAACACGTTCGAGAAGGTGGTCGCCGCCTTCAACGACAACGCGCCGATGCGCGCGCAGGACCCGTCCTCGCCCGTGCTGGTCGAGGTGCGGCAGAAGCTCGGGAGCGTGCCACGGTACTTCCTGTACATGGCGAACGATCCGCGGTACACGAAGATCGTGCTCGATCGCGAGATCGCCACCGTCCACGAGGGGGAGGTCTCGCGGCTGAACAAGGAGCTCGTCGCATACGCGACGAGCGTCGTGAACGACGGAAAGCT
>DASYUC010000134.1:0-5133 GCA_036001645.1 Candidatus Limnocylindria bacterium
GTGAGGCGAACGACCCTGCGCCGGACGCCAAACGTCCCGCGGTAGCACAGCCCACCCTCGTCGGGCATAGGCCCACGCTGTTTACGGCACTGCCCGACTGTCCGGACGGCATGCGGCGCCTAGCGTCGTCGACGAAACGGAGGCTCCCTATGAAGACGACGTTGTTCAAGAGCGACTCACAGCTGCGCCAGGACGTGATCGACGAGATCGAGCGCGACTGGCGATTCAAAGCCGCCGAGCTCGGCGTCGAGGTCGATCAGGGCATCGTCACTCTCACCGGCACCGTGTCGAGCTACTCGAAGCTCGTCGCCGCCGCTGACATCGCCGCGGAGATCGCGGGGACGAAGGGTGTGGCGAACGAGCTCACCGTCCACGCACGTGACATGGCCCACCCGAACGACACCGAGCTCGCCTCGGCCGTGCGCAACGCGCTCAAGTGGGACGTCGATGTGCCGGACGAGAAGATCGAGGTCATCGTGCGAGATGGCGTCGTGACGCTGAAAGGTGCCGTGGATTACTGGTACGAGAAGAGCTCGGCCGCCGCGAGCGTGAGGAACATCGCTGGTGTGTCGGCGATCAACAACCACATCGCGGTCCTTCCGCCGAAGGTCTCGGACCACGACATCGGCACCGCGATCGACAAGGCCATCGCGCGACGGATCCCACTGGCCGCCCGAAACATCAAGGTCCAGGTAGAGCACGGCCACGTGACGCTGACCGGCAACGTCCAGTTCTACGGCGATCGCCTACAGGCCGAGAGGTCCGCGTGGACGACCGAGGGCGTTCGCGGCGTCGACAACAAGATCATCGCGACCTGGTAAGGAAGGGGGCACACCATGGGCTTCTTCGCATTCGCGGGAATCGTCATCATCGCGCTCATCATCGGGTTCGCCGTGCAGATGTACGAGAAGAGGGCACTCCCGTACGAGTGGCTGATCATCGCGCTCGCCGGGACCTTCGGCGCGTACTTCGCCAGCGAGACCGTCCCGGGCGCAACGGTCCCTCTCCTCGAGAGCATCAAGGACTGGGGTCCGACGCTTGACGGGATGTACGTCATCCCGGCGACCCTCGGAGGCGTCATCCTCGCTGTCGTCGCGTACTTCGGCACGCGCACCAGCGAGAGCCTTCAGCCCGCGTGATCACGGCCATCCCGATCCGAGAGACCGCCGACGCGACGCTCGCGCCGGCGGTCTCGCTCTAACTGGAGCGAAGATGAGCACCATACGTGCAACTACGTTCCGGCCGCGCGGCCGCGCAGAGCTCACGTGCCTTTACTGCGGGCACGCACTCAGGGAGATCCTCGTCGCGCGAGGACATCGGCCGACCAACGCCGAGCTGCGCGCCGCGTACATCGGCGCACCCCACGGGCTCGCACCGGTGTGGGATGACCACGGGTCACCGCGATGCCCACGGTGTCGGGCACGCCTCTTCATCGAGCTCAGCGATCTGCAGCCGTACGCCGTTGCGGCCAGGCCCAATTCGTGATCTCAGGAGCGTCCTCGCCGTGCTCGCGCGTGTATGCACGGCATGCGAGCCGCCTCGCCTGCATCAGCTGACGGACATCCGCCGCGCGCTCGCGCAGACCCGGCACACGATCGATGACATCCATCACGAGATGGAACCTGTCGAGGTCGTTGAGCATCACCATGTCGAACGGCGTGGTCGTCGTGCCCTCTTCCTTGTATCCCCGGACATGCAGGTTCGGATGGTTCCTCCGACGGTAGGCGAGGCGATGGATGAGCCACGGATACCCGTGGTACGCGAAGATCACCGGCTTGTCCGTCGTGAACATCGCGTCGAACTCAGCGTCGGGCAGGCCGTGCGGGTGCTCGGTGTCCTGCTGTAGGCGCATGAGGTCGACGATGTTGACGACGCGAACGCGTAGGTGGGGGAGGTGCCGTCCGAGAAGATCGACGGCGGCGAGCGTTTCCAACGTCGGCACGTCGCCGCAGCATGCGAGAACGACGTCGGGCTCCGCGCCGTCGTCGTTGCTGGCCCAGTCCCACACCCCGATGCCACGCGTGCAGTGGCGGATCGCCTCGTCCATCGACAGCCAGTTCGGTTCCATCTGTTTCCCGGCGACGATCACGTTCACGTAGCTGCGGCTGCGCAGGCAGTGCTCGGCGACCGACAGCAGCGTGTTCGTGTCGGGCGGCAGGTACACGCGGATGACCTCGGCCTTCTTGTTCACGACGTGATCGATGAAACCCGGATCCTGATGCGAGAAGCCGTTGTGGTCTTGACGCCACACATGTGATGACAGCAGGTAGTTGAGCGACGCGATCGGGCGGCGCCAACGCAGGCCGCGGGTGACCTTCAGCCACTTCGCGTGCTGGTTGAACATCGAATCGACGATGTGGATGAACGCCTCGTAGCAGTTGAAGATGCCGTGGCGTCCTGTGAGGAGGTAGCCCTCGAGCCAGCCTTCGATCATCTGCTCAGACAGCACCTCCATGACCCGTCCATGGCGTGCGATGTGCTCGTCGGTCGGCAGGATCTCGTCACTGAAGACGCGCTCGGTCACCTCGAACACCGCGTTCAGTCGATTCGATGTGGTCTCGTCGGGTCCCATGAGCCGGAAGCGATCCTGGTTGCGCTCGATCACGTCGCGCAGGAACGTTCCGAGGACGCGCGTCGGCTCCGCCGACGTCGCGCCAGGCGCGTCGACGGCGACCGCGTAGTCGCGGAAGTCGGGCAGGTCGAGATCCTTCAGTCGGAGCCCGCCGTTCGCGCGAGGGTTCGCGCCCATCCGGCGCTGGCCGACCGGGGCGAGGCTCGCGAGCTCGGGGACCAGCGCGCCGTTCTCGGCGAAGAGCTCCGCCGGGCGGTACGAGCGCATCCAGCTCTCGAGCACCGCCCTGTGCGCCGCGTTCGTCCGCGCCGCGTCGACGGGCACCTGGTGCGATCGCCACGTGTCCTCCACCGGTTTGCCGTCGACGACCTTCGGCCCGGTCCAGCCCTTCGGCGTGCGGAGCACGATCATCGGAAAGGGCTGGCGGCGCGCGTGACCGGAGGCGCGCGCCTCGCTTTGGATGCGACGGATCTCGCCGACAGCTCGATCGAGAGCGCCGGCCATCCGCTGATGAACGACGGCGGGATCGGCACCTTCGACGAAGACCGGAGTGTGTCCGTAGCCCTCAAGTAGAGCTCGCAGCTCGCGCTCCGGCATGCGCGCGAGCACGGTCGGGTTCGCGATCTTGTAGCCATTGAGGTGGAGGATCGGGAGCACCGCGCCGTCGTGCACCGGATCGACGAACTTGTTGGAGTGCCACGACGCGGCGAGCGCACCCGTCTCCGCCTCGCCGTCGCCGATGACGCAACACACGACGAGCGACGGATCGTCGAGCACCGCGCCGTACGCGTGCGCGAGCGAATAGCCGAGCTCGCCACCTTCGTGGATCGAGCCGGGAACCTCCGCCGACACATGGCTCGGCACACCACCGGGGTATGAGAATTGGCGGAAGAGCCTTCTCATGCCGTCGGTGTCGTACGACACATCCGGATACGTCTCGCTATAGGTGCGCTCGAGATACACGTTCGCGAGCAGGGCCGGGCCGCCGTGCCCCGGGCCGGTGATGAAGATCGCCTCCAGGTCCCACCTCTTGATCGCGCGGTTCATGTGCACGTAGATGAAGTTCAGACCCGGGGTCGTGCCCCAGTGCCCGAGGAGCCGCGGCTTCACGTGCTCGGCCCGGAGCGGCTCGCGCAGAAGCGGGTTGTCGAGGAGGTAGATCTGACCGACCGAGAGGTAGTTCGCGGCGCGCCAATACGCGTCGATGCGACGCAGCTCGTCATCCGTCAGCGGTCCGATCGGGTCTGACCTGGTCTTCGTCGCCATGTCGCGCCTCCCTCCGTCGCGCCGCAGCTCGCACCGGTACGGCTACGCTCGCCAGATGCGAGACCGCGTGCTCGTGCTGAACGCTGGATCGTCGACGCTGAAGGCAAGTGTGCTCGTCGGTGGTTCGGATGATGCCAAGGCGAGTGTGACCGTGCCGATGCGCACTGTCGGGGACGCCGCGACCTCGCTCGCTGGTGCGCTGCGGGCGATCGTCAGCGGCGGGGTCGACCCGGGTTCGATCGGAGCCGCCGGTCATCGCGTGGTCCACGGTGGCCCGCTTTTCATCCGGACGACCCTCATCGACGATGGCGTGCTGCGACGCATCCGGGAGCTCGCCTGGCTCGCGCCTCTGCACAACCCCGTCGCCGCCGAGGTCATCGCGGCGGCCCGCGCCGCGCTGCCGGCGATCCCGCATGCGGCGGCGTTCGACTCCGCCTATCACGCGACCCTGCCCAAAGAGGCGTACGTGTATGCAGTCCCATACGAGTGGTTCACGCAGTGGGGCTATCGACGGTATGGGTTCCACGGCCTCTCGGTGTCGTGGTCTGTCGAACGAACGGGTGCGCTTCTCGCGCGAGACGACCTGGGCATCGTCGTCGCGCACCTCGGGGCAGGGTGCTCGGTGAGCGCGGCGTGGGGCGGACGCTCGGTCAGCACATCGATGGGCATGACCCCCCTGGAAGGACTCGTGATGGGAACCCGCGCGGGATCGATCGACCCTGGTCTGCTGCTCGCGGCGCAGCGCGACCACGGGCTCGACGCGCACGCGCTCGAAGACGCGCTCGAGCACCGGTCCGGTCTCCTCGCTCTCTCCGGTCGCAGCGCGGACATGCGCGAGCTGATCGCGCTCGCGCCGACCGACGAGCGCGCCGCGTTCGCGATCGCGGTGTTCGAGCGCTCCGCGGCTGGAGCGATCGCGTCGGCTGCCACCGCGCTCCCGCGCCTCGACGCCGTCGTGTTCACCGGCGGCATCGGTGAACGCGCCGCCGGCGTACGGGCCGGTATCGTGCGCCGCCTCGCATCCATAGGCGTGCCGCCCATCGACGACGTGGCCGTCGAAGCGGATCGCGTGCTGGCGGAGCGTCCGGTCGCCGTGCTCGTCATCGTGGCGCGCGAGGACGCGGTGATCGCGCGCGAGGTGCGCGCGCTCACCGCCTGACATGAAGGCTCCCTCCGCGAAAGTACGACCTCAGGTTCGCGTACATCGCGTCGCTGCTCGTCGCGGTCGTCATGACCACCCTCGCGGTGGCTGCGCTCGTTGATCGGGACCGCGCCTACCCGGGCATGTGGTCGCG
>DASYUC010000135.1:0-22812 GCA_036001645.1 Candidatus Limnocylindria bacterium
CCGAGGACGGGGAGCTGCTGCGGCAGCTGGTCCTCGATCCCACGCGCGACTACCAGCGGCAGTCGGCGTGACCTCTACGATGCGCGCGAATCGGTCTCCGATGTCTCGACACATCGTCTCCGATGTCTCGACACATCACACAGTGGAGCTGAGGGGATTCGAACCCCTGACCTCTTGAGTGCGATTCAAGCGCTCTCCCAGCTGAGCTACAGCCCCAGAACCGGCTTGCGCCGGTTCTGGAGCTGCTGCACCTTTGCGAGCGAGCGAAGCTCGCGTAGCAAGTGGTGCAGATACAGCCCCGAAAGGCGGCGAAGCCGCCTCAATCGTACCTGTTTTAGGTGACCGGTTAGCAGACCGTGGTGCGCCGCCACTGCTCCAGCATGAAGCCGCCCTGCGCTGGAGCGAGCTGGATCGCGATCGCGAGGTCGTCCTTCGTGAACCGCAGCGGAGCACACTCACGCCACCCCTGCGCAACGGCCCCCTCACGGAGCATCTCGGCGAAGTCTCGTGTCTCGGCGATCTTGAAGCGGCAATAGAAGGTCCAGCGCGAGACCGCACCGACGACGTCGAGCGTTGCCTGCGGACAGACATTGGGAGCCGAGAACCCGACCGGCATGACGCTCGGCGGAAGCGTTGGTGTGGTCACCGGGCTCGCTGGCGGCGTGTCGAGTGTCGGCGTCGGCGGTTTCGGCGTCGCGCTGACGCACGAAGTGAGCGCCAGCGCGCACAGACAAGCGGATGCAAGTGGCCTCACGGGCGTAGAGTCTGCGCCGTTCGATGGAGGGTGGAATGGGCCGAACTATCGGTACGCATCACCGCTGGGACCGGATCCCGAAAGAGCGCATGACCGCGCAGATCGAGCGCCGTTTCGTCCACGGCGATCGCGCGATGGTCGCGCAGGTCTTCTTGAAGAAGGGCGCCGTCGTCCAGTCACACACGCACGAGAGCGAGCAGATCACATACATCCTCGAGGGCGCGCTGCGCCTGTGGCTGGGATCGGGTGGCGAGCAGGACGTGACCGTCCGGGCGGGCGAGATACTCACGATCCCGTCCAACGTCCCGCATCGCGCGGAAGCACTCGAGGACACGCTCGACATCGACGTCTTCAGCCCACCACGCCAGGACTGGATCGACAAGACGGACGATTACCTCAGGCGCTGATGGCGAAAGACCGCCCGCATGTCACGCGATCCGCAACACCACGGGTGCGTCGCCCCAGAGGCGCTCCAGCCGATAGAGCTCCCGCTCTTCCGGCACGAATACATGCACGACGACGTCGCTGAGGTCGATGAGGATCCATCGGCCGCCGCTGTAACCCTCGACGCCGAACGGCTGTTGCCCGGCAGCCTTCGCCTTCTCGACGATGCCGTCCGCGATCGACTGCGCCTGCCGCTCGCCCCGCGCGCTGCAGATGACGAACAGGTCCGCGATGGTCGTTACCTCGGAGACGTTCAGCACGAGGATGTCCTCGGCCTTCTTGTCGCTCGCCGCTTCCACGACGAGGTCGGCAAGCGCCCGTGGCGGAAGGTCAGCGCGTGTGGATGCCGTCACCGATAGAGGCCGCGCCTTTTTATGTGCTCCCACACTGCGTCAGGAACAAGGTACCGCAGGGACATACCTCGGGCGGCACGCGAACGCAGCTCGCGCGAGCTGATGTCGAGCCGGGGCGCGTCGAACGGGCGTGCACGATGCATCGCATCCGGCTCGGGGGCGCCGGGTCGCGCAGCCACCAGGATGGTGGCCATCTCCCGGATGCGATCAGGCGTTCGCCAGCGCGCGAGATCGGCGAGCGCGTCGCTTCCGAGGATGAGGAAAAGCTCTCCCTGCGAGCGCAGCGCCTCGAGCGTGTCGACGGTGTACGAGACGCCGTCACGCTCTAGCTCGATGCGCGAGAGCCTGAAGCGCGGCTCGTTCGCGATGGCGGCCTCGAGCATCGTGACGCGATCTGCGACGCTCGCGAGCGGGTCGCGGTCTTTGAGCGGAGAGCGGCGTGCCGGAACGAACAGCACGCGGTCGAGCGGGACGGACTCGAGCGCCGCGAGCGCGATCGCGAGATGACCGACGTGCACGGGATCGAACGTGCCGCCGAAAACACCGATACGGGACTTCAACGCCTCTTTTTCGCTCCTGGTGCCGCGAGCTGTTGCGGCGCATCGGTCCATTCCAGCTCGAGCTTCCCGATGCGGACCGTGTCGCCTTCCTTGACGCCGAGCGTGCGGAGCTTTCCCTCGACGCCCGATCTCAGCAGGAGTCGGTGGAAGTACGCGGAGGCTTCGGGGCTGTCCCAGTCGATCCCGGTCGCGAGACGCTCGAGTCGATCGCCCCGCACTCGGTAGGCCTCGCCCTCTCGCATCACCTTCACATCCTTCGCCCCGCCCGCGAAAACGATGCGCCGCTCCGTCGGCCCCGGTGCCTCGACTTTGGGGCGCGCGGCGCACAGCGCGAAGATGCGCTTGTTCAGACGGTCCACGCCCTCGCCGGTCGCGGCGGACACGGCGACGGCTTCGCGACCCTCCGCCTCGAGGGTCTCCACGATCCCGGGCACGGCGTCGCGGGCCTCCGCCAGATCGATCTTGTTGAGCGCGAAGAGCTCGGGCAGCTCTTCGAGCGAGTGCCCATACGCGGCGATCTCCGCGTCGATCGTCGCGATGGCCGCGAGCGGATCCGGCAGTGAGGCGTCGACGACGTGGACGATGAGGCGCGTGCGCTCGATGTGGCGCAGGAACTCTTCGCCGAGGCCCGCGCCTTTGCTCGCGCCCTCGATGAGACCGGGGATGTCCGCGATCACCAGCTCGCGCTCGTCGAGGCGAGCCACCCCCAGGTTCGGCGTCAGCGTGGTGAACGGATAGTCCGCGATCTTCGGGCGGGCGCGGGTGAGCGCGGCGAGGAGGCTCGACTTGCCGGCGTTCGGCAGGCCGGCGAGACCGACGTCAGCGATGAGACGCAGCTCGAGCTCGAGCTCGCGTTGCTCTCCTGGCTGCCCGTCCTCGGCGATGCGTGGCACGCGCCGCGTGCTCGACGCGAAGCGCGCGTTGCCCCGGCCACCCTTTCCGCCGCGCGCGACGACGATCTCCTGAGCCGGCGCCACGAGATCAGCGACCATCTCGCCGGTCGCGAGGTCCTTCACCGTGGTCCCCGGCGGCACCTTGAGGATCAGATCGCTGCCGGCCTTCCCGGACTTATTCGATCCACCACCCGCGCTGCCGCTCGTCGCCGCGTGCACACGCTGGTTCCGATAGTCGCCCAGCGAAGCGAGCTGATCATCGACGTGGAGGATGACATCGCCACCACGTCCGCCGTCGCCGCCATCCGGTCCGCCGCGCGGAACGTGCGCCTCGCGCCGGAAGGAGATCACGCCCTTGCCGCCGTCACCCCCACGGATCGGCACACGCGCACGATCGAGGAACACCTAGATCCTCGCGAGCGGTCGCACGAACGAGCCGACACGCAGATGCGGCAGCTCCTCGCGCAGACGCTCCAGCGCGCGAGCGACACCGATCGATGCTTCGCGACTCTTCATCAGGGCAAGCGCTCGGAGCGGATCGGCAGCGAGGTTGCGTAGCAGGATCGCGCTTCCCTCGGGCAGATCGCCCGCGAGATCGACGAGCGCCGCGATCTCATCGGCGCGATCGAAGATGCCCGGCAGCACCGGAACGACGAGACTCGTCGCGAGGCGCTGCTCCGCTGCGACGCGCAGCGATGCGCGGACGTCGACGAAGCGATACCCCTCGGGCCGGTGCAGCGTCTCGTACGTTTCGGCGCGCGCCGATGCGAGGCGGATCGTGACCGCATCGAGCCCGGTCGAGGCCAGGCGTCGCAGCGCGGCGGGGACGGAGCCATTCGTCTCGAGGTGGATGGTGCCCGAGCGCGTCGCCCCGCGGACGAGACGGATCGCATCCTCGACGAGGCGGGCAAGAAGGAGCGGCTCCCCTTCGCACGCGCGGCCGAACGACACGAGCGTTCCACCCGCGTCGATGTGCTGCATCGCGAGGCTCGCGACCTCCTCGGCCGTGGCATGGAACGCCGCCACTTCGCGCGGCTCTGCCTCGCCGTCGAGGCGCGGCGCGATCGCGGCCGGTGGATGCTCGTTGGCGGGCGCGGCGACGGGCAGCGCGCATTCCCAGCGGCCGTAGAACGCGTTCGCGGCCGCGCGGCAGCCGTACTCGCGTGCGCACCGCGCGAGCTGCCTGACGAGGCGATCCGCGGGTCGCGAGCGGAGAGCGTCATTGACCTTGGCGGCGATCTCGGCCTTTGGATACGCGTCGCCATCGCGTGTGGGGTCGCGGTCGATGAGCACGGCCGCGACCACCAGATCGCCCCCGTCGTCGGCCGCAACGGCCGTGTAGGCGCGGGGCGTCAGATCGGGTTTGTCCGTCGCGTCCGCATACGCCGGGAGCTGCGTGCGCAGATGACCGGGTGGCAGAACGGCCGCGACCGCGAGACGACCCGCCCCGACGCGTCGCGCGCGACCGGATCGGTCGAGCGTTTCCGCCTCGCGCTCGATGTGCAGCACGGCCGCACCGGTCGGAAGCCGGAGCGCATCGGCGAACGGCACGGTCGTGGCGCCATCAAATGCCGCCGCGGCGTGGTCCGACACGATGACCCGACCCGCCCGATCGGCGTGGACTGCTCGGTACACATAAGGAGTATGGGCAGAAAGGAATGAGGAGCGAGAGCGATACGCCCGCTGGCTGCGAGTGGGCGGCGACGCGCGCGCTAGTACGCGAGCGGGTCCTGCGGCACTCCGTTGACCTTGAGCTCCCAGTGCACGTGAGGGCCGGTGGTGACACCGGTCATGCCGATCGAGGCGATGAGCTGTCCACGCGCCACGGTCTGCCCGGGACTCACGAACACCGCGCCGGTGTGGTAGTAGCAGGTCTGCAGCCCTTCGGAGTGCTGTATGCAGACGCGCAACCCGCCGACAGGGACCCAACCGGTCGCGACGACGATGCCGTCGTCGGACGCCCCGATGCGCGATCCGAATGGCGCGGCGATGTCCACGCCGGTGTGTCCCCACCAGTAGTACTGCGTGATCACGCCGTTCGTGGGCCAGCCGAGGCGACCGGTGCGTGCCGGCAGCGAAGCGCTCGGTGGTGGCGCGATCGACTTCGGACGCTCGGTCCGCTTCAGTGCGGGAAGCGCCGCGCCGGGAACGAAGATCGTCTGGCCCGGCCTGAAATTCTCGGGCTCGAAGTAGACGCGGTTGTAGGACATGACCACCGCGGGGTCGACCTTGAAGCGCGCGGCGATGTCTTCGGGAGTGTCGCCGTCTTTGACCTTGTAGAGCGCGCCCTCGCCCGGAGGGATGACGAGTTCGCTCCCGATCCTCAGGCCCTCGTCTTCCTGGGTGATGTCGTTGGCGAACGCGAGCGCTTCGAGTGAGAGGCTGTAGTAGTTCGCCATCGTGGAGAGCGTGTCTTCCCTCGCGATGGTGCGGACGAGGACCGGGCGGATCTCCGGTGCGGCGACGGTCATTGGGCTACGCGTATTCGGGATCACGCCGCGTGCCGCCGTCTGTGCGCGAGCGGCATCGTCGCTCGGCATCGCCGCGAACGTCGTGGACGCGACATCGGTCGGTGATGCTTCGGCGCGGGCCGACGTCGCCGCGGTGTAGGGGAGCATGAGGACGAGGACGGCGGTCCCGGTATTGAGGAGCAGACGAAGGCCGTTCGACCCGAGATACGCGGAGAGGGCGCGCGGCACGCGACGTGTCGTCACATTGACGACTCCGTTCTTCGACCGCTGGCCCAAGGTGACAAGCGACGTGGCGCTCCGCCTAACCGATCTTCGCACGCCGAGCGTCAGCGAAGGTGTGGCATGCGCCCTTCTCGTGTTCGTCGCCAATACCCTGATCCCTCCCGCAACTAACGCTCGCGCCTCGTAAAGAGCGCGGAGTCATGTACGGATTGCGTACTGCCCTGTCCTGAGCCGAGGTACCGTACCCACGGTCTCAAACGCTGTCAATTGCGGCACCGTCACGGTTTGCCGAGCCATTAGTACCTCCGTACCCTACGTGCGTGCCCGACTACAACCTCTCCTATGTCTATGTGTTCGCCTTCTTCGTAGCCGGAGCGCTGGTCGTTACGGGCATGATGTTGCTCAGCCACCTGCTCGCTCCGTTCAAGCCGACACGCGAGAAGCTCAAGACCTACGAGTCCGGCGAGGAGCCGGTGGGGCAGGCGTGGGGTCGTTATCCGACACATTTCTATGTGTTCGCGCTGCTCTTCGTCGTGTTCGACGTCGAAGTGATCTTCCTCTTTCCGTGGGCGGTGTTGTTCCGCGAGCTCGGCTGGTACGGACTCGTCGAGGTCACGATCTTCATCGCCATCCTCGTCGTCGGCCTCGTCTACGCCTGGAAGAAGAAAGCGCTCAATTGGTACTGAGCACGCCGCGGCCCACGATCGACCTCGCCGCGGCGCGCGACGCGCTCGCGAAGCGCCTCGGCGATCGCGCCCGCGTATCGACGTTGCACGACATGGTCGTCGTCGACGTGGACGCCGCGCGGCTCGTCGAGGTCGCGACCGTCGTGCGCGACGATCCGGCGACGCGCTGCGACCTCTATTCGGTGAACGCGGGCGTCGATACCGGGACGGAGCTTCGAAGCGTCACGTTCGTTCGCGGCATCGAGACGCACGTCTTCGTCATGCTTCGCACACCGTGCGACGCGGCCGAGCCGCATGTGCCATCGCTGAGCTCGGTGTGGGTGGGCGCGAACTGGTGCGAGCGCGAGACCTACGACATGTTCGGCATCGTGTTCGATGGTCATCCGGATCTGCGGCGCATCTTCCTCGAGGAGTCGTTCCCCGGGCATCCGATGCGGAAGTCGTTCCTGCCACCGCGAAGCGACGCGCGCGGGGGCTGATGGCGAAGTGCCGGTAGGTCCGTTCGGGCTCGATCCCGTCATCTGGGCTCCGCTGCGGCTGATCATCGCCGTGCTGCTCGCGGTCGGCCTCGTCTTCAACGGCGCCCTGGCGCAGATCTACCTCGAGCGCAAGATCCAGGCGATCATCCAGGACCGTCTCGGACCGCTCCACACCGGTCCGTGGGGCCTGCTCCAGACGTTCGCCGACGCCATCAAGCTGCTCGGCAAAGAAGACATCCGTGCACGGCTCACCGATAAATGGTTCTTCCTCGCCGCTCCGTCGATCGTGTTCAGCCCGATGCTCGCGAGCTACGTCGTGATCCCGTTCGCGCCGGGCATCGTCGGTGCCGATCTGAGCGTGGGGCTGCTCTATCTCACGACGCTTGGCTCGATGACGGTGCTCGGCATCGTCATCGCCGGCTGGGCGTCGAACAACAAGTACTCGCTCATCGGCGGCCTTCGGTCAGCCGGGCAGCTGATCTCGTATGAAGTGCCGCAGATCCTGTCGCTGGTGACCGTCGTCCTGGTGGTCGGGACGCTCTCGATGGTCGGGATCGCCGAGAGTCAGCCGGGCTGGCAGATGAATTTCCTGGTCCTGCCGCTCGCGTTCGTGACGTACTTCATCGCCGGCCTGGCCGAGACGAACCGCAACCCCTTCGACCTCCCCGAGGCCGAATCCGAGCTCGTCGCGGGTTTCCTGACCGAGTACTCGGGGATGCGCTGGGCGATCTTCTTCCTCGCCGAGTACGGCGAGGTGACGGTCGTCTCGTCCATCGTGACGACGCTCTGGTTCGGAGCGTGGCATGGTCCGTTCGTGGAGGTCTTCCCGCTGCTGGGTGTGCTGTGGTTCACGCTGAAGACCTACTTCTTCGTGCTCGTCTTCATGTGGATCCGCGCGACGCTGCCGCGTCTGCGTATCGACCAGCTCATGTCGCTGTGCTGGAAGGTCCTCATCCCGTTGACCCTCGTCAACCTGATGGTCACGGCGATCCTGCTTCTCGCGTTCCCCACCACCCTCGTGCCGGTGGCGATCGCGAACTGGATCCTCCTCGCGGGGTTCGTGCTGGCGCTGCCGTATTTCCAGCGTCGCCGTCTCGTCGCGCTCCGCGAGCGGCTCCGGACGGCCGCGGCCTAGCGTGTTCGACATCCTCGAACCGGCGTTCTTCGCTCTGTTGACCATCGGCATCGTCGGTTCCGGCGTTGGTGTGGTCATGGCCAACCGGATCACGACGTCGGCGCTGCTCATGGCCTTCGCGTTCCTCAACGTCGCGGGCATGTTCCTGCTGCTCGGTGCGGAGACCATCGCATTCTTCCAAGTCTTGATCTACGTCGGCGCGATCACCGTCCTGATCCTGTACGGCGTCATGTTCACGCCGCAGTCGCCGCGACCATACGGGCTCTTCTTCCAGACCCAGAAGTGGTGGGCCGCGCTGCTCGTCGTGCCCATCGCGATCTTCGTCGCGGTCGTCTCATTCCAGTTCAAGGACTCGCCGTCCGCAGGAACGAAGGGTGGCGACCTTCTGCCGCTCGCGACCAGCGTGTTCCGGGACTTCGCCTTCCCGTTCGAGGTCGCGTCCGTCCTTCTCCTCGCGGCGATGGTCGGCGCGATCGTTCTCGTGAAGCGGGACGAAGAATGAGTGAGCGTACGCGACGAGCGAATCCCCTCAGCATGTCTCCTGGGCGAAGCCCAGAGATCGAGCAGGAATAAGGGTGGCCGTTCCGCTCGGCGCGTTCGTCGCGGTCTCGGCGGCACTCTTCTTCATCGGTGCGGCCGGCGTTCTCGTCCGGCGTAACGCCGTCGTGATCCTCATGTCCGTCGAGCTGATGTTGAATGCGACCAACCTCGCGCTCGTCGCGTTCTCGCGGCGCTTCGGATCGATCGACGAGCGCGGCAGTGTCTTCGTCGTCTTCATCTTCGTCGTCGCCGCGGCCGAGGTCGCTGTCGGTCTCGCGATCGTTCTCTCCGCGTATCGCAACCGTCCGACCGTGGACGTCGACGAGATCCGGCAAATGAGAGGTTGATCGAGTGAGGAAAGGCGCAGGGACAGGGGCGTCCCCTGTTCAGCGAGCGCAGCGAGCGTGCGCGACGAACAGGCGGGGCTAGCGTGATCCAGAGCGTTTGGCTGATCCCCGCGTTCCCGCTGGCGGCATTCGTGATCAACGGCCTGTTCGGCCGGCGCTGGCTGCAGCGCTGGACCGGGATCATCGCCTCCGTCGCCGTCGGCCTGTCGGCGCTCATCGCGATCGGCGTCTTCCTCGACGTCCTCGGGGGACACGAGCGGACCACCGTGGCGCTCTACGAATGGATCGGCGTCGGCGATTTCCACATCGACGTCGCGGCGCTCATCGATCCGCTCTCATCGGTGATGCTCCTGGTCGTCACGGTCGTGAGCTTCCTCATCTTCGTCTACTCGAACGGCTACATGGAGCACGATCACGGCTTCCCCCGCTTCTTCACCTGGATGTCGCTGTTCGTGTTCGCCATGCTCATCCTGGTCATGGCCGACAACTACCTCCTGATGTTCGTCGGGTGGGAGGGCGTCGGCCTCTGCAGCTACTTGCTCATCGGATTCTGGTTCGAACGTCCCGAACCCTACGTCGCCGCGAAGAAGGCCTTCGTGATGAACCGGATCGGCGACTGGGGTTACACGATCGGGATGATCACGATCTTCCTCGTCTTCGGCTCCCTCCAGTTCACCGAGGTGTTCGAGCACGTCGACATCGCGACCGAGGCAAACCTCACGCTCATCTGTCTCGCCCTCTTCTTCGGCGCGACCGGCAAGTCGGCGCAACTGCCCCTCTATTCGTGGCTGCCGGACGCGATGGAAGGCCCGACCCCGGTGTCCGCATTGATCCACGCGGCGACGATGGTCACGGCGGGCGTGTATCTGGTCGCGCGCTCGATGCCGCTCTTCGAGGCGGCCGGACCATCGCTGCAGGTCGTCGGCGTGGTGGGCGCGCTCACCGCGATCTTCGCGGCAACGATCGCGCTCGTGCAGTTCGACATCAAGCGTGTCATGGCGTACTCGACGGTGAGCCAGCTCGGCTACATGTTCCTGGCGCTCGGCGTCGGTGCGCCGATCGCGGCGATCTTCCACCTCGCCACGCATGCCTTCTTCAAGGCCCTGTTGTTCCTTGGCTCGGGCTCGGTCATCCATGGCCTCGGAGGCGAGCAGGACATGCGGAAGATGGGCGGACTGCGGCGCAAGCTGCCGGTGACGTTCTGGACCATGCTCCTGGCAGGCGGGGCGCTCGCGGCTCTGCCACCGCTGGCCGGCTTCTGGTCGAAAGACGCGATCCTCGCCTCGGCGTTCGTGAATGGACAGCTCGTGCTGTGGGCCGTCGGGATCGTGACCGCGGTGCTCACCGCGTTCTACATCACGCGCGCGCTGTGGATGACCTTCTACGGTGAGCCGCGCGACCACCACCTGTACGACCACGCACACGAATCGCCGACAGTGATGACCCTGCCACTCATCGCGCTCGGAGTCGGCACCGCGGTGCTCGGGATCCTCATCGGCTTCCCGCCCGAGCAAGGTTTCATCGACACGTTCCTGCACCCCGTCTTCGAGGGTGAGGGTGCCGCGGCTCACGTCCCGGAGATCGCGACGATCGTCGCCCTCTCCGCGGTGTCCGTCGCGGCCGGCGCTCTCGGGATCCTTGTCGGCTACTCGATGTACGTGCGCCACCGGCCCGATCCGGCCGCCGTGTCGCGTGCCGCTGGTCCGCTGTACCGGCTGCTGGTGAACAAGTACTTCGTCGACGAGCTGTACGACCGGAGGATCGTCGAGGCGTTCCGCGCAGCGTTCGGCGCGATGTGGGCGTTCGACATCCACGTGATCGACGGCCTTGCGAACCGGCTCGGCTGGCTCGCGGCCCTCGGCGGAAGCACGCTGCGTCGCGCGCAGACCGGCATCGTCGGCAACTACGCGCTCACGATCGTGGCCGGTCTGCTCGTGATCCTCGTGGTCTACGGCGGATACGCGGCGGGGATCTTCACCCGATGACGATCGACCACATCCTCACGCTGCTCCTGGCGGTGCCCGCGATCGGGCTCCTGCCGCTCTACGTGTTCCGGAACGACGAGCGTGCCGTGAAGCAGGTCGCCGTCGTGACGACGCTCGTCGAGCTCGCGCTCTCGCTCGTCATGCTCGCGCAGTTCCAGGTGGGCGAGGCCAACTTCCAGCTCGTCGAGGAGGCGGATTGGCTCCCCAGCTTCGGCATCCGCTACCTCGTGGGCGTCGATGGGATCTCGGTCCTCCTCGTTCCGATGACGACGCTCCTCACCTTCATCTCGGTCCTCTATTCAACTGGCGGCGCGATCAAGGACCGGCTTGCATCGTTCATGGGGGCTTTCCTCATTCTCGAGATCGGCATGGTCGGCGTGTTCGTGTCGCTCGACCTCTTCCTCTTCTATGTCATGTTCGAGCTGATGCTCGTGCCGATGTATCTGATCATCGGCATCTGGGGCGGCCCGCGGCGCATCTACGCGACCCTCAAGTTCGTCATCTTCACCCTCGGGGGCTCGCTGCTCATGCTCGTGGCCATCGTCGCCGTGTGGCTCGCGTCCGGCGATGAGGGCTCGCGCACGCTCTCTTTGCCGGATCTTCTCGCTTCGCGCGGCAAGTTCTCCGCGGACTTCCAGTTCTGGGTGTTCCTCGCGTTCGGCCTGGCGTTCGCGATCAAGCTCCCGATGGTCCCGTTCCACACCTGGCTGCCCGATGCCCATGTCGAGGCGCCGACCGCGGGCTCGATCATCCTCGCCGGCGTCCTCCTGAAGGCGGGCGGCTACGGTTTCCTGCGCTTCGCGCTCCCGCTGTTCCCGGTGGGGACGCAGCTCTGGTTGCCCGTGATCATCGTGCTGTCGGTCGTCGCGATCCTCTACGGCGCCGCCGTCTCGACGGTGCAGAAAGATCTGAAGAAGCTCGTCGCGTACTCATCGGTCGCGCACATGGGCTTCGTGACGCTCGGCATCTTCGTGCTCAACGCGCAGGGCGCGGTCGGTGCCGTGCTGCAGATGCTGAACCACGGATTCGTCACCGGCGCCCTCTTCCTCTTCGTGGGTATCCAGTACGAGCGCACGCACCGGCGGCTCATCGCGGATCTCGGCGGCCTCGCGAATCGTTGGCCGCTTTACACGACGTTCTTCGGCATCTTCGTCCTCGCGTCGCTGGGTCTCCCGGGCCTTAACGGCTTCGTGGGCGAGTTCCTCGTGCTCCTTGGGACGTTCAAGTTCAGCGGCGTGCCGCTCGGGGGGCTTTTCTGGGGTCCGGTCGCGGCCATCGGCGTGATCCTCGCCGCGGTGTATCTCCTCTGGATGTTCCAGCGGGTGATGTATGGGCCGGTCCGTGAGGCCTACCGCGCGCTACCGGACCTGTCGCCGCTCGAGATCGCGTGCGCAGTGCCGCTGCTCGTCATGACCGTCGTCCTCGGCGTCTTTCCCCAGCCGGCGATCGCGATCATCGAGCCCTCGCTCCAGCAGGTGCTGCGGCTCGCGACCGACCCGGGCTTCCAGGTCGCCTTCAAGTGAGCACGTTCGTCGACACGATCACGCCGATCTTGCCCGAGCTGATCGTGACGATCACCGCGTGCGTGATCCTCATCGCGGACGGGTTGCTCCCGCCCCAACAGCGGCGTTTGGTCCTTCCGGTCATGACGGTCGTCGGCCTCGCGCTCGCGTTCCTCGGCGGCCCGCTGGCGCCGCCGTCCGGCCAGTACTTCGGCGGCTACGTCCAGATCGACACGTTCACGACGTTCTTCCGTGCGGTGTTCATCCTGCTCGCGGTCTTCGCGACGCTCGTAGCTCCGTCATACCTCGAGCGGCGCGGCGTTCCGGCCGGCGAGTACTACGCGACGATCTGCTTCTCGACCGTCGGCGCGATGACGATCGCACTCTCGACCGATCTCATCACCCTCTTCGTCGGTCTCGAGCTCATGACGATCCCGATCTACGTGCTCGCGGGGATGCAGCGTCGGGATCGTTTCGCTAATGAGGCCGCACTCAAGTACTTCCTTCTCGGCGCGTTCAGCTCGGCGCTCCTCGTTTACGGCTTCGCGTGGCTGTACGGCGTGACCGGCTCGACGCGCTACATCGACGTCGCGACCGAGCTGCAGCGCCTGGGTCTCGCGAACCTGCCCACCATCGTCGCCCTCGCGTTGATCACGGTCGGCCTCGGGTTCAAAGCCGCCGTCGTGCCGTTCCACCAGTGGACGCCGGACGCGTACGACGGCGCGCCGACGCCGGCCACGGCGTTCATGTCCGTCGGACCGAAGGCCGCCGCGTTCGCCGCGATCCTGCGCGTGCTCGTGACCGGACTCGCGCCCCTCGCGGTCGACTGGAGCACGGTGTTCGCCGTCCTCGCCGCGGTGACGATGACTGGCGGGAACATCGTCGCGCTCGTGCAGGCGAATACGAAGCGGATGCTCGCGTACTCGAGCATCGCGCATACCGGCTACATCCTCGCCGCGGTCGCGGCATCGGCCGCGGGCCCGTCGGCGACGGCGGCGGTGCTCTTCTACGTGTTCGCGTACGGCGTGATGAACCTCGGCGCGTTCGCGTGCCTTCTGTACTTCGACGTCGAGGGTTCGCGCGGCGCGACGCTCGAGGAGCTGAACGGCTTTGGTCGCAGGCATCCGCTGGGCGCATTCGCGTTCTTCGTGTTCCTCATCTCGCTCACCGGGATCCCGCCCACCGTAGGGTTCGTGGCGAAGGTCTTCGTGATCGTGCCTGTCCTCGAAGCCGGCTACGCGTGGCTGGCGGTGTTCATCGCGCTCAACGCCGTGCTGGCCGCCTTCTACTACCTGCGCGTCGTCGTCCACATGTACATGTACGACGCGGAGACGGGTGCGCCGATGGTCATGAACACGCGGCTGCTCTCGACCGCGCTCGGGGTATCGGCGCTCGCCACGATCGTTCTCGGCGTGCTGCCGAACTCCCTATACGAGTGGGCGCTGCAGGCGGCGAACCCGCTGCTCCGTTAGCTACCGGGCGGCGACGCCTCGACCGACGCGATCTTCCACTGTCCGCCGTCACTCTTCAGCACGAACCAACGCTGGCAGCAGTCGCCCGACCACGGTGACGCTCGCCATTGCAAGAACACGCGCACCGCGTATCCATCGGGCAGCGGTCTTGTGTTCGTGATCGCCAGCGATGTGAAGCCACCAGCGGCCAGCAGGCGATAGAGGATCACGTCGCGCTCGGCCGAGGGGACGAAGCATTCGGCCATACCGACCGGCTGACGTTCGTCCAGGAGGGCGAAGAACGTGCGCACGATCTCGTCCGGCGGGAGTTTCCCGTCCATGCACGAGCCCGCGCTCCAGAGTGGGGTCTGGATGTAGCGGAGAGCCCACACGCCCGGCTCCTCCTCGCGCAGCAGGAACCACTTGGGTCGGGCGTTCGGCCACAGCACATCGGCCTCGATCCGCCACGTCGGTGCGGCGAGCACGTTGACGAGGCGGTGCCCGCCCTGATCGGCGCCCGCGTTCGCGGTGAGGATCTCCACCTGCGAGACGCCCTTCGTCGGGACGAGCCGATCGATCCAGCGATCGGCCTCATCCGTGAGCGACCAGCACGAACGCATCGCGTCGCGATCGCCGCGCTCGATACGGCCGAGGAACGTGCGAACGACCTCCGGCGCAGCCCTTCCGCTCACGGTGCAGGGCGCGGTGGCGACCCGCGTCGCCTGGCGATCGCGCTCGACGAGCACGAGCGCCCCGAAGGCGACGAGGCCGAGGAGCACGCCAGCCGCGGCGGCAAGCATCTGACGGCGGCCCAGGCGAGCGAACCGCCAGAGGCCGTCATAGGGCTCGACATCACCCAGGTCCTCGATGCGGACGTCAGACACGCTCGTATTACAGCGCGCGGTGCGGCCGCGTTCCGCTACGTCGAAGGAAGCAGCCGTTCGCCGACAAACCCGCCGATGCCGCCAACGATCGCGGAGATGAGCAAGGGGACCAGCAGATCCGGAAGCTGAAGCACGAGCAGCTCACCGAATGAGGAGATCGGCGGTGTCGATGGACGGAACGCCTGATGGAGCTGCGTCGCGATGATGCTGCCGACCAGCAACGAGAAGAGCAGCGCGACCGGCGACGCGATGACGCCCAGGCGACCCGCGATGAGACCGGAGCAGAAGAGGATGGCGGCCGGCACCGTCAGCAGGATGACCGGCGGGATCGGAAGCGGCTCGGTGAGTGCCCACCAGAACGCGAGGCCGATCGAGGTCGCGACGACGGACGCGACGAGTCGAGTGCGGATCATGCGCGTCGCAGCGCGCGACGGCGTAGCCAGCCGCCGGCCGCGCCCGCGAACGCTCCACCGACGGCGTATGGGAGGACCGCGATGAGGAGGCGCGCCTCCCATCCGAGAAGATCCGCGCCGCTCGCGCCGAGACCCGCCCCCTGACCCCACAGCGAATACACGCCGTAGACGAGCGCGCCGACGACCACCGATAGGAAGCCGGCGAAGGCCGAGCGACGCATCGCGAACCAGCCCGCACCGAACGCGGAGAAGAGCAGATAGCCGATGGCGCCGATCGCCGCGACGCCGTACCAGTTCGGGACGGCGAGGAATGCGGCGAGGTCCGCGACGGCCGCGGCGCACACCGCGACGGGGAAGCGGAGCCGGTTAGCGGACGATCGCGAGCGCGTGATCCGCTCGGTTCAGCGGTTCGGCGCGGCCGTCGTCGCCGAGGATCGCGATGTCTTCGATGCGTACGCCGAACCGGCCCGGGATGTAGATGCCGGGCTCGATCGAGAACGCCATCCCGGGCTCGAGCGGTTCGTCGTTGCCGCGCACGAGGTACGGGTGCTCGTGACCGTCGAGGCCGATGCCGTGTCCGGTGCGGTGGATGAACCGTTCGCCGTACCCGGCCTCAGCGATGACACGGCGCGAAGCGGCGTCGACGGACGCGGCGGTGGCACCGGTGCGCGCCGCCGAATACCCCGCCTCCTGCGATCGGCGGACGACGTCGTGGACGCGACGCACCTCGTCGTCGACGTCGGCGCCGACATGCACCGTTCGCGTGATGTCGGAGCAGTACCACTCGCGCGTTCCGCCGAAGTCGAGCACGACCGTGTCGCCGTGTGCGATGCGACGACCGCCGGTCTCGTGGTGTGGCGATGCGCCGTTCGGACCCGACGCGACGATGGTGAAGGTGACCTCGTCGTGCCCTTCATCGCGCAGCAGCGTGGCCAGGTCGGCGCCGACCTCGCGCTCGGTGCGGCCGGCGAACTCGCGCTCGAGAATGCGCGGGAACGCGCGGTCAGCCGCCGCGGACACCGCACGCAGCGCGTCGCGCTCGTACGCATCCTTCCGCATGCGCAGGCCGCGCGTGACGAGCGATGCGAGCTGAAAGCCTCGACCGGCGAGCGCGGCCTGGAGGCGCAGAACGAACAACGACCACATCTGATCCGCGACGGCGACGTCGCCCTTCGCCTTCACGAGACGCGCGACGACGGCGTACGGATCATCGGTCTCTCCCCAGGTGCGCTGCGGAAGGTCGGGCGCCGCGGCCTTCGCCCGCGGCGACTCGAGCTCCGGCACGACGAGGGTGGCGCCGCCGTCCGCACCGACGACCAAACAGGTGAGACGCTCGCTCGCGAACACGCGGTAGCCGGCCAGGTACGCGAGATCCGAGCCGGGCGAGAGAAGCAGCGCCGCGAGGCCGCGGGCGCGGAGGGCTTCGCTCGCCCGCTCGCGGCGTGACTGGTACGTCAGGCGTTCGGCGGGCATCTGGTGTGCTCGGGAGTATGCCCGTGAATCGCGTGGTGCCCGCCCTGAGCGTCCTCGCGCTCTGCCTCGGCCTCGTGCTCATCGTCGGCGTGCGGCCGGCGCGACCCGAGGCAGTCCTCCCGCCGGCGGTCGCAGCGGTGACCACGTCGCCCGCGCCAAGCTCGACTCTGACTCCCAGTCCGAATGCGACGCCATCGCGGGCGCTTGCGTCCGGATATCGCATCAAGATCCCGCGCCTCGCGATCGACCTGCCCCTCGCGGAGGGTGACCTCGAACGCGACGCCGTGCGACAGGAGACCCCGGAGAACTTCGCATTCCATCTGCCCGGCAGCGCCATACCTGGCGACGGAGGCAACGCCTACATCTACGCACACGCGCGACGCGGAATGTTCCTGAGTCTGTGGAGCGCGCGCGAAGGGGACGAGGTCTTCGTCGTCACCGCGGATGGACGCGAGCTTCGCTATGTCGTCAGTGAGGTGCATCCACGCGTCGCTCCCACCGACGTCGCGTGGGCGGCGCCGACCACCGCCGAGCGTCTCACGCTGCAGACCTCGACCGGACCGGATCCGGGCGATCCGCGTTTCGTCGTCATCGCATTACCGGTCTGAATCACTGCGCGCTGCGAGAAACTGCGACCAAGCGAGCGAGCACTCGCTCCGCATGAGATGTCGTGCACGTAACGGTATGTCAACAGCAGAGACACAGGCTGGAATCGGTCGTGCATAGCGGCGCGGCCAGTGGGCCGGCTGGCGAGGCTTCAGGTCTGCGAGCGTTGTGTGCAGCCCTTTCCGGCGCGACAGGTCGTCGACGGAAAGATGCGCTCGCTGTACGGCCGCCGCTTCTGCTTGAGCTGCTCCGCCTACGGCACGCGCGACGTGACAGACCGGCTGGTGCCACGCGTCGCAGCGCGGCCGCGCGCCGTTGCGGGACGCGACGAATGGTTCTTCCGATCGGTGAATGGCGTCCTTGGACTTCTCTCTCCGCGACGCGCGCCCGTCCTTGCCCGCACCGGTGTGGCGGTGTTCGGGTTCTCGCTGCTGCTTCCGATGTTCGTTTCCGGAGTGCTCGCGCGCCCGAGCGCGCAGGTCATCGTCGCCGCCAGCGCCGACCTCCGGAGTGCGACCGTGTATGACCTACCGCGGCTACCAGAACCGGTAGCGCGGTCGCGCGTCCTCGCCGCCACGCCCGAGGCGGCACCATCGCCCGCGGCGAGGCCGACGCCCACGCGGGTCGCAGCCGTCCCGATCGAGATCACGGCCGTGCCCGCCGCGGCGACCGGCAGCGTCGTCACCGCCTCGTGGTACGGGCCGGGCTTCTATGAGAACCGGCTGCCGTGCTGGCAGTGGCTGGCCGCGAATGGGCTGCCCATCCAGTTCCTGCCGGACACCTGGGGCGTCGCGCACAAGTCGCTTCCCTGCGGGACCCAGGTCACGCTGACGCATGGGACCAACACCGTGACCGTGCCGGTGGTCGACCGCGGCCCCTACATCGCCGGCCGCGAATTCGATCTGTCGCCGAGTGTGAAAGCGGCACTCGGTTGCACCGACCTCTGCACTGTTGTGATGCAGATTCGTTAGCCACCGTCCGCTTGCCGTTCGGCCCCCCAACGTTTGCGCATGCGCCTGATGGGTCGCTCGGCATCCGGCCGTGCGAGCGATGGCATGGGACTTGCAGCCTGCCTCGCTACTCAGCGGGGGAGATACGGTGCCCCCGTCAGGCATCGAAGGGAGACAACGGATGACGCGCAACAAGGGCGCAATGACCGTCGCGGAGGCTGGCCGGCGAGGCGGAGCGACCACAGCGCAGCGTCACGGCCCGGAGTTCTACGAGCAGATCGGCAAGAAGGGCGGCCGCACGACTGCGCAGCGCCACGGCTCCGACTTCTACGAGCAGATCGGCAAGCAGGGCGGTCAGAAAGTGAAAGAGCTCTACGGCCCTCGCTTCTACGGTCGCATCGGAAAGATCGGCGGCGATGCGGTCTCAGAGAAGTACGGACACGAGCACTTCGAAGAGATCGGGAAGAAGGGCGGACAGAAGGTCGCTGAGTTGATCGCTCGCGGACGGCAGGCTGGCTAGCAAGCATCGACAGAAACTGAGTCCGCGTTGAAATGAATACCCCTGCTCCCACACCGTTGACACGGCGGTGGCGAATCGTATCGTCGCAAACTGTACGCGAGCGTGACGAAAGTCCGTCTTCGTGTACCGAGATGCGGACGGGACGAAGTCGCATCCGAGCGAGGGAGAAGGCGTTGGACGGCGGCACGGTCAACTCGGACACCCCACTGGTCGCGGTGGAGTGGGAGGACATCACGGCCTACTCACGGACCGCGATCCCCGAAGACTTCGAGCCGTACCGATTGCGCAAGCTCACCTGCGGGATGCTCTGGAAGGACACCACCGAGTACGTCGTCATCGTGGGTGACTATGACCTCACCAATGAGGGCAAGGATTACCGCCACAACGACTTCCACATCATCCCTCGCGGCGTCATCCGCAAGCTGACCTACCTGACCGACGCGGGCTCGCTGGTCTCCCTCCAGATCGAGTCCGCCTAGCTCCCAGCGGCCGCCCATCCGCCTCCGGCCGTTCTGCGTACGGATTAACGGAACGCGAACGACTGTTTTTGGGTAGAGGAACAAGGAACTACCTGGCACCGTTTTTGGGGTGGGTTCCGGTTGGAGGTCTACGTGGCAGTTCGTGCTGAGCTTTACTGCTATTTCTGCGGACATGGACTCGGGGAGGTCCTGGTACCAACCCGCGCCCGGCGTCCGTCGCTCGAGCAGCTCCGGACCGCGTATGCCACTGGCGGCCGCGAGGCCCCCGTTTGGGACGAGTCGGATCAGCCTCTGTGCCCGCGCTGCGGCGGACAGCTCTTCCTCGAGCGTTTCGAGCACGAGGTCGTGCGTTCGCACGAGCGCCGCGCGCTGAAGCGGGCGAGCTGACCTAGACGCCGGCGGCGCAAGCCGCGGCCGCTCGTTCCTCCATGGATGTCCGCGGACCGGTCTGGCTCGCGTTCGGTGCACTCGTCGGTTGGTCGGCGTCGCGTCGCGTCCTCCTGGACCGCTCGCGCGCTGACTTCGCGCTCACCGATCGTCAGGTCGAGATCCTCTGGCTCGTCGCGCGCGGTCTCACGACGAAGGAGATCGCGCGCCACGAGGGCATCAGTCCGCATTCGGTCAGCACCCACATCCGTCGCGCGTGTCGCACGCTCGGCGTGCCAACGCGCGCCGCCGCCGCCGCGATCGTTTGGCGCGGGACGGATCAGCTCTCCGTGCCGGCGAGACCGAGAGGACCGGCGATGTCGGTGAGGGCGATGATGACCTCGCTCGTCAGCTCCTCGAACGGGATCGCCATGTCCTCCGCGCCCTTCAGCATCATCTCGCGACTTACCGCGCGCGCGAAGGCCTTGTCCTTCATCTTCTTACGCACCGAGCCCGCGTCGACGTCGCGGACGGCCCTCGATGGCCGCACCAGCGCGACGGCGGTGACGAACCCGCAGAGCTCGTCGACCGCGTAGAGCGTCTTCTCCATCGGTGTGACGCGCGGGATCCCGGTGTGATCGCCGTGCGACTGGATCGCGTGGACGATGTTCCCCGGAACGCCGGCCTGCTCGAGGATCGGCTTGCCGTTCTGCGGATGCCCATTTGGATCGCGCTCGTAATCGAAGTCGTGGAGCAGACCCGTCACGGCCCAGGTCTCCTCGTTCTCGCTTAGCTTGCGCGCGAAGTGGCGCATCGCCGCTTCTACCGCGAGGCCGTGCTTCCGCAGGCTGTCGCTCTTGGTGTGTTCGCAGAGCAGCTCCCAGGCTTCATCGCGGGTCATCGGCGCACCTCCCCGGTCCTAGCACTTAGCGATGCTAGGCTCGGTCAGGCGTGACCGGTTGCGGGTGCCTGCTCATCATCGCGGTGCTCGTCGGGCTCATCGTCTTCCTGATCTTCGGCTCGACCGACCCCGGCGAGCCCATCGAGAGCGCGGTCGCGCTACTCGTGGTGTTGTGGTCAGCTGAGCGGCAGGCGCTCGTGCCAGCTCGTCGCGCGCTCGTACGCTCGCGCGACGCGTAGCAGCAGCCCCTCGCGCCACGGCCCCGCGGCGAGCTGGAGTCCGATCGGCAGGCCGGCTTGCGTGAAGCCGCACGGGACGGAGATGGCGGGCAGGCCGGTGAGGTTGAACGGCCCCGTGTTCGCGGTGAGACGCTGTGCGGCCGCGACCGCGTCCTGCCCGTCGCGCGGCGGTGCCGCGATCACGGTCGTGGGCGACACGATGACGTCGTAGTCCCGCAGGACCGCGAGCCACTCGCGCCGCAGCTCGTCCCGGTCGCGCCGCGCCTGCGCGTAATCCATCCCGGTGAACGTCTGGCCAGTTCGTAGGCGCGTGAGCACGTCCGCCCCGATGTCGGCGGCGCGCTCGCGCAGATGTTCGCGGTGATACGCGGCGGCGTCGGTGAGGAGGATGGCACGCTGCGCCGCGAGCAGATCCACGCGCGGCAGCGCCCCCTCGGTCACAGCGGCGCCGATGGACGTGAGATCGCGCACGGCTTCGCGCACCGCGGCGTCGACCTCGGGGTCGACGTCGTCGAACAAAGTGTTGGTCGGTACGAGCACGCGTACTCCCGTGGCGCCATCCTCGATGCCCGCCGCGTAGTCCTCCGTCGGCGTGTCCGCTGACGACGGATCGAGCGGGTCATGACCCGCGATCGCGTTCAGCACGAGCGCGAGATCCCCGACGGTGCGCGCGAGCGGCCCGGAGTGGTCGAGGGCCCAGGCGAGAGGGATGACGCCGCGAAGGCTCACGCGGCCGTAGGTCGGCTTGAGTCCCGCGACGCCGCAGAGGGATGCGGGGATGCGAATGGATCCGCCGGTATCACTTCCCGGAGAGGCGAAGCAGAAGCCCGCTGCGACAGCGATCGCGCTTCCGCCACTCGAGCCGCCGGGGATACGCGTCGTGTCCCACGGATTGCACGCCGGGCCGAAATGCGGGTTCTGATTCGTGACGCCGAGCGCCCATTCATGGAGATTGAGCTTCCCGAGGAAGACCGCACCCGCTGCGCGCAGCTTTTCGACGACGGCGCTGTCCCGCTCGGGCACGCGGTCGGCGAAGATCCGCGACCCGCCCGTCGTTCGTATGCCGGCGGTGTCGTACAGATCCTTGAGCGCGACGGGGATGCCGTGAAGCGGGCCACGATCGAGGCCGTTCGCGAGGTCCGCGTCGGCACGCTTCGCCTCGTCGAGTGCGCTGTCGGCCGTGAGCGTGATGAACGCGCCGAGCTCGCGGTCGTGGCGCGCGATGCGATCGAGACATGCGCGGACGAGATCGACCGACGATGCTCGCCGCGAATGGATCAGCGCGGAGGCGGCCTGCAGCGGCAACAGGGCGACGTCGCTCACGGCGCTGAATGGTATGAGCGTCGTCGCCGTATCGTGGCCTCTGGTGGACGACCGCTCCTTCGTGCGTTTTGGAGGCCTCGCGGCCATCCTGCTGGCCCTGACGTCGTGGGCCGCGGTGCTCGCATACGCCACGCTCGTGCAGCCGAGCGCCCAGGGGGAGCTCCAAGAGTTGACGAATGCCCGCCTGGGCCTGCAGATCTTCCAGTTTCTCTACGCGCTCGTCGCCCTCTGGGCGCTGTTCGCCGTCGTCGCCGTCTACTACCGCGTGCGCTCCGTCGGCGAGGCGTGGGCGTTCTTCGCGACGCTCGTCGGCGTCGCGGCATCGGCGGGCACGATGGTCGCCGCCATGTACGAGGTCGCGAACCTGCGGCAGAACCCGCCACTCGCCGGCGTGTCGGCGACGAATCCTCTCGGTGTCATGTCATTCGGCCTCACCAGCCTGTGGTTCCTCATCGCGAACAGACTCCTGTGGCGGACAACGACCCCACGCGTCCTGGTGCTGCTGGGATTCGTCGCCGCGGTCGACCTGTTCACAGGATTCGTCGCAAGCTTGTCGCAGAACGGCGGGGTCGTGTACCTCACATCGCTCATCGCGGGTGCGGTCGGCGGCCCTATCTACTGGCTCTGGCTCGGGCGACAGCTGCGCCGCGACGTCTGATATAGCTCCTGCGAGGTCGTCACACTGACGGCGACCTGACCTGAGCGGGGAGTCCGGAGCTCGTCTATCCGGCAGGGTCCGTTGGCGCTAGGTTCCGGCCCTCGCCCTTCGCCTTTGTGCGGTGATTGGGACCCGTCGGCTTGGTCCGGTGATCGGGCGTCAGCGGTCGCGCGGCGAG
>DASYUC010000136.1:0-22949 GCA_036001645.1 Candidatus Limnocylindria bacterium
GAAGGAGAAGGCGCTCAAGGAGCTCGGCCGCCTCGAGAAGATCCCGCAAGCATCGCCCGAGACGGGCGTCATCCGCACCTACGTCGACTGGCTGGTATCGCTGCCGTGGAAAGTGGCCGCGAACGACGACTGGGACATCGCGCAAGCCGCGAAGATCCTCGACGAGGATCACTACGGCCTGCCGAAGGTGAAGGACCGGATCATCGAGTACATGGCGGTGCGCAAGCTGTCGCAGAACCTGCGCGCCCCGATCCTGTGCTTCGTTGGCCCGCCCGGCGTCGGCAAGACGAGCCTTGGCAAGTCGATCGCGCGCGCGATGGGCCGCAAGTTCATCCGCATGTCGCTCGGCGGCATCCGTGACGAGGCCGAGATCCGCGGGCACCGCCGCACCTACGTGGGCGCGCTTCCCGGCCGGATCCTGCAGAACATGAAGACCGCCGGCGAAGTGAATCCGGTGTTCATGCTCGACGAGATCGACAAGGTCGGCGCGGACTTCCGCGGCGATCCAAGCTCGGCACTGCTCGAGGTGCTCGACCCCGAGCAGAACAACACGTTCTCCGACCACTACCTCGAGGTGCCGTACGACCTGTCGAAGGTCATCTTCATCACGACGGCCAACATCGAGGACACGATCATCGCGCCCCTGCGCGACCGCATGGAGATCATCCGACTCCCCGGGTACACCGAGGAGGAGAAGCTCCACATCGCGACCGGCTACCTCGTGCCGCGCCAGCTGAAGCAGCACGGTCTCGAGGACGGCCGCCTCGTGATCGGCGACGAAGTCCTCCGCGAGCTCGTTCGTCGGTACACGCGCGAAGCCGGCGTCCGCAACCTCGAGCGTGAGATCGGAACGATCTGCCGCAAGGTCGCGCGGGCGATCGCAGAGGGCAAGACCGAAAAGATCGAGGTCACACTCGAGCTTGTCGCCGAATACCTGGGTCCGCAGCGCTTTGACTACGGCCTCGCCGAGGAAGAGGACCAGGTCGGCGCGGCCACCGGTGTCTCGGTCTCCGAGGCGGGCGGCGACGTGCTCACCGTCGAAGCTACGGTCATCGACGGCAAGGACGAGGACTTCACCCTCACCGGCCAGATCGGCAAGGTGATGGAGGAGTCGGCTCGCGCGGCGCTCTCGTACGTGCGGGCCCACGAGCGCGAGTTCGGGATCCCGAAGGGATTCTTCGAGGATCACGCGATGCATATCCACGTTCCCGCGGGCGCGATCCCCAAGGACGGTCCATCCGCCGGTGTGACGATGGCGACCGCCATCGTCTCGGCCCTCTCGGGTCGTCGCGTGCGACGCGATGTCGCGATGACCGGCGAGATCACGCTCCGCGGCCGGGTGCTCCCGATCGGTGGAGTGAAGGAGAAGCTGCTCGCGGCGCACCGCGCCGGGATCAAGACCTTCATCCTCCCCGAGAAGAACCGGAAGGACCTCATCGACATCCCGAAGGAAGTGCTCGACACGGTCGAGATCAAGACGGTCGACAACATCGACCAGGTGCTGAAGACGGCGCTCCTGCCCGGGGGGCCGGCGGTGACACCGGCCCAGATCGAGGCGGCCACGCACGCGACGGTCGTCCCGCCGCCGGCGCACTAGCGGAGGACCGGTATGCCGGTCGAATACAAGGACTACTACAAGACACTCGGCGTCTCGAAGAATGCGAGCGCCGAGGAGATCAAGAAGGCGTACCGCAAGCTCGCGCGCCAGCACCATCCGGATGTCAACACGAAGCCGGAGGCGGAAAAGCGCTTCAAGGAGATCAACGAGGCCAACGAGGTCCTCTCCGATCCAGATAAGCGCAAGCGCTACGACGCGGTCGGTCCGGAGTGGCAGCGCTTCCAGCAGGGCGGGCAGCAGCCGGGCGGTTTCCAGTGGGTCTACACCGGGCAACCCGGTGCGGACCCATTCAACGGCGACGCGGGGGGGTTCTCGGACTTCTTCCGCACGCTGTTCGGTGAGGGCCAGGCGGACTTCGACACCGGCCCGCTCTTCGGGCGCCCGAGCACCCGCCGACGCCGCTCCGTCGCCGGTGCCGACGTCGAAAGCGAAGTGGAGATCACCCTGGCCGAGGCGTACAAGGGCACCGAACGGTCGGTCGAGATGCGCCTCCCCGACGCGACGACGCGCCGCCTCAGCGTGAAGATCCCGGCGGGCGTGCGCGACGGCCAGCGCATCCGGCTCGCGGGACAAGGCGCGCCCGGGGCCGCGGGCGGACCGGCCGGCGACCTCTTCCTGCGTGCTCGCGTCCGGCCACATCCGGTGTTCCAGCGCGACGGCGACGACCTGCGCATGGAACTGCCGGTCGCGCTGCACGAGGCGCTGCTCGGCGCGGAGGTTACGGTGCCGACCCTCAAGGGTCGCGTGTCGCTTCGCATCCCGCCCGAGACGCAGAACGGACGCACCATCCGGCTCGCGGGGCAGGGGATGCCGCGCCCGACCGGCGGTCACGGCGATCTCTACGTCACGGTCAAGGTCGTACTCCCGACAAAGCTGAGCGAGAAAGAGCGCGACCTCCTCAAAGAGCTCGCGGCATCACGCGCTGGCGAGGATCCTCGCAAGGGTCTTCTCTAGCGTGATGGCATCTCAAGACACCCTTTGTTAGGTAGGGAAGTGAAATGATCGATCCGAACAAGCTCACCGAAAAATCACAAGAGGCGATCGTCACCGCGCAGCAGCGCGCGCGAGAGAACGGTCATAGCCAGATCGACGTCGAGCATCTCGCCGCCGCGCTCGTCGAGCAGCAGGGCGGCATCGTGCCGAGCGTGCTGACGGCGCTCAACGTGCAACCGGCGCAGCTGAGCAGCGCCCTCGGCACCGAGCTCGAGCGGCAGCCGAAGGTCTCGGGCAACGTGCAGATCGGCGCGTCGGCGCGCCTGGGTCGCGTGCTGCAGAGCGCGCAGAAAGAGGCGGAGGCGCTCGGTGACGAGTACGTCTCGACCGAGCACCTGCTGCTCGCGATGACGGCCGACAACGGCTACACCGGGCAGGCGCTGAAGCGCCTCGGCGTCACACACGAGCGCGTCCTCAATTCACTGAAGGAGATCCGCGGCAACCAGCGCGTCACCGACGCGAATCCGGAGAACAAGTACCAGGTGCTCGAGAAGTACGGGCGCGACCTCACCGATCTCGCTCGGAAGAACAAGATCGATCCGGTCATCGGACGCGACGAGGAGATCCGGCGCGTGATCCAGGTCCTGTCGCGACGCACGAAGAACAACCCGGTGCTCATCGGCGAGCCGGGCGTTGGCAAGACCGCGATCGTCGAGGGCCTCGCGCAGCGCATCGTGCGCGGGGACGTGCCCGAGGGCTTGAAGGACAAGCGCGTGTTCGCGCTCGACATCGGGTCGCTGCTCGCGGGTGCGAAGTACCGCGGCGAGTTCGAGGAGCGTCTCAAGGCCGTCCTGAAGGAGGTCGCCGCGAGCGAGGGACAGATCATCCTGTTCATCGACGAGCTGCACACGGTCGTCGGCGCGGGCGCCGCCGAAGGCGCCGTCGACGCCGCGAACATGCTGAAGCCGATGCTCGCGCGCGGTGAGCTGCACACGATCGGCGCCACGACGCTCGACGAATACCGGAAGCACGTCGAGAAGGACGCGGCGCTCGAGCGCCGCTTCCAGCCGGTGTACGTAGGGGAGCCGTCGGTCGAAGACACGATCTCGATCCTCCGCGGGCTGCGCGAGCGCTACGAAGTGCACCACGGCGTCCGTATCCAGGACTCCGCTTTGGTCGCGGCCGCCACGCTGTCCGCGCGGTACATCCAGGACCGGTTCCTGCCGGACAAGGCGATCGACCTCGTGGACGAGGCCGCGTCGAAGCTGCGCATGGAGATCGACTCGATGCCCGCCGAGCTTGACGAGGTCGAGCGCACCATCCGCCGCCTCGAGATCGAGCGCGAGGCGCTCAAAAAGGAGACCGACCCCGCGAGCAAGGAGCGCCTGCAGAAGCTCGAGCGCGAGCTCGCGCATGTGAAGGAAGACAGCGCCGGGCTCCGCGCGCGCTGGCAGCAGGAGAAGGCCGCGATCCAGGAGATCCGGACGCTGCGAGAGCGCCTCGAGGCCGTCAAGGCCGACGTCGAGAAAGCCGAGCGCACCGGCGACTACGCGAAGGCCGCCGAGCTGAAGTACGGCACGGCCGCGAATATCGAGCGCGACATCGCGCGAGCCGAGAAGAAGCTCGCCGACCTTCAGAAGACCGGAAAGATGCTGACCGAAGAAGTGACGCCCGAGGACATCGCCGAGGTCGTCGGCAAGTGGACCGGCATCCCGGTCACGAAGCTCCTCGAGGGCGAAGTTTCGAAGCTCCTCAAGATGGAGGAGCACCTCCACTCGCGCGTCGTCGGGCAGGAGGAGGCGGTCACGGCCGTCTCGAACGCCGTCCGTCGCGCGCGGGCCGGCATGCAGGACCCGAACCGTCCGCTTGGATCGTTCCTGTTCCTCGGCCCGACCGGCGTCGGCAAGACGCTGCTCGCCAAAGCGCTCGCGGAGTACCTCTTCGACGACGACAAGGCGATGGTCCGCCTCGACATGACCGAGTACATGGAGAAGCACACGGTCGCGCGCCTTATCGGCGCGCCCCCCGGGTACATCGGATTCGAAGAGGGCGGGCAGCTCACCGAGGCGGTCCGTCGCCGTCCGTACGCCGTGCTCCTGCTCGACGAGATCGAGAAGGCGCATCCGGACGTGTTCAACGTGTTGCTGCAGATCCTCGACGATGGACGGCTCACGGACGGCCAGGGCCGGACCGTGAGCTTCAAGAACGTCGTGATCATCATGACGAGCAACGTCGGCTCGACGTTCATCACCGAGCTCGCGGACCAGCCCGACCTGCTGCGCAAGCGGGTCATGGACGCGCTGCGCGGTCAATTCCGACCGGAGTTCCTCAACCGCGTCGATGAGATCGTGATCTTCAAGAACCTCGTGACCGAGCAGATCAAGGAGATCGTGGAGAAGGAGACGGAGATCCTCGCGAAGCGCCTCGCCGAGCGGAAGCTCACTCTCGAGCTCACCGAGAACGCGAAGTCATTCATCGCGACCGAGGGCTGGGATCCCGTCTACGGCGCGCGTCCGATCAAGCGCACCATCCAGCGGCTCATCCTCGATCCACTCGCGCAGAAGGTGCTGTCCGGCGAGTTCAAGGAAGGCGACACCGTCGTCGTGGACGTCGAGAATGGCAAGGTCATCTTCTGGTCGCAGCAGTACGCCGCGGAGAAGGCCGAGGAGCACGAGAAGAAGCCGGTCGGCGCGGGGAAGATGAACTAGCACTGTTCGTGGCGAGGGCCCGTTTAGCCTAAAAGGATGAGGGCCTTCGCCGCGCTGCTCGCGGTCGTATTCGTCGCATGCGGCCTCGTGCCGGGTCGCCAGGTCACGAATACGTTCACGCCGATAGGCGAGTCTGAGCGTCCGCCGGCGACCGCGACGAGCATCGGCTCGGTCGCTCCAAGTCTCCGCCCGACATCCACGCCGAGTCCGACCGCCAAGCCGATCGCCGACGTCCTCGCGCAGATCGATCCGGCGAAGCTCGACGATCATCTGCGCGCGCTGACCTCATTCGTCTCGCGCCATCCGCTGCATCCGGGGCATGCCAAGGCGGTCGCGTATCTCATGGAGCAGCTCTCTGCTATCCCGGGCGTGGTCGTGCAGGACATACCGACCGCGTACAACGGGGTCAGGCTCGACAACATCTTCGCGACGATCAACCCTCTTGCCGGTACCGGCGCCGAAGGCTTCCTCGGAGGCGCGGGGATGATCTGCGCGCACTTCGACTCGACGGCGAACCGCAGCCCTGGCTGGAATCCCGCGACCGATCCCGCTCCAGGTGCCGACGACAACGCGACCGGAACGGCCGCGCTGCTCGAGTACGCGCGGATCCTCGCCGCGGACCGCGCGTCACTGCGCATGCCGATCGTGCTGGCGTTCTTCGACGGCGAGGAGTACTTCTTCAAAGGCAGCCTCGCGTATCTGCAGTCGCTCCCGCCACCGAATCCGTACCGTTGGGTCATCAACATCGATATGGTCGGATTCAATCCGCTCGCGGATCGGCTCGACCTCGTCTACTACACGACCAAGTCCGCGTCGCTTCGCGATCGCGTGAAGGAGGCGAACCAGCGCTACGCGATCGGCGTGACGCCGCTGGTGGAGCAGCTCGCGACCACCGACGCGTTCATCCTCGATGCCGCGCCCTTTGGTCTCGTCGGTGGCATCCCATCGGTCGCGCTGGTGCAGCGCTACGGCGAGATCGACTCCACCTTCCCCGGCAACTTCAGCTTCCACACGGTGAACGACACTCCCGACAAGATCACCAACAAGCGACTCTGGCTCAAGGCGGCGAAGCTCACGCTCGCGACCGCGCTCGAGCTCGCGCGGGGCGGAGCCCAGCTCTGACCCGACGGATCAGCATCCGCGCGCAGCTCGCGATCTTCGCGGCGCTCGTGGCCGTCTTCGTGATCGCGTTCCTCTACCTGCGTCCGCAGCAAGGGGCGCTCAGCGATGCCGAGTACGTCGCGATCGCGAAGAGCACGCCCCAGGGCCAGATGTTCTTCAAGAAATACGACGCGCCGTGTCAGGTCATACGCGTCTTCACCGTTCAGGTGAACTGCGACTACGTTCCCGCGGGCGCGACCGCGACCGAAAAGTTCCGCGTGAACATCGACCCGCGCACGAACGCGGTCATCGAGGTCGAGGCGCAGTTCACTCCCTGATGCTCTCGGCCGAAAAGATCTGACCGAGGAAGCGGCTCGGCACGCTCGCACGGCGGTGAGGTCTCAGCTCCGTGCCGCGAGAAGATCGGCCGTTTCGGCGGCTAGCAGCTTCCCGGCCGACACGTAGAACCATCTCCCCGCGAGGGGTGCCAGACGTCGCTGATCCGCGCCGGCGACCGCCGTCGCCGCCTCAATCACTCCACCGTGTGTGAGCACCAGAATGGGTGCCATCTCCGAAGACAGAATGTCCTCTAGGGCAGATCGCACCCGATTCGAGAAGGATTCCCACCGCTCACCGCCAGGGACCCGCGAGAGTTTGCCGTCACGCCACGCTGCAAGATCACCCGGCCAGCGAGCCTCGATGTCCTCACGTCTGAGACCCAGCCAGTCGCCAACGTCGTACTCGCGTAAGCGTGGCTCGATCGCTGGCGGCTCAATCCCGAGCTCGCTGGAGATGATGTCGGCAGTCTGGCGGGCGCGTGTGAGGTCAGAGGAAATAGTGCGGGACCAGTCGCGGTCGCGAAGCCATCGTGCAGCCTCGCGGGCCTCACGCCTCCCCGCCGCGGAGAGCGGCGCGTCATGCCACCCCTGCCAGCGGCCGTCCGCGTTCCACGTCGACTGCGCATGTTTGAGGAGCAGAACGCGCGTCATCTGCGGAATCCTAGAGATGCGCCGGCGCCACGCGTTGGCAACTGCCTTCTGCTACGGAGCGAGGCTCAGCGCGGAGTAGATCCGTCCGAGGAAACGGCTCGCGATCGCGTGCATCAGCCGCGTCTCGCGGAATCCCGCGCGCTCCGCGAGCCCGAGCCACGTTTCGAGGGACACGGGATAGGGCACCCACTCGTTGCCGCGGTCGCTGTCGTACTCGACGAGAAGGAGCCGTCCGCCACGCGTGAGATGGCCGCGCACGAGCGCGAGCACGTCGGTCTTGTCCTTGACGAAGTGGAGGGAGTTCGCCATCACGATGCCATCGAGCGGCCCCAGGTCGATGGGCTTGGTGAAATCGGCGACCCGCGCGTTCACCGTCGCGCCGCCCGGCCGCACCGCGCGCTCGAGCTCGCGCAGCGCGCCGCGGTCACGGTCGACCGCGATCACCGCGCCGCCGGGTCCGACGAGCTCCGCGAGGGCGAGCGTGAAGGCTCCGGTCCCGGCGCCGAGGTCGGCCCACGTCCCGCCGGGAGCCACGCCGTCTCGCAGGAGGCGAACGTGGTCGGCGTGATCCACTAGGGCTTGCGCCCGAGGTCCGCCTCGGCCCAGCCATCGGTGGAGAGCACGAGCGTCACTGGGCCGTCCGCCTCGATCACGACGCGCATGTCGGCGCCGAATCGTCCCTGGGCGACGGTGGCATCCGCACCGCGCAATACGCCGCAGAACGCCTCGAAGAGCCTCCGGCCGAGCTCGGGTGGCGCGGCGGCGGTGAAGTCGGGGCGTCGCCCGCGCCGGACGTCGCCATAGAGCGTGAACTGGGGGATCACGAGCAGGCTTCCGCCGACGTCCTCGACCGTGCGATCCAGACGACCGCGGCCGTCGTCGAAGATCCGCAGGGCAAGGAGCTTCGCCGCGACGCGCTCGCCGTCCTGAGGTCGGTCGTCGGCCGCGACGCCGAGCAACACCGCGAGACCCGGGCCGATGGTCGCGATCGTCTCGTCCGCGACGTGCACGGAGGCCGAGAGCACCCGCTGGACGACCGCGCGCACCCGCCGTGGTCCTTGCTTAGTCCAGCATCCAGGGGTTGTCCCCGCGAACGACCGACTCGACCTCGCTCGCGGAGAGATGCCCGGGCGCGAACACCGTCATGCTCTTGGCGAGCGGCAACCGGGTGACGTACGTGACTTTCCCGAAGCGGTAGCCGTGCTGGAACAGGAACGGCTTGCCATCGATCTCGAGCCGCTGGCGGCGATTGCTGGATGTGACGGGCACGCCGTCAGTATGGCTGGGCGATTATTCGGTGAACGGCGAGGGTGCCGGGGGTACCGGCGGCGGAGTCTGATCGCCCGGCAGTCCGGGGTCGTACGGCACGACGTCGACGTTGGTGTCGCCATCGTTCGCGGCAGCCACGTTCGCGGTGAGCGCGAGGACCATGAGAGCCATCACGACAGCGCGCATGAGTCGCGAGCGAAGCGGTGTCACCTCTGTCTCCCCTCGTTCCCTCCCCCGTTCGGCGGATTGTGCCCGCTGAGGGGGGTTGGCTATCCTCCGGCGAGTCTACGAACGCTGAACACGGCGACGCAAGGCGAAACCAGTCGCCTGCCTGTCAGTTCGGTGACATTGGAGCGATGTGACACCTACAGAAGCACTCGCGAAACCGAACGGGTCGAACGGACTCGGAGCCCGCGTGCGCGAAGCACGACGCGAACGAGGCATGAGTCAGGCCCAATTGGCCGGTGAGGAGCTGACCAAGGGCTTCATAAGCCAGGTCGAATCCGGCCTGGTCCGCCCATCTGTTCGTTCTCTGCAGATCCTCGCGGCCCGGCTCGGCAAGAGCCTCGATTACTTCCTCGGTGACGAACCGCTCGCCGCGTCGAAACGTCTTGTTTTCCATCGTTTGGCGGCGGAAGCAGCGTCGGAGCGGCGCGACTGGGCCGTCGTGCGCGGCGAAGTCACGGCGGCGCTCGAGGCGAAGCCCGAAAAGCGCGAGCGCGCGGCGTTGCTGCGCTTCCTGGCGCAGGCGGAGATGAATACCGGTAATCGTGAGGTCGCCTTCGACCGCATCGGCGAAGCACTGTCGCTCATCGACGCGGCAACGGACGCCGGCGAGGTCGCGCAGCTCCTGCACCTGCGTGGCATCGCCTACGGACAGATCGGCCAGTACGTCGCCGCGGCCGAGGCGCTGGAGTCGGCCCGCGACGCGATGGAGCGTCACGAGGTCAGCGATCCGCGTCTTCGGGCGCGCATCCTCGTCGCGCTGGGCACGGCCTATCGGCGCCTGAACCGCACCGCGAAGGCGATGCAGACCTACGGATCGGCGCTGGATCTCGCGAGCGGCATCGATGAGCTTCGTCTCGCGGCACAGGGCTACATGGGCGTCGCGGTCTCGCTGTACGACGCCGGCGAGCTCGATGGCGCCATCTCCAACTACCGCCGCGCGCTGGATCTCTTCACGCGCGTCGAGGACACGACGTTCCAACTTCAGGTGCTGCACTCGCTGTCGTCGATCCACTTCGAGATGGGCAAGAACGACGAAGCCCGCGAGCTTGCCGAGCGAGGCTCCGCCGCCGCGCGCATGGCGCACGACGAGGGCATGGTCGCCGTCGCGCAGCTCGTGCTGGCACGGATCGCCCTGGTGAACGGCGACGCGGAGCAGGCGCTGAATATCGCGCGGCACGCCGAGAAGATCCTCACCGATCAGCCCGTGCAGCGCGCCGATGCGCTACGCGTCATCGGTGCCGCACAGGATGCTCTGAAGTCATTCACCGCGAGCGACCGCGCATACCGCAAGGCCGTCGAGCTCCTCGTGGAGGTGGGAGACCACCCGAACCTCTCGACCTTCGCCGCCGAGTACGCGATGAAGCTGCGCGCGCGTGGAGAGACCGATCAGGCCTTCCGCTATCTCGAGCTCGCGCGCACACCGGTCACGAACCGCAGCTAGCGCGACCTCCTCGCGTCCTCAGTACCATTCGGTCCGTGCCCCGCGATGCCGTCACGTTCGACAACGAAGGCGTCGCCGCGGTCCTCGATGAGATCGGCGATCTGCTCGAGCTGAAAGGCGAGAACGTCTTCCGCGCGGTCACCTACCGGGCGGTCGCGCGCGCGATACGCGACCTGCGCGAGCCGATCGCAGCGCTCGTCGAGCAGGATCGTCTGGCGGAGATCCCGAAGGTCGGTCCATCGGTGAAGGACGCGATCGTGCAGCTCGTGAGCACCGGCACGTCGCTGCGCCACGAGGAGCTCAAGGCCGCGGTGCCGGAAGGTCTCATCACGCTCCTGCGCGTGCCCGGTGTCGGGCCCGCGACCGCACGGATCATCTACGACAACCTGAAGATCACGACCGTCGACGAGCTCGAGGAGGCGGCGAAAGCACACCGTTTGCGCGAGCTGCCGAAGATCCAGGCGAAGACCGAGGAGAACATCCTCAAGTCGATCGCGTCGCTGAAGCAGCGAACGGGCCGCACCCTGGTGCATCACGCCCGCGCCGCCGCGACGTCCATGGTGGATTGGCTGCGCCAGGAGACCGGCATCGAGGCGATCTCGATCGCGGGGAGCCTGCGTCGCTATCGCGAGACCATCGGGGACATCGACCTGCTGGTCGCGTCAGCCGCTCCCGGACCCGTGATGGACGCGCTCGTGCGCGCGCCGCCGGTCGAGCGCGTGCTCGCGCACGGCGAGACGAAGACGTCGGTCATCGTCGCGCGCGGGCTGCAGATCGATCTTCGGGTCGTGCCACCGGACTCCTGGGGCGCCGCGCTCCTGTATTTCACCGGGTCGAAGGAGCACAACGTCCGGCTGCGCGGCCACGCGCTGAAGAAGAAGCTCCTGTTGAACGAGTACGGCCTCTATCGCGTCGGCGCGGAGGCGCGGGGTCAGGAGATCGCGTCGCGGACCGAGGAGGAGATCTACGCCGCGCTCGGGATGGACCCCATCGCGCCTGAGCTGCGTGAGGATCACGGCGAGATCGACGCCGCGCTCGCGCACGCGCTGCCGGCGCTCGTCACGCTCGACGAGATCCGCGGCGATCTCCACACCCACACGAATTGGACGGACGGCCACGACACGCTCGCGGCCATGGCGCGCCGGGCGCGTGACAAGGGCTACGCGTACATGGCGGTCACCGACCACTCGCCGGGTCTCGGGATGACCAACGGCCTCGGCGCCGAACGCATCACGGCGCGGGTGGAGGAGGCGCGGCGGCTCAACGAGGAGCTGGCGCCGTTCCGGATCCTTGTCGGTACCGAGGTCGACATCCGCGCGAACGGGACGCTCGACTACCCGGACGAGATGCTCGCGCGTTTTGACATCGTGAGCGCATCGGTGCACTCCGCGTTCGGCCAGACGCGCGACGTCATGACCGAGCGAGTGCTGGCCGCGATGCGGCATCCGCTCGTGACACAGATCTCGCATCCGACAGGGCGGCTGCTCGAGCGGCGCGATCCGCACGCGCTCGACCTGCAGGCGCTGATCGACGCCGCGTCCGAGACCGGCACGTGGATCGAGATCAACGGCGGCCCCGAACGGCTCGACCTGCCCGACATCTGGGTGCGCAAGGCTCTGGACAAGGGCGTCACGCTCGTGGCGAACTCCGACGCGCACAAGACGGAGGAGATCGACTGGATGGAGTTCGCGGTCGCGACCGCGCGCCGGGGATGGGCGCCGGCCGGTCCCATCGCCAACACCGCCGAGCTCGATGCGATGCTCGCGAGGCGCAAGCGACGCTGATGACGCGTGCCCGTTTCGTCGTGCGCGGACTCGTGCAGGGCGTGTACTTCCGGGCCGCGGCCGCGCGCGAAGCGACGGCGCATGGACTCACCGGCCGCGTCTGGAATACGGCCGACGGTGCGGTCGCGCTGATCGCCGAAGGTGAAGCCGATGCGCTCGTGGCGCTGGAGCGGTGGCTCGCCCATGGACCGCGTATGGCCGATGTCGAAGGCGTCGAGCGGACCGATCTCGTCGGTGAGCCGCGCTATCGGGACTTCCTGATCGCGTACGCCTCGCCGGAGTGACCTAGCGGCGCCGCTTCTTCTTGCGCCGCTCCGGCTGCGGGAAGTAGCGCTGCCGGCGACGCTCCTGCTCCCAGGCGGCCTCCTGGGGCGGTAGCACGTAGAGATACATGAATGCGAGCGCGGCAATGTTGGCCGCGAGCGTGAAGCCGATGACCCAGAACGGAAGCTTGGCGATGACCCAGACGAGGACGATGATGAGGAACACGATGTTGGTCCAGAACGCCCACTGCTTCAGGGTGTTCTCGGCCGGGGGCACCGCGCCGCGGCGCCGCCAGTTGTACCAGATGATGTTGGCGACGAGCGAGATCCCGACCGCGTAAACGGCGGGCCAATAGAAGCGCGACTCGGTGTTGAAAGGCTGAAAAAAACGGTCAATGAAGTGACCGAGGTCGAACGGCACGGTCCGGCTATGCTAGCGACCGCCAGCGGGATTGACAGGGAGACACCGTGCGAGCACTCCTCTCAGCTTCTGATACGACCGGTCTCGTCGCGTTCGCGCGCGGGTTGCGCGAGCTTGGCTGGGATCTCATCGCGACCGATGGCACGCGTGCCGCGCTCGCGATGGAGGGCGTGGACTCGAAGGCCGTCGAGGAGCAGACCGGCTCGCCGGTGCTGCTTGGCGGACGCGTGAAGACGCTGCATCCGCGCATCCATGCCGCGCTGCTCGCGCGGCGGGACGACGAAGCGCACCGGGCGGAGCTCGCGCGCGAAGGCATCGAGCCGATCGACCTCGTCGCGGTGAATCTCTATCCATATGCGAAGGCCGCGGCCGCGGGAAAGCGCGGGCTCGAGCTGCAGGAACAGATCGACATCGGCGGCGCGACGTTGCTGCGTGCAGCGGCGAAGAACTATCAGGACGTCGTGGTCATCGCGCGACCCGACCGCTACGGCGCGGTGCTCGATGAGCTGAAGGGCCGCGGCAACGTGTCGCTCGAGACGCGCCGGCTTCTCGCGGCCGAGGCGTTCTCGCACACCGCGGCGTACGACGCGACGATCGCGTCACGCTTCGTGAGCGAGGCCGGCATCCAGTTCCCCGACGACATGACGCTGTCCCTTCGCAAGGTGCGCGACCTGCGCTACGGGGAGAACCCGCATCAGCAGGCCGCGTTCTACGCGCTGCGCGGTGAGGAGGCCGGCGCGATGGTGTCGATGGAGCAGATCCACGGACGTGCGGCGAGCTTCAACAACGTGCTCGACATCAACGCGGCGTGGCGCATCGTTTCCGACTTCGCCCAGCCGACCGTCGCGATCGTGAAGCATCAAAACCCGTCGGGCATCGCGTCCGACAGCGAGATCACCAAGGCGTACCGGCGCGCTTTCATGGCCGACTCCGTCTCCGCGTTCGGCGGGATCGTCGGGGCGAACCGCCAGGTGACCCGCGAGCTCGCGGAAGCGATGCAGGACACGTTCTACGAGGCGATCATCGCGCCGGGCTATGACGACGACGCGCTCCCGCTTCTCCGACAGCGCAAGAGCCTCGAGATCCTGGGGGTGCCGAACGCCCTCGTCGACGGGCGACGCGTCCGTCGCTCGGACGACCACGCGCTCGACCTGAAGAAGGTCGCGGGCGGGATCCTCGTGCAGACGCCCGACGAATCCGTCACGGAAGAGGGCAACTTCAAGGTCGTCACCGAGCGCACGCCGACACTCGAGGAGCTCACCGACCTGTTGTTCGCGTGGCGCTGCGTGCGCCACGTCACCTCGAACGCGATCGTCCTCGTGAAGGGCCTTGCGAGCGTCGGCGTCGGTCCCGGTCAGCTCTCGCGCGTCGTCGCCGTCGAGGTCGCCGTTCGCAAAGCGGGCGAGAATGCCCGGCTCGCGGTCATGGCATCCGACGCGTACTTCCCGTTCCCCGACGGCATCGAGGTCGCCGCGCGCGCCGGCGTGACCGCGATCATCCAGCCCGGCGGATCGCTGCGTGACGCGATGATGATCGACACAGCGAACAAGCACCGCATGGCGATGCTCTTCACGGGCAGGCGGCACTTCAAGCACTAGCGGTACCCTTGCTGGCATGACTGATTCGAACGGGAAGACGACCCAGGAGTTCGCGTCCTCGTTCAAGCGATTCATCGATGCCATGAACGCGGAGGCGGCGAAGGAGAGCAGCCCGCTGCTCGAGCGTCTGCGCGCGCACCTCGGTGGCGACCCGGGGCGGATGCCGATCGTCAGCGAGGACTTCGACAACTACGAGCACCCGAACGTCCAGGTCGCGCTCGACAAGGTGCTGTACTCGGACGGTCGGACCGCGGATCTCGTCGGCATTTCAGTGCCGAACAAGCGCTGGCAGCAGTTCGCCTTCTCGGATCTGCTCGCGCCGAGCAATCCCTACGGACGCATGACGGAAGGCCCGGTCGATTACGTCAACTTCCACCTCGAGGGCGAGCGGACGCTCGCGTGCGTCCAGTACGGGCTCTTCTTCGTGACCTCCGGCGGCGACCGCCTCGCGGTGTTCGTCGTCGGCCCGCCAACGCTCGAGATGGGCCGGGGCAACCGCATGCGTGTCGAGGTGGCGTGTTCTCGCCGTGAGGCCGCCCTGGCTCTGCTGAAGGACCTGACGACGGCAGCGAAGGAGCTCAACGTCTACCGCGGCAAAGCCATCTCGCTCGCCCCCGGCGGGCAGTTCGGCGTCCAGTCCCTGGTGAAGTTCCATCGGCTCCCGCAGATCGCCCGTGACGAGATCGTGCTTCCTGACGGCGTGCTCGAGCGGATCGAGCAGCACGCCATCCGCTTCTCCGATCACGCCGCGGCGCTTCTCGCGGTGAAGCGCTCCCTCAAGCGCGGCATCCTGCTGTACGGGCCGCCCGGCACGGGCAAGACGCTCACGGTCATGTACCTCGCGTCGCAGATGACCGGCCGGACCCTGATCATCACCACGGGTCTCGGGATGGGCGCACTCGGCACGATCGGACAGTTCGCGCGAGTGCTCGCGCCCGCGACGGTCGTCGTGGAAGACGTCGACCTCATCGCGCAGGAGCGCGGCATGCCCGGCATGCCCTCGCAGCCGCTGCTCTTCGAACTGCTGAATCAGCTCGACGGTCTCGCGGACGACGCCGACGTGCTCTTCATCCTCACGACGAATCGGCCGGACATCCTCGAGCCCGCACTCGCCGCCCGTCCCGGCCGCGTCGACCTCGTCGCGGAGCTACCGATCCCGAACGCGTCCGGACGCGCGAAGCTCCTCTCGCTATACGCACGTGGCCTGAGGTTGGAGGGTGTCGAATTCGCCCGCTACGTGGACAAGACGGACGGCGCGAGCCCCGCGTACATCAAGGAGCTTCTGCGTAAGGCGGCGCTCCTCGCGGCGATCGAAGGTACGAAGGCCGTCACGACGGCGCACCTCGACGCGGCGATGGACGAGCTGGCGGCGGGCGGCGAGCTCGCAAAGCGGATCGTCGGGTTCGGAACAGGAGGCCTGCCGCTCGGCCCGATGGGACCGATGCGGCCCGCCGGATTCCCGACGATCGAGGCGCGCCGCACCTCCTAGCGACCGGCGCCGAGGGACACATCGTCGCGTACGCGAGCGGCGCTACGCCAATTCGATGTAGCGGAAAGCCTCCGCGGCGGGGACGTTCCAGGTCGCGCCGATGCTCTTGGCCCAGGTCCGCATGCGCTTGGGGAACTCCGTGCGACCGCCAAGCTGCGAGCGGTGCGCCTGCAACGCCTTGATCTTCTTGTTCAGCGTGCCGCTGATGTCGAACCACACGTTGGGGTCGCGCGAGCCGAAGAGGAGGACGCGTGCCACCCGATGCTTCGCGAGCTTTCCATCGCTCAACTGGTCCGGGAAGAACAAGTGATCGCGCGCCGCGATGACGCCATCCATACCCGACCAGCCCGCGACCCGATGGTCGGGATGGATCTGGTAATGACTCCAGGGATCGTTGGTGAAGACGAGATCCGGCTTGTGGATGCGGATCGCCCGGCAGACCTCTTCGCGCAGCGCCATCGAACGCTCGAGCTCGCCGTCGTGATGCCGCAGGAACACGAATTCCTCCACGCCGATCGCCTCGCCCGCGGCGCGCTGCTCCCTCTCGCGCATCTCGGCGAGCGTCTCGGGCGCCATCTTCGGGTCGTGCGTGCCCTTGTCGCCGCTCGTGAGAAGGCAGTAGGTGACGTGCGTTCCGCGCTCGATAAAGCCCGCGAGCGTTCCCGAGCAGCCGAAGTCGACGTCGTCGGGATGCGCGAAGACCGCCATCGCGCGCTTCGGGATCGCGAATGCGTCGGCCATCTATACCTCCAACACCGAGGACGTTGACAGAACGGAGTCATACAGGGCAACGATCTTCTCGCCGACGCCTTGCCACGTGAAGTGCTCCGCGCGATCGCGCGCTCCGTGCGCGAGGTGCGTCCGCAGCCGATGGTCCGTGAGCACCTGCGCGATCGCCTCCGCGAGCGCCTGATAGTCGCCGGCGGGGACGAGGAGGCCGGATTCGCCGTCCTCGATCAGCGTCTGCAGACCGCCGACGCGCGTGCCGACGACCGGCGTGCCGCAGGCCATCGCCTCGAGCGCGACGAGGCCGAACGACTCGGTGAGTGAGGGGACGGCACAGACGTCGGCCGCGGCGTAGTAGAGGGCGAGCGTTTCCTGATCGAGCGAGCCGACGAAGTTCACGTTCGCCTCCATGCGGTGATCGTGCACCAGCCGGCGGAGGTCCTGGATCTTCTCCGTCTCCGGCGCGTCGTCCTGCGGATCGAGCGCCCCACCGACGACGAGGAGGCAAACGTCGCTCCGCAGGTCGGGCCGGCGGAAGAACAGCAGGCCGAGAGCGCGCAGGAGCACGTCGATCCCCTTGATCTGCTCGATGCGACCGACGAAGAGCACGATGCGCTCGCACTGGTCGCGGCCGAGGCGTTCGCGCGCATCGGCCTGTCGCATCGGACGGAAGAGCGTCGGGTCGACGCCGCACGGAATGATGTGGACCTTCGCGGGATCCGCGCCGTACAGGTCGCGAAGCTCGCCGAGCTCGATCTCGCTCGCCGCCACCACCGCGGCGGATTCCTGGACGGCCTGCCGTTCGATGGTGACGCGCACGTCGCTCTCTCCGTCGACGTCCTCGTCCATCACTTCGCGCTTCACCAGACCGAGCGTGTGGAACATCTGGATGCGCGGAAGGGCCAAGCGCACGGCGAGCCTTCGCGCGACGCCCGCCGAGAGCCAGTAGTGGCTATGTATCAGGTCGTAGGACTTTCCTTCGGCGGCGATGTGCTCGTCGAGCTTCGTCGTGAACTCGTCGAGGTGGTCGTACACGTCCATCTTCGGCCAGTACCCGATGGGCCCCGACTCGATGTGGATCACGCGTGCGTTCTCGCCGAACTGTTGGATGCGCGGGTCGTATTTCTCGCGCCAGCGCGTGAAGACGTCCACCTCGATGCCGCGCTTGCCGAGCGCGCGGGCGACCTCGCGGACGTAGACGTTCATGCCGCCCGAGTCACGACCGCCGAGCTTGGCGAGCGGGCAGGCGTGGACCGACAGCATCGCGACACGGCGCGTCACGGAAGGGCCGCCTCGAGCCGGCCGAGCCAGCGATCCGTCCCGCCGAGGTCGTACTTGTACGGCTCGTCGCCGCGCAGCAGGTCGTAGGTGTCGAACTGCTCGGCGATCGCCTCGCGGATCGTCCACGCGTGGCTCACGATGCCGATCGACAGCGACGCGAGCGCCGGATCGTACGCGGCGTTGTACAAGGCGAGCGTTCCCCGGTACGCGAACGCGAACAGCACCGCGGCGTCTTCGTCGTGCGCGCGAAGCACACCGAGGCGCAGCCGGCCGAGCGGCGCGAGCGCGTCGGCGATGTCCCGGAAGAAGCGCTCGACATCCGGCGTCATGAAGTCCGCCTTCTCGCCGCGCGAGAGTCGGTGCAGCGCGAAGAAGCGATCGAGCGTCGCACCGCGCTCGGCGTCGGTGGCCCAGCGGAAGGTCGCCTGCGTCGCCTTCTCGAGGCGACGGATCTTCCGACGGAGCTCGTGCCGCTCCTTCTTTCCCAAGCTCCGCACGTATGACTCGAAGTCGCGCGGCAGTCCAAGACGTGGGCTGGTGATGAGCCGCGAGCGATCGACGCGGTAGCCGCGCTCGCCGAGCACCGCAGCCATCGCGTCGAGCGTCGGCGCATCCTCCGGGACGTACTCAAGGCGGACCAGTCGAGGTGCGTCGGCGGCGATCCAGCCCGCGACCGCGCTCGCGACCGAGCGCTGCTCACCGGCCGAGGCGACAACGTCTTGCTCATCCGTCAGCTCACCGCCGGCGAAGCCGAGCGTGCCGTCGGAGTCGCGTGCGAGCGCCGCGATGCCGCGTGGCGGGTCGCCCACCGCGAGCGTCACCGCTTCGGTCGTGTCGTGTTCGCGCGCCACCGCTATCCACTCCGGAGTAAGGAAGATGCTGGCTGGCGATCGCCGCTCCGCGATCTCTGACCACGCTCCGGAAAGCTCGGCGGGGGCGCGCGGGGTACAGCCCGCGTCTGGCCCGGTCGTGAGCGTCACGTGCTTCCGAGTTTAGGGGGCACGCCCGATGAACGTCCGCATCGTACCTATCATTCCCGCGTGCCCGAGCGCGACGCGCCCCGGGTCGTGATCGCTCCCCAATCGTTCAAAGGTAGTGCTGATGCAGTAGCCGTCGCGAGCGCGATCGCGCGCGGCGTGCGGCGCATCTGGCCGCGCGCCGAGTGCGTCGAACTGCCGCTCGCCGATGGGGGAGAGGGGACGGCGCTTGCCCTCGTGCGCGCGACCGGCGGTGAGATGCGCCATACGCGCGTGCACGATCCGCTCGGCCGCGAGATCGATGCGCAGTGGGGCGTGCTCGGTGACCACGTCACCGCGGTGCTCGAGATGGCCGCGGCGAGCGGGCTGCCGCTCCTTCGCGACGACGAGCGCGATCCGCGCGTCACCTCCACGCGCGGCACGGGTGAGCTCATCCTCACCGCCGCCGCGTCGGGCGCGCAGCGCATCGTCATCGGCATCGGCGGTAGCGCCACGAATGACGGCGGCGCGGGCATGGCGCGCGCGTTCGGCTATCGCTTCTTCGACGCGGAGAGCCGCGAGCTGGCCGAGGGCGGAGCCGCGCTCGCGCGTCTTGCGCGCATCGAGGGGCAGACCGATCCGCGCCTCATCCGGCCGGCGATCGACGTCGCATGCGACGTGCGCAATCCGCTGCTCGGCCACGAGGGGGCGACCGCCGTCTACGGACCGCAGAAGGGCGCGACGCCCGAGATCCAGCGCGAGCTCGAGGTCGCGCTGACGCGCTATGCCGATGTCGTGGAGGCATTCGTCGGTCGTGACGTGCGGAGCGTGCCCGGCGCCGGCGCGGCTGGTGGCCTTGGCGCGGGCCTCATCGCGTTCCTCGACGCGCGTCTCGTCTCCGGCGCGCTGCTCGTCCTCGACGCGGTCGGCTTCGACAAGCGGCTGGTCGGCGCGGACCTCGTGGTGACCGGCGAGGGCCGCATCGACGGACAGAGCATCTACGGCAAGCTCACGCATGCGGTCACGATCGCCGCGAAACGGCGCGGCGTTCCGGTCGTCGCCGTCGCGGGGATCATCGGCCCCGGTCACGAGGCCATGCGCGAGGCTGGGATCGAGGCGATCGAGACACTGGCCGGCGCATCGGAGACCGAGCGCGACGCGGCGATGCGCGATCCGCTGCCGCGTATCGAGGATGCCGCGGAGCGACTGGCGCGCGCTCGTGCAGCGGCGCGCGGAAGGCACTAGGGTCTAGCCCCATGCTCGGCCCGCCGATCCCCACCGATCGGACCTCCAGCCTCGAGCTCGTGCGTATCACCGAAGCGGCCGCGATCTCCGCGGCGCACTGGATGGGCCACGGGGACAATGACCGCGCGGACGAAGCCGCGGTCAACGCCATGCGCAAGGCGATGGACGAGGTCTCGTTCCACGGCACCGTCGTCATCGGCGAAGGCGAGCGCGATGAGGCCCCGATGCTCTACATCGGGGAGAAGGTCGGCCGCGGCGAGGGTCCCGAGGTCGATATCGCGGTCGATCCGCTCGAGGGCACGAACCCCGTCGCCAAGGGACGTGCGAACGCGCTCGCGACCATCGCGGTCTCCGAGCGCGGCGGTCTGCTGCACGCGCCCGACACCTACATGGAGAAGCTCGTCGTCGGAAAGCCGGCCGCCGGCAAGGTCGATCTCGATCGTCCGGTCCCGGAGAATCTCAAGATCATCGCGAAGTCGCTGAATCGCGACGTCGACGATCTGACCGTCGTCATCCTGGACCGGCCGCGTCACGAACAGCTCATCGCACAGGTGCGCGCGGCGGGCGCGCGAATCAAGCTCATCGAGGACGGCGACCTCATGGCCGCGATCTCCGTCGCGGTCGCCGGCACCGGCGTGCACGCGGTGATGGGCACCGGCGGCGCGCCGGAAGGCGTGCTCGCCGCGGCCGCGCTGCGCTGCCTCGGTGCCGAGATCCTTGGACGGCTCAAGTTCCGCAGCAACGAGGAGCGCGAGCGCGCGAAGAAGATGGGCGTCGTCGACGACGGACGCGTGTACCGCACCGAAGACCTGGCGAGCGGCCGCGATGTCCGCTTCGTCGCGACTGGCGTGACCGATGGCGACCTGCTGCAGGGCGTCCGTTTCTTCGCCGGCGGCGCGCGGACCCACTCCGTGTTGATGGACCGCCGCCTTGGAAAGCTCCGCTTCATCGACACGACGCACTTCGAAGATCCCGCAAACCCGCCAGTCGTCCGGCTTTGATCGAACGCCCTGTCGATTTTCAGTTGACGCCGCCTCGGGCGGCGCGTACCGTCTCGCGCCGTGCCCACGCGCACACGCCAGCGTCGCACGGCCCCCGAATCGCCGGCGCTCCGCCAGCTGGGACAACGGCTGCGTGAGGCACGTACGGCGGCGGGCCTGAGTCAGTCGCAGCTCGGCGCTCCCTATTACACGCGCGCGCACGTGAGCGCGATCGAGCTCGGGAAGATCCGCCCAGCGATGAAGTCACTCGAGCACATGGCGACGAAGCTGGGCAAGCCAGCGTCGTATTTCATGGAGAACGCCGAGATCGAACGGACTCGACGCGAGGTGGAGTTCGATGTCGACCGCATCGCGGCGCTCGCATCGAGGACGACCGCCGAGGAGTGCATCCGGGACGCCGATCAGCTTCTTGAGCGCGACGCGCTCTCGACGCGTCAGCGGTGCCGTCTACATCTCGCACGCGCGCGGGCTTTGAATCTCGCGGTGCGGCACAGCGAGGCTCTTCGGGACCTGACGATCGCGCAGCGGATGGTGGCGCAGCTCAACGATCAGGGTCTAGCGAAGGCCATCGATTACGAGCTCGCTGCCGCAACGCGTGGTGCTGGCGACTCACGGCGCGCACACGAATTGTTCCTGACCTTGCTTCGTACTCTCGAGCGCAACAACGACCGGGACCGCCTCCTGCGGGTTCGGGTGCTGCAGGCGCTCGGCGCCGTGTCCGTCGATCTGGGTGAGCCGCAAGCCGCGTCCGGTTACCTGAACTCGGCCCTGGAGTGGGCCCAAGACGTCGGCGACCTCGGCGCGCTATTCGGGATCTACTACGGGTTGGCTGTGTCGCACCGTGCCCAGGCCGACCTAGAAGGCGCAACGACCTATCTGCAGAGGGCTCTTGCGACGAGCGAGGTGGCCAAGGACCTGACTGCAACGGCGATCGTCCACAACATGCTGGCGGTGATCGCTGCGGATAGCGGATACCTGAACGCTGCTTACGAACACGCCGACCGCGCGATCGAGCTCGGTCGGATGACGGGTCCGGCCGTGTATGTCGCGCACTACCTCAATACGAAAGCTGAATGCGCTGCGAAGCTCGGCGACTGGACGACCGCTGAGCGCGTTGCGCGCGAGTCGGTGGGTCTTGGAACGGCGGGGGGTAAGGAGGACGCGGTGGCCGCGGCCCGCGTCGCGCTGTCACAGGTCCTCGCTCATCGTGGTGAAGGCGAGGCGGCAAACGTCGAGCTCCTGGCGGCAGCTGAGATCTATCGGCATCTGGGCTGGAAGACCGAGCTCGCGGACGTTCTGATGCGGCTCAGCCGGGCAGCGAAGGCCCGGAACGATCTTGTCGAGGCTGAGCGCTTCGCCACCCTGGCTTTCGACGCGACGCGCTCGATCAGTGCCTTCGTGGAGGTGAAGAAGTGAGGCAGCTTTTGGTGATCGTCATTGCCCTGTTCGCGATGTCCTCGGACGCGATCGCGAGCTTAGACGTCCTCGGCGGCTCGCCGCCCGGGTGCTGCTAGTCGCCTGCGGTCTGCGTCTCCGCGGCGGTCAGCACATTCCGGAGTAACAGCGCGGTGGTCACGGTCCCGACGCCGCCAGGTACGGGACTGAGCGCACCCGCGATGCTCGCGACGCTGTCGACGTCGACATCGCCCGCGATGCCGCCCGGCGTCATGTTGATCCCAGCGTCGATGACGGTCGCACCCGGCGAGATCATGTCGCCGGTCAGGAACCTCGCGCGCCCGACCGCGACGACGACCACGGCCGCACGACGCGTCAGCGCGGCGACGTCGGTCGTGCGTTTGTGCGCGATGGTGACGGTCGCGTCCTCGTTGATGAGCAACGCCGCGGCGGGACGGCCGACGACGGTGCTCCGTCCGACGACGACCACATTCGTGCCCACG
>DASYUC010000137.1:0-7639 GCA_036001645.1 Candidatus Limnocylindria bacterium
GATGCGCCGGTGCGCCTCGGCTACCACTGGCTCGACGGCAGCGGGAACGCGGTCGTGTGGGACGGTGGGCGAATCTCGCTCGCGCGCGACGTCGCGCCCGGACGCGAGATGACATTCACCGTGAACGTGCGCGCGCCCGATCATGAGGGCGACTACGTGCTCGCCTGGGACATGGTCCAGGACGGCGGCATCGGCTGGTTCTCGGGTCAGGCGGTGCCGGCGAAGACCGAGATCGTCTCGGTGTGGGAAGGCGTGACCTTCTACGGCAAGGGCTGGGGCCACGGCATCGGTCTTTCGCAGTGGGGCGCGCAGGGTTGGGCCGAAGGCGCGACCGGCGTCCGCCTGACGGGCGAGCAGATCGTCGCGCGGTACTTCCCTGGAACGCGTCTCACGACGCAACCGCTCACGAAGCCGTTCCGCGTTCTGCTCTCCGCGCCGTCGACGGGCTGCGTCGGACGCACGATCGCGAACGTCGCGCGCATGCGATCCGAGGGTGGTATGCGCCTGGTGAACAACGCGGACCCGAGCATCGTCTACACCGAGACCCTGCCGAACCAACCGCTTCGTTTCTGGAACGATGGCGGCTCGCTGGCCGTGCGCAACGACTCGAACAACCAGATCGTCTTCTTCGGCGCCGACACCGTCATGCTCGAGCCGAAGCAGTTCTGGGATCCGATCTTCATCGATCAGAAGGATCTTGGATACCGCGGGAATCTCCAGGTCGGCCTGCGTGAAGAGGGCAACCTGCGCGTCGTCAACTTCGTTTCGTCCGACGATTACATGCGCGGGGCGCTGCCGGGCGAGATGCCTTCGCATTGGGAGATGGAGGCGCTGCGCGCGCAGGCGATCGCCGCGCGCACCTACGCGGCGTGGCGGCAGTCGACGGCGGGGGATCGGACCTGGGACGTGCGCGACGACACTGCGGACCAGTGCTACGGCGGCCACGCGTTCGAGAGCCCCCGAACGACGGCAGCGGTCGACTCCACCGCTTCGCTGATCCTCACCTACGACGGAAAGCCGATCCGCGCGTTGTATTCGTCGGCGAGCGGCGGCATCAGCGAGAACGTCGGCTGCGTCCTCGAGGCCGAGCGGGTCGGCGACACCTGGCGCTGCGCGCAGGGTTGGCCGTATCTGCAGATCACCGAAGATCCCGCCGAGACCGCGGCCTACGACAAGCGCGGCGGGATGCCGCACGGCCTGTGGTCGGAGTGGTTCAGCGGCGCCGAGATCCGCAAGCAGATCATCGAGGACTACTCGGTCGACATCGGAACCTTCGTGTCGCTGCAGTTCAACGAGAGCCCCGGCGGCCGCCCGATCTCGGTGCGCGTCCGCGGCACCGATGCCGCCGTGGACCTCAAGGGCGACAGGTTCCTGCGCACGACGCTCGGTCTCAAGAGCACGCTGGTGCGGACGACGCCCTTCTAGTTACGCGGGGCCTGAATCTTGGCGTGGACCGGGATCTCGGCCGGCATCGCTTGGTTACTCGCCCAAGCAACCCTAAGAAGACCCTAAGAGTGCAATCCTCCGACCGCATACTCGGTATTAGTCGTATGGCGAACTCTGCGCGGCCCGGTCTCGCGCTGGCGCTGGTGACAGCGGTCGTTTTCGCGGGGTGCGGAGCGTTCGGCGGCTCGGGGGCGAACGCGACGCTGTGCCCGCCCGCCGCGCTCGAACCGGTGACGGTCGACGCGAAGACGGTCACACCGGTCACCTATGCGGTCCTCATCGATCGCGCCTACACCGGCGATTCGAAGCGATCGCCGTCCTATCCATGGCCCCAGCTCCCACGTACCGCGCTCGAGACGATCGCCGCGGCGCTGCCGATGCTCGATCTGCGCCCCGGTGATGCGGTGGTGGGCGCGTGGATCAGCCACAACTCGAACGACACGAACGAGATCTTCCTGCCGTTCAGCCAGGTGAAGCGAGCGCCGACCGCTGATCTTCCGCCTGCACCGACGGCGCCGAAGCTTCCCGTGAACAAGCTCGAGTGCAACGAGTACGCCGCGAACGTGAAGACCTTCAACGACAGCGCGAGGGTGTGGCGCGCGAAGGTCACCGAGCAGCAGCAGCGCACGATCGATGAGGAGCAGCGCAATGTCGCGGCCTTCATCACCGCGACGTCCACGGCGATCCTCGGCGCCGCACCGGCTCAGGATCCTGTCGGGACCGACATCTTCGGCAGCCTCGCAGTCGCATCGGGCGTCTTCACCGCGAATCCCGGGACGCACAAGCTCGTCGTGTTCTCGGACATGACCGATACGGTCGGCAATCCCGTCCGTCCCGACCTCGCGCAAAGCGAGGTCGTGGTAGCGCTGTATCACCGCGACGACGCGAACGATCAGGGCAGGGGGCAAAAGGACTGGGAGGCCATGTTCACGTCGCTGGGCGCACGCGCCCCGACCTTTCTTCCGTGGGCGGCCACGACAGCGGACAAGCTCGCGGAGCATCTGAAGGGAAGTGCGCGATGACGCTCACGGACATCCTCGACCTGCTGCAACCACTCATCGATCGCTGGCAGCTGGTGCTTCTCGCACTGGTCCTCGTGACGCTTCTCGGCAATCCGGCGCGCAGCTTGGTCGGCGCGCTCGCCGTCGTGCTGCGCATTCCAGCGCAGTTCACGCGCACGGAGGTCGAGCCTGCGCTGCGTCGCGTGGCGCCCACCGCGCCGTATCGTTTCCTGAGGAATCTGCGCGGCTACTTCGGTCCGGTGCTCGATCGGCCGGCGCGCAGCCTCGGCCGGGCGATCCTCGCCCTGTTCGCGACGGCGACGCACGCGCCGCGCTGGCCGGTCACGCCGATCACGAACGCGATCGTCGGTCTCGTCAGCCCGCTCGTCGATCAGGCCGCGACCCACGCGGAGAACGGAAGCGACCGTCTCGCGTCACAGTCCCGCTCCGCAGCGGCGGAGCTTCGCGGGAGATCCGGTCGCTGGGCCGGCTGGCGCGTCATCGGCGGGTTCCTGTTCTTCGGCGGACTGTGCCTGTTCCTCTATGCCGACGCGGCTCTTTCGATCGCGAGCCACGAGAAGGCGATCGGGGCACCCGTCGCGTTCCTTCCGGATTGGTTCAGGGAGATCACGCTGGCTTACGCGATCGCGTCGTTCGTCGGCGCGCTCATGCTCGGGCTGGTGTTCTTCGACCTGATCGGGATGACGCATCTCGGTCCGTGGGATGACCTTGAGGAGGGACCTCGCCGCTGGCTCACGCGCATCGCGGCGGGTCTGGCCGTCTCGTTCCTGCTCCTCGCGCTCTTCCTCGCGCTGTGGCGCGCGTCGGTCATTGTGCCGTCGTTCATGTCGGCCGACGTCGCGGACAAGCTGCTCGGTATCGCGCTGACCGCGCCGATCCCGCTGATGCTCCTCGCGACCGCGCTCATCGCGTGGGGCGCGATCGCGATGCCGTGGCTGGCGTGGATCCTCGTCGTCGGCGCGCTCGCGCTCGCGATGCTTCTGCTCGCGCTCGTGCTGCGCGCGGTGAGCCGCGCCCTCCCGCCCGCCGCGATCCTGCTTGGTGGGCTGCTGCGGATCGTCGGCGTCATCGCGCTCGGTGCAGTCATCGGATCCCTCGGCCTTGCCGCGATCGCGTATTTCGTGCTCAGCGTCATCGCGGTCGGAACCGTGCTCGTGCTCGGCGTGGTCGGACTCGCGCTGTGGATCGCTGCCTGGATGCTCGCGGAGACCGTCCTCAGCGCTGTGCGGCTGCTCGCCCGCATCACCGACGGCCTCGCGCTGGTGTTCCAACGCGCCATCGATGCGCTGATGTATCCGGGGAAGACGCTGTGGAACTGGCTCGCCAGCTTCGACCGAGCCCGCGCCGTTCACCTCCAGCCGATCCCGCAGGCTGAGACGCGGGTGATCAGGGTCGGTCCGGCGGAGGTCGACGTGGTGGAGGAGGCGGCGGCTCGCTAAAGGCAGCGGCGGCTCCTGAGGAACGCAGCGATACACCGCTGGTAACGTCCCGTCACGCGAGTGCGCGATCGTTGGCCACGACTCCTCGTTCCGCTTCGGCATCGCGACTTCCGGCTGCTCTGGACCGGTCAAACGGTCTCCTCGTTCGGCGACAACGTTCAGAACGTCGCGGTGCCTTTCCAACTTCTGGCGCTCGGGGCGACGCCGCTGCAGCTTGGGATCGCGGTGGCGCTCGACACGGCAGCGAGCATCGCGTTCCTGCTCGTCGGCGGCGCCATCGCCGATCGGGTCCCGCGTCGCACGCTCATCATCGCGAGTGATCTGCTCGGCGGCTGCGTCGTCGCGATCATGGCGCTGCTGTCAGCGACCGGCCAGCTCCGGATCGAACACGTGTACGTCGCGGCCGTTGCGCTCGGGGCCGCGGACGCGTTTCTGCGGCCCGCGTACACGGCCATCATCGCCGACCTCGTGCCGGGCGACATCCTCCGCGCCGGGAACGCCGCGCGCCTCCTCGGCCGGAGCCTGGCACGCATCGTCGGGCCTACGGTGGGCGGACTCGCCGTCGCGCTCGGCGGCCCGGCGCTCGCGTTCGGCATCAACGCGCTCACGTTCGTCTTCAGCTTCGCGACCCTGATGCTCGCCAACCCGGCGCGCCGCGTTCTGGCCACCTCCGCATCGTTGCTCCGCGACATCCGAGAGGGATTCGGCTACGTCTTCTCCGTCCGCTGGCTCTGGACCACGATCCTCTACTTCATGCTCGTGAACGTCGCCTACGTCGGACAGTCCGGCGTCATGACTCCCCTTCTCGTGCGAGACGTCCTGTCCGGCAACGCGGAGACATTCGGCGTGCTCATGAGCGCATACGGCGTGGGGACGATCGTCGCGAGCATCGTGGTCGCGCAGCTGACCCTCGGCCGTCCCGGGAGGGTGATGTTCGCGTTCGAGCTGCTGGCCGCTGTCTGCGTCCTGGCGATCGGCTGGGTGCCGATCCTTCCCGCCGTCGTCGTGCTCATGGCCCTGACCGGCGTGGGACTCGCTTCCTCCACGGTCATCTGGGAAGCGATGCTGCAGCGGCACGTGCCTGAGAAGATGCTCGGCCGCGTCGCGAGCATCGATCTGCTCGGTAATTCACTCATCAATCCCGTCGGTCCGATCGCCGCGGCGGCGCTCGTGGGGTCCGCCGGCCCGGCGGGAGCCTTCGTCGTTGCGGGTGCGTACGCCGTCGCATTGGCGTCGATCGCTTTCGTCGCGTTGCCGTTGCGACGCATCAACGAATCTCGTAACTAGGCGACCAGATCGCGCTCACACTGCGGTCCCGACCGGGGTCTCGGACACAATGTCGAACGGTCAAATGGCATCGTGATCGAGGGCATTGAGGAACTGGCCGAGTCCCCGTTCACGACTCCTTCACAACTGGGCGTCACGCTGAGGCCGGAGGAAAGGAGTCGGAGAGATGAGTGCTGCGGTAGGAGCGAGCGAGATGGCTGACAAGGCCGAGGACCGAGGCCACATGATGAAGGCGGTCGTACAGGAAGGGTACGGGTCGGCGGACGCCCTGCATTTGCGGGATATCCCGAGGCCGGAGCTGATGGAGGGCCGCGTGCTGGTGCGCATGCGCGCGGCGTCGGTGAACGCACTCGACTGGCACACCACACACGGTGGGCTACTGCTCGAGATCATCGCGAAGGTCATGCGGCAGCAAGATGAACCGGTCCGAGGCGTGGATCTCGCCGGCACCGTCGAGGCCGTCGGCCCTAACGTCACGCGCTTCAGCCCTGGTGACGAGGTCTTTGGCAATGCCCCTGCGTCCTTCGCGGAGTACGTACGAGCTCGTGAGGATCGGCTGCTTCTGAAGCCGCGCGACCTGTCGTTCGAGCAGGCCGCGACGCTCGGCGTCGCGGGGCGCACCGCACTCCAGGGTCTTCGCGACCACGCGCAGGTCAAGCCGGGACAACGGGTGCTCATCCACGGCGCGGGCGGCGGTGTCGGCACCTTCGCGGTGCAGATCGCGAAGGCGCTGGGCGCCAACGTCACCGCCGTGACAGGTCCGCGGAATGTTGACATCACGAAGTCGCTCGGCGCTGACGAGGTCATCGACTACACGAAGGAGGACTTCGCGCGTCGCCCCGAGCGCTATGACGCCGTGCTCGACATCGCCGCGACGCGTTCGCTGTCCGACCTGCGGCGCGTTCTGGCGCGGAACGGTATGTTCGTGCAGGTCGGCGCGCCGAAGAGCGGCGGCTTCGTCGGGATCTTCGCGCGGATCATCAATGTGATGGCGCGCGCACGGGTGCTGCGCCAGCGCGTGACGTTCTACGTCGCGCAGACCAACCTCGACGACCTCGTGTACCTCAAGGACCTTATCGAGGCCGGCAGGCTGCGCCCGGTGATCGACCGAACCTACCCGCTCTCCGAGGCTCGCGAGGCGGTGCGCTATGTCGGCACCGGTCAGGCTCGGGCCAAAGTCGTTATCACCGCGTAGCCAAAGCAATCGCGAGCGAGAGGACTCCCGTGGAGCCGTACTGCGAAGCGGGCGCCGCGGGTGCACGTCCTGCAGTCGCCGGTCTGGAATCGGTGCTGAACCACTGCTGCCGCTTGCGAGCACAGCTCTTCACCGGCAAGGCAGCTGATCGGGGGTCAGCCGCGTAGCCCGCAGCGACTAATTCCGTCATACACGAAAGGGTCGGGTCGTTCTCAGCCGCGGCTCGGTCGCGGTCTTCGCCGCGTCAATGTGCGGCCGAGCAGCGGAAAGACCGCCGTCCAGGCGCGCCGTGCTCTAGCCCGCCTCGACGAGCGCCGCAAGCTTTGCGAGTGCCATCCGCCAGCCAGCCTCGTTGTCGGCGGTGGACACACCGCTCGGTATTCCTTCGTGCACGCCGATCACATCCGTGCCGCCGTCCGCATCGGCGAGTGTGATGGTGACCGTCATCTCGCCGCGCAGCGCGGGATCCGTCGTTTCGAACTCTTCCACTTCGACAACCTGCTCGTTCGTCACGAGCTTTACGAAGCGGCCGTGGTACGTGTCGGTGTGCGCGGTCGTCTTGCCGATCGCCGTCGGCGCGTCGTACGTGAGCGAGATCCGGAACGAGCCACCTTCACGGGCGTCAAACTCATGCACGTGGCTGGTCATGCCGGTCGGCACCTTCCACGTCGCAATCGCACGCGGATCGAGAAGCGCGCGATAGACGACCGCGCGGGGCGCGTTCACGTGGCGACTGATGCGGGTCGAGCTCACGCCCGAACGTTAGTAGATCGGGCCCGGCGAGTGTCGATCGTCTTCCCGACAACCGCGCCCTAGGAAGAGGAGCAGGGGATCACGTGCGTCACTTCACCACTTCGAATCGGAGGTGTGTGGCGCCCGGCGTCTCGATCGAACTGAGCCTCCGCAGTTCGATCCCCTCAGGATCGAGACCCTCGAAGAGCGGGATGCCGCCGCCGAGGAGTATGGGGACCAGGTGGATGTGCATCTCGTCCAGCAAGTGGGCCTTCAGATACTGCCTCATGATGTTCGCTCCGCCCCAGACACCGACGTTCTTGTCGCCGGCGGCGGCACGGGCCAGCTCGAGTGCGGCCTCGATCCCATCAGTCACAAAGGTGTAGGTCGTACCCCCCTGCATGGGCAGGGGCTTTCGCTTCTTGTGAGTCACTATGAACACCGGCATGTGGTACGGCGGCGGATCGCCCCACGGCTCGAACCCGGCGTCGAACATCCGCTTCCCCATCAGCACCGCC
>DASYUC010000138.1:0-5334 GCA_036001645.1 Candidatus Limnocylindria bacterium
GACACGGTCGCCGGGGCCGGTGGGCGCGTCGTCGACGCTTCGTGGCGCAGCGGTGTGCCTGCGGACATCGCGTGGGTCGTCGATCAGACGGTAAGCGTGTTCACCTATCAGACGGGCAGCGTCCGGGTCATCCACCGCGGGCAGACGTTCGTCCTCATCCAGGGCTGGCGATCCGACGGTTCGGGGCTCGCCATCCACGAGCAGGGCGGCGCCCTCCTCGTCGACGTCGCGACGGCGCAGGCGACGGCGCTCCCCGAGGCCGGCGCCACACTCGCGGGCGGCGTGCTATTGCGCTAGTTGGCGCTGATCGTGCTTTTGTCGCGGACACCCGCACGCCGCCGACGACGATGGATGATCGAACGAGAGAGGGCGAAGCCGTCCCTCGTGACGAACCGACATTCACCCTCCTGACGCTGTTGCTCATCGCCACGGCGCACGCGCCCGGCCAAGCCGCGGCGGCGAACCCGTTCTTCGCAGCGGATCCTTCGCCCGCGGCCTACGTCGCCTGGTGCGTTGCGTAGATCGCCGCGGTCCTGGCGATCGCGGTGTGGAGCTTCGAACGCAGCCATACTTCGTCTTGTGGCCGGACTGTACGATCGGGTCTTCGCTGCGGTCCTAGCACGATCCACACCGGTGCACGTGTTCTTCTATCGCGCGCTACGCGGCCGCGTTGTCGATCGCGCATCGAATGGGTTCATGCCGCTGCTGTTGCTGACGACGATCGGCCGCGTTAGCGGACGTCCTCGGACGGTTCCGCTCGGGCATGTCGACGATGGCGACGACCTCGTCATCATCGGGTCCAATGGTGGTCTTGATGCCGCTCCGGCGTGGACCACGAACCTGCGGTCACGTCCGGAGGCAGAGGTGCAACTCGGTGGTCGGACCTTTCCGGTCCGTGCCGTTTTCCCGGAGGGAGTGGAGCGGGAGCGTCTGTGGAACCTGGTCGCCTCCCGCTACCCGTTCTTCCAGGGATACCAGAAGCGCACTCGACGTCGACTGGCCGTTGTCCGCCTGTGTCGTGTATGAGCAATCGGCGAATCGCTTGCACGTAGCGCGGACCATGAGAAGATCGATGTCATGAACACGATCAAGGTCGTCGGGTTACTCACCCTTCTCACGCTGATCCTTATTGCCGCAGCGCGGCTGTTCTTTGGACCGTCGGCCGTGCTGCCGGCGCTCCTCATCTCTTTGGTCATGAACTTCGGCGCGTGGTGGTTCAGCGACCGCATCGCGCTGTCGTTCGCCGGCGCAAAGCCGGTCACCGAAGCCGAGGCGCCCGAGCTGTACCGCATCATCGGTCGAGTCGCCGACACCGCCGGACTGCCACGGCCGCGCATCTTCGTCATCGATCAACCCGCTCCGAACGCGTTCGCAACGGGCCGCGACCCGCAGCACGCGGTCGTCGCGGTCACGCGCGGCATCCTCGAGATCGTCAACGAGCGGGAGCTCACCGGAGTGCTCGCGCACGAGCTCGGTCATGTCCGCAATCGGGACACGTTCGTAATGGCCGTCGTCGCGTCGGTCGCCGGCGCGATCAGCTACATGGCCCAGATGGCGCAATGGTCGATGTGGTTCGGCGGCGGGGATCGCGATAACCGGGACTCGGGCTCGCTCGGCATGATCGGGATGATCCTCGGGATCATCCTCCTCCCGATCGCGGCGATGCTCGTGCAGCTCGCGGTCAGCCGCTCGCGCGAGTACGGCGCTGACGACCAGGGCGCGGAACTGTCGCACGATCCGCTCGCGCTGGCGTCCGCGCTGCGCAAGCTCGACGCCTACGGCAAGAAGATCCCGCTGCCCGTGAATCCGTCGGTCGCGCCGCTGTTCATCGTGCAGCCGCTCCTGCCGGGCGGGCTCGGCGGACTCTTCGCAACGCACCCGCCGATCGCGGAGCGCGTCGCGAGGCTCGAGAAGATGGCGGGCGCGGAGCTCCCGGCGCAGTTCTAGGGTCGGGGGGTCAGTCCCGGCGGGCGGTAGTCGCCGACGTCGCGCACCGTCTGTCCAGCCGGGTCGAGCACGGCACGGTCGCCAAGTGGGTCCTTCAGCGACACGAGGACCGGTACCAGGAACGCGATCCCGGGATACGTGCCGGGGCTCTGTCGCACGCCGACCGTGACGATGACCGTCTTGGCGTCCTCGCGCACGCTCCGCTCCGCGACCTCGACCCCGAGCCCGATCACGACATTGACCACGATCTTGCGCGGGTCACCCGTTCGCTGAAAGCTGGCGATGCTCGCGGTGTTGACGCTCGCGAGGGTACTGAGAAAGAGCGCGACCGTTAGGACAGCGAGGCCGATCACGCCGGCCCCGATGATGAAGCGCTGCCGTCTCATTCCTGGACGATCGTGGTCTTCGCGTTCCCGAGGATGGACCAGTGCGTCATGTCTTTGCCCGGCCGCGCTCCGTGCCAGTGCTTGGTATTCGCGGGGATGAACGCGACGTCGCCGGCTGAGACCTCGTGACGCTCCTCGTCGCTCGCGACCAGACCCTCACCCTCGGTGATGACGAGGATCTGGTCGGTCGAGTGGACGTGCGGCTTGTTCACCGCGCCGCGCTTGAAGTGCACCTCCGAGAGGCGCAGGTCGCGGCTCTCCTCGCCGACGGCGGTCTGGTAGTCGACGTCGCCGACGAAGATCGGGTTGTCGGAACGCTCGCGACCGGCCTTCGTCACACGGATCACCCGCACACAGCGATTCTGGCTCAAACTGGAGCTCGGTGACCGCTCTGGTGCTCATCCACGCCTTTCCGCTCAGCGGCGCGATGTGGGAGCACGAGCGCCGCGCACTGCGCGATGCGGCGGACCCGATCATCGCGCCGTCCCTCCCAGGATTCGGCGGCACCGCCGTGCCGCGCGGCGATCCCTCGATGGACGATTACGCCGACAGCATCGTGGCCGCGATGGACGCCGAGAAGATCGAACGCGCGGCGATCGCGGGGCTCTCGATGGGCGGCTACGTCGCGTTCGCGATGTGGCGTCGCCATCGCCCACGCGTCGAGCGCCTCTTTCTCGCGGACACGCGCGCCGAGGCCGACACCGAGGAAGCCCGGAACAATCGCCTGCGTCTTGCCGGCCTCCTTCGCGAGCATGGGATCGAGGCGCTGCTGAAGACCCCGCCGCAGTGGCTGCGCAAGGGATCGCCGCACTGGGATCCGCTGCTCACCATGATCCGCCGTCAGGCGCCCGAGGCTGTCGCGCAGGGAAGCATCGCCATGGCCCATCGACCGGACAGCCGGCGGGACCTGCCGACGATCGACGTTCCGACCGCGGTCGTCGTCGGCGAGCAAGACGCGATCACGCCGCTCGAGATGTCGCAGGCGATGAGCGACGCGATCCCGGGCGCCACGCTGAGCATCATCCCCGGCGCGGGCCACCTCGCGAATATCGAAGCGCCCACCGCGTTCGAGACCGCGCTCCGCGCATGGCTTCGACGGACGGCGTGATCGTCCGCGCGACCGATGTCGCGCGCGTCTATCCGACCGGCGCGACGGCCGTCGCGGCGCTCGACGGCGTGACGCTCGAGGTACGGCGCGGCGAGTTCCTCGCGGTGATGGGGCCGTCGGGCTCGGGCAAGTCGACGCTGCTGAACATCCTCGCCGGCCTCGAACGCCCCACGCGCGGCGCGGTCGTCGTCGATGGCGCGGATCTCTCCGCGATGGATGAGGTCGCTCTCGCGAGCTACCGGCGCGAGAAGGTCGGCATGATCTTCCAGGCCTTCAACCTGCTTCCCCGCTACCCGGTCGTCGAGAACGTCGCCCTGCCCCTTCTGTTCGCGGGCATCCCGCGCGAGCTCCGGCTTGCGCGCGCACGCGCGGTCCTGGACCGACTCGGCATGGGGCCGCGCTCCGATCATCGACCAAGCCAGCTGTCGGGCGGCGAGATGCAGCGTACGGCGATCGCGCGCGCACTCGTCACCGATCCCGCGCTGCTCCTCGCGGACGAGCCGACCGGCAACCTCGACTCCGCGAACGGCGAGGCGCTGCTCACGGTCATCACGGAGCTGCACGCACGCGGGCAGACGGTCGTGCTCGTCACGCACGACGCCGGTATCGCCTCGCGCGCCCAGCGCATCGTGCGGATGCGTGACGGACGGATCGTGAATTGAGGGCGTCCGATCTCTTCGAGCTCGCGTTCGGCAATTACTCGCGGTCGCGGCTGCGTTCCACGCTCACCACCCTCGGCGTCGCGATCGGAACCGCCCTGGTGGTGCTCCTCATCGCGCTCGCAGCGGGCGCCGAGGACAACGTGAAGCGTTCCATCTTCTCGATCGGCGATCTGCGGCTCGTCACCGTGCAGCCCTTCCAGCCGGGCGCGACCGGACTCTCCGCGGTGCCGCGCACGATCGGCGACGACCACGTCGCGAAGTTCAAGGCGATCCCCCACGCGCAGTCCGTGTACCGGCAGTACGACGCGCCGCTGGGGACGCTGCTCGAAGGGGGCGAGGACGCGGCGATCCGACCGCAAGGGATCGAGGCCGGCGCGCCCGTGGATCGCGGCGACCTGCTCGCCGGCCGTCACCTGGAGCCGAACGAACGCGGCGTCGCCGTCATCCCGGGCAACCTCGCGCGTTTCCTCGCCCCATCGCCCGGCGCCGCGGTCGGAAAGAAGGTCACGCTCCGGCTCGGCGGAGCGGTGAAGCTCGGCAGCACGCGCATCAGCGGTAGCGGCACGCCGCGCGACTACGTCGTCACGGTCGTCGGCGTCTTCGACGAACAGGCGTCCCAGACATCGGTCCGCATCCCCCTCGACGACGCGCTGCTCGCCGGCGCGGAGAACCGCGGACTTACGCCCGACGCCGTGCGCCTGAACACGGGCTACAGCGGCGTCGCGATCGAGTCGGAGGATTCGCAGTACGTCGCGGAGGTCGTGCGGTCGGTGCAGGAGCTCGGCTTCAGCGCGTTCTCGCTCAAGCAGGTCATCGAGCAGATCGACAAGGGTTTCGGCGTGTTCCGCGGGATCCTCGCGGGCATCGGCGGTGTCGCGCTGCTCGTCGCCGCCATCGGCATCGCGAACACGATGGTGATGGCGGTGCTCGAGCGCACGCGCGAGATCGGCATCATGAAGGCGGTCGGTGCGGCGCCGCGTGACATCCGCGCCATCTTCCTCGCGGAGGCGGCGCTCGTCGGCGTGTTCGGCGGCATCGTCGGCCTGGCGCTCGGCATCCTCGGCGGACGCGCCATCGAGCTTGTGATCCGCAATCTGAACCCGCAGTCCAACCCCGCGCCGATCTTCATCGTCGACCTGCCGCTCGCGCTCGGCGCCCTGGGACTGGCGCTGGTCGTCAGTCTCGTCGCGGGTTTCCTGCCGTCGCGGCGCGCGATGCGCATGTCCGCGCT
>DASYUC010000139.1:0-16074 GCA_036001645.1 Candidatus Limnocylindria bacterium
GTCCCGGCGCTCTGGGACGGAACGCGCCTGCACGAGGGCAAGGGCGCCGCGCTGGCCGCGATCGAAACGCTGCGGCGATAATCCCGGGCGTGGGGGAGCTGCGACTACCGGAACTCGGCGACCGGTACAACGCGGCCGAGACCTATGTCGACGCGCACCGCGCGGCGCGCCCAGACGCGATCGCGATCCGCTGCCAGGGTGCATCGGTCACGTACGGCGAGATGGCGCGGAGCGTCGATCGCTGCGGCAACGCGCTCCGTCAGCTCGGCGTCGACGTCGAGGATCGCGTCGTCATCCTGTGCCTCGATTCCCCGGCGTTCGTCTACGCGTTCTTCGGCGCGATCAAGCTCGGCGCGATCCCGGTGCCGACGAACACGCTGCTCATCGCGCGCGACCTCACGTACATCCTTCGAGATAGCCGCGCCGTCGCGATCGTCGTAAGCGCTCCGCTGCTGCCCAGGGTGCTCGAGATCCGCAAGGACTGCCCGCGCCTCCGGCACATCCTGGTGACGGCATCGGGGGCGGCGCCGCAGGGTGGCCCGCTGCCCGACGGCGTGTCTTCGTTCGAAGAGGCGCTGGCCGCCGCGGACGACGAGCTCGATCCAGCCGACACGACACCGGACGACATGTGCTTCTGGCTCTACTCGTCCGGGACGACCGGCTTCCCGAAGGGCGCGGTGCACCTGCAGCACGACATGATCTATTCGGCCGAGACGTTCGGGCAGCACGTCCTCGGCTGCAGCGAACAGGACCGTTATTTCACCGTCTCACCGCTCTTCCACGCCTACGGTCTCGGCAACGGGGTCTTCGTGCCGATGCGCTACGGCGCATCGGTCGTGTACAAGCCGGAGCGCGCGACCCCGGACGTCGTCTACGGGCTCGTCACCACCGAGAAGCCGACAGTGATGTACACGGCGCCGACGTTCTACGCGGCGCTGCTGGCGTATCCGGAAGCGAACTTCAAATACGACCTGTCCTCGCTGCGCTTCTGCGTCTCCGCCGGCGAATCGCTCCCGAAGCCGCTCTTCGACGCATGGAAGAAGCGCTTCGGCATCGAGATCCTCGACGGCATCGGCTCGACCGAGATGCTCCACATCTTCATCTGCAACCGGCAGGGTCAGGCGCGCGGCGGCACGAGCGGCACCGTCGTCCCCGGGTACCGGGCGAAGATCGTGGATGACGACGGGCGCGATCTGGGGCCCGGCGAGACCGGAAATCTCTGGGTGTCGGGCGACTCGTGCTGCGCCTTCTACTGGAACAAGCACGAGAAGTCGAAGGCGACGTTCCGCGGCGAATGGACCGTGACGGGCGACAAGTATCACCTCGACACGGATGGCTATTACACCTATGAGGGCCGCGCGGACGACATGCTCAAGGTCTCGGGCCAATGGGTCTCGCCCGCGGAGGTCGAGGCTGCGCTGATCGAGCATCCCGCCGTGCTCGAGTGCGGCGTTGTCGGCGCGAAGGACAAGGACGAGCTGGTGAAGCCGCGGGCATTCGTGTTGCTCAAGAAGGGCCAGACGCCGAGCGATGCCCTTGCGGAGGAGCTGAAGCAGTTCGTGAAGACGCGGATCGCGCCGTACAAATACCCGCGCTGGATCGAGTTCGTCGACGAGCTCCCGAAGACGGCGACCGGCAAGATCCAGCGCTTCAAGCTCAGGGAGCTGGGCGGCACATGACCTGCGCCTTCGGCTCCGGCTTTCTGGAGCAGCTAGCGCTGCTCCAGCAGTAAGGGGGGACACATGGGCGCGCTGCATCCCAAGGTGGCGGCGTGGAAGCGTGAAGCGACCGAGGATCCTGAGGGCTTCTGGGGACGCGCGGCGGAGGCGCTGCCGTGGTTCCGCAAGTGGGAGCGCGTGCTCGAGTGGGAGCCCCCGACGTTCCGCTGGTACCGCGGCGGCCGCTCGAACCTCGCGTACAACTGTGTCGATCACCATGTGAAGTCCGGCGCTGGCTCGCGCATCGCGCTCGTCACCGAGAACGAGCGCGGCGAGCAGCGGACCTACACGTATTCGCAGCTGCACGACGAGACGAGGAAGGTCGGCGCGGCGCTGCGCGGGCTTGGGATCAAGAAGGGCGACCGCATCGCGATCTACATGCCGACCTGCGCCGAGGCGATCGTGCTCATGCTCGGCGCCGTCCGCATCGGGGCGGTGATCATCGTCGTCTTCGCCGGCTTCGGCGCCGGCGCGCTGGGAGAGCGCATCCGTCTCGCGGGGGCGCGGGCGGTCTTCGGGACCGACGTCACGTATCGCAAGGGCAAGGACGTCCCACTGAAGCAGATCGTCGACGACGCCGTCGCGGGCGCGCCGACGGTGGAGCGCGTCGTCGTGCTGAAGCGCGGATCGGCCGACGTCGCGATGAGGGACGGCCGCGACATCACCTGGGACGAGTTCCTCACCGGTGCTCACGGTCAGGACGACACGCACGTCGAGATGGAGGCGAACGAGCCGGCGTACATCCTCGCGACGTCGGGCACGACCGCGAAGCCGAAGCTCGCGGTGCACACGCACGGCGGCTATCAGGTGTACGTGCACAGCATGGCGAAGTGGATGTTCGGACTGCGGCCCAGCGACGTGTGGTGGTCGACCTCCGACATCGGCTGGGTCGTCGGCCACTCGTACATCGTCTTCGGGCCGCTGCTCATCGGCTGCACGACGATCGCGTACGAGGGCGCCCTCGACCATCCCGACGCGGAGACCTTCTATCGCATCATCGAGCGCCACCGCGTGAGCGGGGTCTTCACGTCGCCGACCGCCGTGCGCCTCCTCATGCGCTACGGCAGCGCGCCGGCGAAGCAGCACGACCTCTCATCGCTCGAGCGCGTCTTCTGCGCCGGCGAGGTCCTGAACGCGCCGGCCTGGGAGTGGTTCCAGAAGGAGGCGCTCGGCGACCGCATCCCCGTCGTCGACCACTACTGGCAGACCGAGACCGGCGGGCCGGTCGTCGGCAATCCGTATGGTGTCGCGCTGCTGCCGATCAAGCCGGGCTCCGGGGGCATCCCGCTCGCGGGGATCGAGGCCGCCGTCGTGGACAGCGATGGCAACGAGGTCAAGGCCGGCGAGAAAGGCATCTTCGTGATCAAGCGTCCGTTCCCCGGTCTCACGGCGCGGCTCTGGGCCGAGACCGAGCGTTACGCGAAGGATTACTGGGAGAAGGTCCCGGGAAGGACCGTGTACTTCACCGGCGACGCGTCGTCGATCGACGACGACGGCTACGTGTGGTTCTCGGGGCGCGCCGACGAGATCATCAAGATCGCGGACCATCGCATCGGCACGATCGAGGTCGAAACCGCCTTCCTCCGCAATCCCGCGGTCGCCGAGGCCGGCGTCACCGGGCGACCCGACGAGCTGCGCGGCATGGTGATCTCCGCCTTCGTCGTGCTGAAGCAGGGACACGCACCCTCGGACGCGCTGAAGAAAGAGCTTCTCGCGACCGTCCGCAACGAGCTCGGGCCGGTCGCCGTGATCGGCGAGCTCAACTTCGTCGACATGCTGCCCAAGACGCGCAGCGGCAAGATCATGCGGCGCGTGCTGAAGGCGGTGATCCTCGGCAAGGATCCCGGCGACATCTCCACCATCGAGGACGAGGGCTCCGTCGAAGAAGCGCGCGAGGCGTGGGAGCAGATGCGAGCCAGTGTCACGACGGGGAGCTGAGGCCAAGCCGCCCTGGTCTGCTGTCCCACGCGAGATACGGGACGAGGCCGCGATGATCCTCGGCGCGCCCATCGTCCGGGCCGAGCGGATCTACGGCGGCTACGCACCCTCGGCGACGTTCCGTATGTCGCTCGCGAACGGCAAGCGCGCGTTCTTCAAGGCGAGCTATCCACTCCCGAAGGGGAGCGCGGTCCGCTGGCCGACGAAAGACGAGGAGCGCGCGTACCTGAGACTCGGCACGCTCATCAGACCGTGGGCCCCGAAGTTCTTCGGGTCGTTCGAACGCGACGGATGGCTCGTCCTTCTTCTTGAGGATCTCGGCCCGCGCAGCGTGCCGCCGTGGACGCCGGCGAAGACACGCGTCGCCGCGCGGTCCTACGCGAGATTCCACAAGAGCACGCTGGGGAAGCGACTGCCGCGCTGGCTTTCGCGCACGCAACACGCCGACTTCGGCGGGTACTGGGACTTGCTCGCGAAGCGTCGCGAGCTTCGCGACGTCGCAGCCCTCGCGAAGCGGCGCGCCGATGAGGCGGCGGAGTGGATCGACGTGGCGCTACCCATGCTCCGAGACCTCGAACGTGGACTCGCGCGCGCGCGTCCACCGTTCGCTCTCCTCCACTTCGACACGCGATCCGACAACATCCGGATCACCAAGGACCGCCTGCGGATCTTCGACTGGCCATATCCCAGCGTCGGCCCGGCGGAGTTCGACGTCACCGCGTTCGCGCAGAGCGTCGTGGTCGAGGGCGGTCCCGAACCGGAGCGCGTGCTCGGCTGGTACGAAGACGTCCTGCCCCTGCGTGCCGGCGCGGTCGACGCGTCGCTCGCGGGGATCTCCGGATATTTCGCTGACCGAGCGCGGCGCCCGCCCGCCGCGGGCCTGCCGCGCATCCGCGCGTTCCAGCGGCAGCAACTGAAGTCCTGCCTGGCGTGGGCCGCGCGTCGGTTCGATCTCGCCGAGCCGCGCTGGCTCGCAGCGGTGGCCGATTAGTGCCGGAGTGGCCCGACCTCCACGTCCTGCGCGGCCGTCTCGCGGCGGCATTCGTGGGGAAGCACGTCACGGCGGTGCGCGTGCACGACCCGCTCGTCCTGCGCGCGACGCGGCCGCTCGCGGAGGCGCTGACGGGCCGTGCCCTCGCCGACGTCGTGCATCGCGGCCGCTTTCTCGTGCTCGTGTTCGACGACAACACGCGCCTGGTGATCAATCCGATGCTCTCCGGCCTCTTCGACATCGTCCCCACCGAGACGAAGATCCGCGCCACGACGGCGTTCGCGCTGGCCTTCGACGGCATCGGCTCGGGCGCGCCCCTGAGGGAGGCACGCGACCTGCGCTACCGCGACGACACGCGCATGGGGAAGGTGTATCTCGTCGAGCCGGCCGCGAGCACGGCGGATCTTCCGGGCTTCGACCGCCAGGGGCCAGAGGCTGGCGCGCTGCCATGGAACGCCGACGAGTTCGCTCGGCGCGCGCGGGCGACGCGACGTGAGCTACGCAACCTGCTCATGAGCGGCGACTTCGTCGCGGGCATTGGCAATGCCTACGCCGACGAGATCCTGTGGCAAGCGAAGCTGCACCCGAAGCGCCGGGTCGCGACGCTCGACGACGGTGAGATGGACCGGCTCTATGGCGCGCTGCGCGAGACGCTCGCGAACGCGGCAGCGATCGTGGAGAACGAGCTTCCGCCCGAGCTCGGCACGAAGATCCGTGCGCATATGAAGATCCGCGGGAAGGTCGGCGATCCGTGCGCTCGCTGTGGTACGAAGATCGTGCGCACGCGCCACGGCCTGGACGAGATGTTCGTGTGTCCGAAGTGCCAGCCGCCCCCGAAGGGGCAGCTCCGCTAACTGGGGACGCGAACGACGTGCGTACCCGTCGCTCGGTCGTGCACACCGCGGTGGTCCGCGCTCACGAGCACACTGATCGGCGCGATCGCGAAGAAGCATCCGAAGAACCAAACGAGAGACCGACCGAGTGCGCGGAGCGGATCGACCGATCGGCCGTCGACCTGGACCACGCGAATCCCAAAGAGCCGCATCCCGGGGGTCTGACCGCCGCCCAGTGACCAAAATGCCGCGAAGTAGACCTGCCAGCTCGTGAAGAACACGAGCAAGAGCCAGGGCTGTTCGAGGTCGAGGACAAGTGCGATGGCGGTCGGCAACTGAACTGGGACTCCGTCAAGCAAGTAGGCGCAGACGCGACGTGAGATCGAGGCCGGCCGGTGCTGCGCGATCAGTCCGCGCTGGTCACGAGGGGCGTGACGGTCGCGCGGCCGATCCACTCCGCGGTCTGATCGGCGGGCATCGGGCGCGCGACGAGGTAGCCCTGGATCGAGTCGCAGCCAAGTGCGGTGAGACGCTGGCGGGTCTCGTTGTTCTCGACGCCCTCCGCGACGACGGCGTAGCCGAGCCCGTGCCCGAGCTCCACCGTGGCGCGCACGATCGTCGCGCTCGATTCGTCGTCGATCATCCCGATGACGAACGACCGGTCGATCTTGATCTCGTCGAGCGGCAGCCGGTTGAGATAGGCGAGCGACGAGTAGCCGATGCCGAAGTCGTCGAGCGCGATGTGGACGCCCATCGCGCGGAGCGAGTCCATCGTCTGCAGTGCGCGCTCTGGATCGGCTGCGAGCACGGTCTCGGTCATCTCGAGGCGCAGCAGGTCGGGTCGCGCGTCCCAGCGCTGAAGGAGCTGCGCGATCGTCTGCGGGAGCTGCGGGTCGTGGATGTTGCGCATCGAGAGGTTCACCGCGATCGGCACGCGCAGGCCGGCGAGCTCCCACGCGCGCGCCTGCCGGATCGCTTCGGTGAGCACGGTGCGTGTGAGCCGCTTGATGAGGCCGGTGCGCTCGGCGAGGGGGATGAACTCGTCCGGGCCGACCAGCCCGCGCTTCGGATGCATCCAGCGCACCAGTGCCTCGACGCTCGTGATCGAGCCGGTGCGCAGGTCCAGCTGCGGCTGGTAGTAGAGGACGAGCTCGCCCTCGTCGACGGCGCGGCGGAGATCGGACATGAGCGCGAGGCGCCCGGCGCCCTCGCGTTCCTGTTCGGCCGAGAACACCGCGAGGCCCGCGAGCGATCCCTTCGCCGTGTACATCGCGACGTCCGCGCGCGACAGGAGCTGCTCCGCCTGCGTCGCGTGCGCGGGCGCCACCGCGACGCCCACGCTCGCGCCGATGTCGAGCGCCTCGCCTTCGAGCGGGAACGACTGCTCGAGCGCGGCGAGCATCTTCTGCGCGACGCGCGCCGCGCCGGTCTCGTCCGTTCCGGGCAGGAGGATCGCGAACTCGTCACCGCCCAGGCGCGCGATCGTGTCCGCGGCGCGAAGGCTCGCCGCGAGGCGCGGGCCCACCTGGCGGAGCAGGTCGTCGCCCACGTCGTGGCCGAGGCTGTCGTTCACGGCCTTGAAGTCGGTCAGATCCATCACCAGGAGCGCGACGGATTCGCCGGTGCGGGGCTGGCGGAGGAGCTGCTGCTGCAGTCGTTCGATGAGCAGCGCACGGTTCGGGAGGCCGGTGAGCAGATCGTGGAAGAGCTGGTACTCGCGCTGTTTGCGCAGCTCGAGGAGCTCGCGTATCGCGCCCGACATGAGCAGCGCTGTCAGGAGATAGAGCGACACCGCGAACGCCACGCGCTGGAGCTCGATGTTGTAGCCGTAGGTCTGCTGCCGCCAGCCCACGATCACGAGGTACGCGACCGTCAGGATGACCGTGGAGCTCACCGCGCCCAGGCGCCCGAAGCGGAACGCCGAGCCGATGATGATGAGCACGCCGACGGCCCAGGCGATCCACTGCGGATCGGCGGCGAAGACCCAGATCGCGTAGACGACGATGGTCGAGTCGACGAGGAAGCTGAAACGCGCGACGCGCTCGTAGCCTGCGGCGGTCCGCGCACCCTCGACCAGGCGCGTGTTGATGAGCGTCCACGCGAGCAGGCTCGCGCCGAGGACGAGGACGTGAGCCGGCGCGAGGCTCGGAAAGAGCGGTCCGAGGGCGAAGACAAGGAGGGCGCCCGCAAGCCGCGCCACCTGGAGCGTTCGCTCCAAGCGGCGATCCTCGAACAGCGCATCCTCCACAACAGCCACCCCGGACCGATGAGGCTAATGGGCGGACGTGCGCTTGGACCTCTGCTCTCGGGGGCATCCGGTATCAAGCCGGTCGCGCATACTTGCGCCACTTCCATACCGGGGGTCACCAGTGCCGAACACCGTCCTCGTGACGCGCGAGCCGCCGATCGCCGTCGTCCAGCTCAACCGGCCTGACGTGTTGAACGCCCTCAACGAAGAGGTCTTGGGCGAGCTCGTGACGGCGCTGGCGGGCCTGGATGACGACCCGGAGGTCCGCTGCATCGTGCTCACGGGCAACGAACGAGCGTTCGCCGCCGGCGCGGATATCAAGGAGAACTTCGTGACCGCGACGCCGGTGACGATGCTCGCGCAGGACCTCACCGCCCGCTGGGAGGCCATCCGCCGCGTAAAGACGCCGATCGTCGCGGCGGTGTCGGGCTTCGCCCTGGGCGGGGGCTGCGAGCTCGCGATGACCTGCGACATCATCATCGCGTCCGAAACGGCGAAGTTCGGCCAGCCCGAGATCAACCTCGGGATCATTCCGGGGGCCGGTGGTACGCAGCGGCTCACGCGGGCGGTGGGGAAGTGGGTCGCGAACGAGCTCATCCTCACCGGCCGTTTCGTCGGCGCGCAGGAGGCGAAGGCCATCGGGCTCGTGGCGCAGGTCTACCCGGCGGTGAGCTGGCTGCAGGACGCGAAGACGCTGGCGCGCACGATCGCCGAGAAGGCGCCGGTCGCCGCGCGCTTGGCGACGGAAGCTGTCGATCTCGCGTGGAACTCGACCCTGGACGCCGGTCTCGAATTCGAGCGCAAAGCCTTCTATCTCCTCTTCGCGACCGAGGACAAGAACGAAGGCGTCGACGCCTTCGTCAACAAGCGCAAGCCCAGCTTCAAGGGGAAGTAGTGCCGGGGCCGCTGCGTCTCGAGCGCGACGGCGGGCTCGCCGTCATCACCCTGGACCGACCCGAGGTCCTCAACGCGTTCGACGAAGCGATGACGAGCGCGCTCGCGATCGCCATCGACGAGCTCGCGGCCGACGCCGCTGTGCGCGCGGTCGTCATCACCGGAGCGGGTCGCGGCTTCTCCGCCGGGCAGGATCTGCGCGACCGCTTCCTCAAGGTCGTCGCGGGCGAAGATCTCCAGCTGGGCAACGAGCTGCGGCGCCGCTATCACCCCGTCATCGCCGCGATCCGCGAGATGCGCAAACCGGTCATCGCCGCGGTCAACGGCGTCGTGGCCGGCGCGGGTCTTGGCATCGCTGTCGCGTGCGACGTGCGCGTCGCCGCATCGTCGGCGACGTTCCGCGCGGCCTGGACACGAGTCGGGCTTGTCCCCGACGCCGGCTCGGCGTACTTCCTTCCACGCATCGTGGGCTTTGGGAGAGCAACCGACATGATCCTGACCGGAGATCCGGTGGACGCGAACGAAGCGATTCGCATCGGTCTGGTGACGCGCGTGTGGCCCGACGAGGAATTCGCCGGCGCCTGGCGCACGTACGCGCACGCGCTTGCGGAGGGAGCGACCGAGGCCTATGCGCTCTCGAAGGAAGGATTGAACGCCGCGTGGGACCGCGACTTCGCCTCGTTCCTCGAGCTCGAGTCGTCGCTGCAGGATCGCGCCGGGCGTACCAAGGACTACGCCGAGGGCGTGCGCGCGTTCACGTCGAAGACGCCGGCGAAGTTCGAGGGAAGATAGAAGGATGAGCCGCCACCCACGCGACGCGGTCGTTCTCGGCTACGTGCGCACGCCCATCGGCCGCTACGGCGGCGCGCTCGCCCAGATCCGCCCGGACGATCTCGCCGCGCACGTCATCCGCGCGGTCCTCGAGCGGACCGATATCGGGGACGATCAGATCGACGAGGTGGTGTTCGGCGCGACGAACCAGGCCGGGGAGGACAACCGGAACGTCGGCCGCATGGCGGCGCTGCTCGCGGGCTTGCCGGACTCGGTGCCCGGCGTCACCGTGAACCGGCTGTGCGGCTCGGGCCTCGAGGCGGTGAACGACGCCGCGCGTCGGATCCGCGCCGGGGAGGCCGACATCGTGATCGCCGGCGGCGTCGAGAGCATGACGCGCGCGCCGCAGGTCACGCTCAAGCCGTCGGAGGCGTTCCCGCGCGGTGAGCGCGTCCTGTACGACACGACGCTCGGCTGGCGTCTGGTGAATCCGCGCATGGTCGATCTGGGCTACCACCCGATCTCGCTCGGCGAGACGGCGGAGAACGTCCGCACCAAAGAGAAGGTCTCGCGCGCGGAGCAGGACGAGTACGCGGCGCGTAGCCAGCAGCGCTACGCGAAGGCGAAGGCCGATGGCTTTTTCGCCGTCGAGATCGCGCCCGTGCACAACGGCACGGCGCTCGTGAGCGACGACGAGCACCCACGGTCCGATTCGAGCGTCGAAAAGCTTGCGACGCTCAAGCCCGCGTTCAAGACGGACGGGACAGTGACCGCCGGCAATTCGTCGGGCATCAACGACGGCGCCGCCGCGCTGCTCATCGCGTCGCGCGAGAAGGCGGGGGAGCTGGGGCTGCGCGCGCTTGGACGCATCGTGGCCTCCGCCTCGGCCGGCGTGCATCCGGACTACATGGGCCTCGGCCCGATCCCCGCGGTCCGCAAGCTCGCCCTGCGTACCGGCGTCACACCCGACGAGTGCGACGCGATCGAGCTGAACGAGGCGTTCGCCGCCCAGGTCATCCCCTGCATCCGCGCCCTCCGGCTGCCCGACGACCGCACCAACCCGAACGGTGGCGCGATCGCGATCGGCCATCCCGTCGGCATGACCGGCGCGCGGCTCGCCGGCACCGTGCTGCGCGAGCTCGAGCGCCGGGGCGGCCACTACGGCATCGCGACGATGTGCATCGGGGTCGGGCAGGGACTGGCTACGCTTTTCGAGCGCGAGTCGGCGTAGCCGGGGGCGGTCCCGCCGGCAGGCGACCCGCATCCTGGAGCGCCCGGCGCAGCGCGAACTCGATCTGGGCGTTCACGCTGCGCAGCTCGTCGGCCGCCCATTTCTGCAGGGCCTCGTGCAGCGACGCGTCGAGGCGGAGGAGGTACGCCTTCTTCTCTGCCACGACCCGGCTAGGTGTACAGCGTGCCCGTGTTCACGACCGGCTGCGTGTTCTGCTCGCTGCACAGCACGACGAGCAGGTTGCTCACCATCGCCGCCTTCCGCTCTTCGTCGAGCTCGACCACGCTGCGCTTCGACAGCTCATCGAGCGCCATCTCGACCATGCCGACCGCGCCTTCGACGATGCGGGTGCGCGCCGCGACGACCGCGCTCGCCTGCTGGCGGCGCAGCATCGCCTGCGCGATCTCGGGCGCGTACGCGAGGTGGGACAGGCGGGCCTCGATGACCTCGATGCCGGCCTTCGCGAGACGGTCCTGCACCTCGCTGCGCAGACGACCGGTGATCTCGTCGCTGCTGGTCCGGAGCGAGAGCCGGTCGTCCTGGTGCGAGTCGTAGGCGTAGCTCGTCGCGAGGTTGCGGACCGCGGCCTCGGTCTGGACCTTCACGAAGTTCTCGTAGTTGTCGACCTGGAAGACCGCCTCGGCGGTGTCGCTGACGCGCCACACCACGATGGCGGCGATCTCGATCGGATTGCCGTCGTGGTCGTTCACCTTGAGGTGCGAGCTCTCGAAGTTGCGCACGCGCTGCGAGACCTTGTGACGCGGCAGCGTGAACGGATTCGTCCACCAGAAGCCCGGCTCGTTGACGGTCCCGACGTAGTTGCCGAAGACCTGGAGCACCTGCGCCTCGTTCGGGCTCACGATGAGGAATCCGCCGAAGCAGATCGCGACCGCGATGATCGAGACGAGATCGAGCACGATGAGGGGCGCCGGCCCTCGACCGCCGATGAGCACGAACAGCATGGCGATCGTCACCAGCTCGAGCACGACGAGGAACAGGAACGTGAGCAGACCCGGCGCGATGAACGCTGGCTTCTCGCGGATCATGTCTTGCCTCCCCGCTGAATTCGACGGACCCAGGTTTGTCCCTAATATCTAGCATATATCATTGTGCTAGATACCAAACAAGGGTGCAGACGCGGACTCGCCGTGCGGCACTCTGGCCGCGCGAACCGTGCGTCCCGCATCGCGGTATCGCCAGCGCGGGGCCGTGTCCGCTTGCCAGTGCGCAAAGCGGTGGCTTAGGCTCGCGGCGCGGTCAGACCAGCGGCATGGAGGGGAGCAAATGGACGAGAAGACGGGCGCCGAGCGTCGCTCTTATCGGCTCACCAGACGGCAATTCCTCGCGGCGTCGTCCGCGGCGGCAGCGATCGCGGCCTGCGGTCCCGCAGGGACGCCCGGCCCGAGCGGCGAGGTGACCGCCTCCCCGGGTCCCGCGCTGAAGATCGGCCAGCTCCTGCCGTTCACGAAGGTCTACGCGGAGCTCGGCAACTCGATGAAGCGCGCGACGGATCTCTACGTGAAGCAGAAGGGTGGCAGGCTCGCGAACCGTCCGGTGACCCTGGTCTACGCGGACGAGGCGAACGATCCGGTGGTCGGCGCGCAGATGACGCAGAAGTTCATCGACTCGGATCGCGTCGACCTGATGATGGGCATCGTCGCGACACCGATCGCGTACGCGGTCCGCAACGCCATCGATGCCGCGAAGCTCATCTTCATCGAAACGAACGCCGGCGGTAACGCGCTCACACGCACGACGAACAACTGCACGCCCTCGTGCAAGAGCAAGTACATCTTCCGGACCTCGTTCAGCTCGTACCAGATCAGCTATCCGATCGGCGAGTACTTCGCGACGCGCAAGGGCGTGAAGGAGGTCTTCACGTTCGTCGCCGACTACGGCTTCGGCAACGAATCCGCGGCCGACTTCACGAGCGGCTTCACGAAGGGCGGCGGGAAGATCACCGGCTCGCTCAAGGCGCCGCTGGGCAGCGCGGACTTCCTACCGTACGTCACGCAGATCAAGGCCCAGCAGACCAAGGACATCTACTCCTTCTTCTCGGGTACCGATGCGATCAACTACATCAAGGCCTGGACGCAGCTCGGCATGCCAGCGGCCGGATACAAGATGAACGGCGCCGGTTTCCTCACCGAGCAGGACGTGCTCAAGGAAGTGAAGGAGCAGGCGAACGGCGCGACGACCTCGTTGTTCTGGGCGGTCACGCTCGACAACGCCGAGAACAAGGCGTTCGTCGACGCCTACCAGAAGGAGTACAGCCTCCTCCCCGATGTCTTCGCCGTGCAGGCGTGGGACGGCATGCAGGCGGTCGACCTCGCGCTGCAAGCCGTGAAGGGCGACACCTCGAACAAGGACGCGTTCATCGCCGCGCTCGAGGGTGTGAAGTTCAAGAGCCCACGTGGTGACTTCGAGTTCGACAAGGAAACGCACAATCCGATCCAAGACATGTACATCCGCGAGGTGAAAGTGCAGAGCGGCCAAGCCGTCAACACCATCGTTGACAAGGTCGCTCGCGTGACCGACCCCGGCAAATAGTCTTTCGGGATGACCCCCGAGACCGCGGTCGTCCAGGCGCTGAACGGCATCTCGTTCGGCGCCTTGCTCTTCATACTCGCCGCGGGTCTATCGCTCATCTTCGGGATGATGGATGTCGTCAACCTCGCGCACGGCGCCTTCTACATGCTCGGCGCGTACATCACGCTCACCGTCGTCCAGCGGACGGGGCAGTTCTGGCTCGCGCTCGTGCTGGCGCCGCTGCTCATCGGCGCGCTCGGTCTGGTCATCGAGCCGCTGTTGCTCCGGCGCCTGCGCGGCCGCCATCTCGATCAGGTTCTGCTCACGATAGGCGTGTCGCTGGTGATCGCCGATCTGATCGGCCTCACCTTTGGCCGCGAGATCCGCTCGATCCCGTTCCCGGCCGGACTCGACCATGCGATCACGATCATGGGCGGCGACTACCCGGTCTACCGGCTGTTCGTGATCGTGTTCGGCGTCGCGCTTGCGGTCCTGCTCGCCGTCGTGCACCGGCGCACGCGCGTGGGAGCACTGATCCGCGCCGGCGTTGACGACGCCCCGATGCTCGCGGCGCTGGGCGTCGACATCGACCGGCTGTTCGCGCTCACGTTCGCGGTAGGAGCGGCGCTCGCCGGACTCGCCGGCGTCATCGCCGCGCCGGTGTTCGGCATCTATCCGGGGATGGACGTCGACTATCTCATCTACTCGCTCGTCGTCGTCGTGGTCGGGGGCTTGGGCACTCTCTCCGGCGCGATCGCAGGCGCGTCGCTCGTCGGGCCGGTCGACACCTTCGGCAAAGTGCTGTTCCCCGAATTCGCGCTGGCGCTGATCTTCATGATCATGGCGCTCGTCCTGCTCCTACGGCCGACCGGCCTGCTCGGACGCATCCGGATCGCGCGATGAGCGCCACCCAGCGGTGACTCGCTTCGTCGCACCGGTCGCGGCACTCGTCATTGCGGCGCTTCTCGTGACGTTCCCGATCTGGTCGAGCGCATGGGAGTCGTCACGTTACGCGACCACCATCCTTCAGAGCATGCTCGTGGTCGCGATCCTGGCGCTGTCACTCGATCTGCTGGTCGGCTCCGCGGGCATGCCGTCGCTCGGTCACGCCGCGTACTTCGGCGCCGGCGCATACGCGGCGGCGATCGCGGGACAGCGGCTGGGAAGTGACGACCTCCTGCTCGGCCTGGGCGCGGCGGTGCTCGTATCCGCTGTGCTCGCCCTCGCCATCGGCGCGGTCGCGGTGCGCGCCGCGGGCATCTTTTTCCTCATGCTCACCCTGGCGTTCGCGCAGATGGTGTTCGCGATCGCGTTCCAGGCGGCGGACATCACCGGTGGCTCGAACGGCTTCTCGGGAGTGCGCAGGCCGACGCTCGTCGGGCTCGACTTCAATGACGGGACCGCCCTCTTCCATCTCGTCGCCGTGGTCTTCCTGCTGGTGTTGCTCCTCGTCTGGCGCATCCGGTCATCGACGTACGGTCGGGCGCTGGTGGGGCTGCGCGAGAACGAGCGGCGCATGCGCGCGCTCGGCTACAACGCGACGCGCCTCAAGCTCTCGGCCTTTGTCCTCGCGGGCGCGATCGCGGGCGTCGGTGGCGCGCTGCAGGCGTACTCGATCCGCTTCGTGTCGACGAATGACGTGGGCGTGGCGCGCTCGGTCGAGGCGTTCGTGTCGGTCCTCATCGGCGGGGCGAGCACGCTCCTCGGTCCGGCGATCGGCGCTGCGGTCGTCGTGTTCATCGAGCGCGTGCTGGACTCGTACGTCCCGTACGCCGACACGATCCTGGGTCTGGTGTTCATCGTCTTCGTTCTCGCGGCGCGCCAGGGAATCGTCGGTCTGGTGCGCGTGGCGTTCACGCGGGTGCGCGCGTGATCGAGACACGCGAGCTGCGCCGCGAGTTCGGCGGTATCAAGGCGCTCGCGGGTGTGTCGCTGAAGGTCGCCGAAGGTGAGCGCCGCGCGATCATCGGACCGAACGGGGCGGGGAAGACGACGCTGTTCAATGTGCTCACGGGCGAGCTCGAGCCCACCGCCGGGCACGTACGACTTGCGGGCGAGGACGTGACCGGACGGCGGCCGCACGAGCTCGCGCGCCGTGGCGTCGCGCGGATGTATCAAAGGAATGAGCTGTTCGACCCGCTCACGGCCCGTGACAACGTCGCGATCGCGGTGGCCGCCGCGGCTGGTCCGTACCGTCCGTTCCGCGCTCCACCCGCGAGCGAGCTCGTTGCGGCTGATGACCTCCTCGAGCGCGTCGGCCTCGGCGGTCGTGGTGCGGTACCGGCGCGGGCGCTGTCGCACGGTGAGCGGCGGCAGCTCGAGCTCGCGGTCGCGCTCGCACAGCGGCCGCGCCTGCTGCTCCTCGACGAGCCGACCGCGGGGATGTCGCCGGCCGAGACGGGCCGCATCACGGAGCTCATCGCATCGCTCGACCGGTCGCTCACGCTCGTCATCGTCGAGCACGACATGGACGTCGTCTTCCGGCTCGCCGAGCGCATCACCGTCCTTCACGAGGGGCGCGTCATCGCCGAGGGCACACCGGCGCAGGTCCGCGGGGACACGCTCGTGAACGAGGTCTATCTCGGGAAGGTGGTCGCATGACGCTCGCCGTGCGCGACCTCCACGCGTACTACGGCGAGAGTCACGTGCTCCAAGGGGTCTCGCTCGATGTTGCGGAGGGTGAGTCCGTCGCGCTGCTAGGCCGCAATGGCGCGGGTAAGACCACGACCATCAACGCGATCGTCGGTTTCGTCCGCCCGCGCGGCGGCGCCGTCCACATCGGCGACCGCGACGTCACCGCGCAGGCGCCGCACCGCGTCGCGGCCGCTGGTGTCGCGCTCGTCCCCCAGGGTCGGCGCGTGTTCGCGGATCTCACGGTCCTGGAGAACCTCACCATCGCGGCGCGCTCGAACGGAGGCGGG
>DASYUC010000140.1:0-1667 GCA_036001645.1 Candidatus Limnocylindria bacterium
CACCGAGGTCCTTCGCCGCTGAGCAGAACTCGCCGGAGCGGCCCTCCGATCCGTTGTCGGTCGAGACGGCCTGCATCTTCCAGCCCGCATCGGCCAGATCGCGCGCGACGCGGCGGACCAGCGGGGTGCAGAAGCGCGCCGCTGGGTTGAGCGGCGTGACATGCAACTCGCCACACAGGAACCCCGACTGGACGTCGGTCGCGGTACCACACGCGGCCCTTGGTGCCCTGAGATCGAAGGATGGGCCACTCTCGCTGTGTCGGAGTTAGCTCAGAAGCGTCGTGTCGACTCGGTGGCGCTGCAGGCTAGGCCACCGCGACCCTCTGGAACGACGGGATGACCTCGCGCGTGAGGCGCTCGTACTGCCGGCGCTGGTCGAACGAGGTGATGCGGATCGTGATCTCCTTCGCTCCCGCGTCGGCGAACTCGCGGATCTTGCCGATGACCTCCTCCGGCGAGCCGTACGCGACCCAGATGTCCAGGCGCGGGCGCGGGATGTCGAAGTTGTAGTAGGTGTCGAGGAAGCGCTTCGACTCCGCGGCCGCCGCCTCGCGGTCCTCGTTGATGTTCACGTTGTAGTAGAGCGTGTTGTCGAACGCGTCGGCGTCGCGGCCCTCCTCGCGCAGCGAGCTTTGGAGCAGCTCCCAGCGATCGCGGAAGTCGGCGGGCGTGAGCCACGTCGTCATCCAGCCGTCCGCGTGCCGCGTGATGCGCTGCGTCGCGCGCTGGACGTTCGTCGCCATGTCGGCATGGGCGCTGGGCCGCGGGTTCGCCGCGATCCAGATCGCCGGGCGCGGCTTCGTCACCGGCTTAGGCTCCGAGATGACGTCCTTGAACGTGTAGTACTTCCCCTCGAACGACGCCTTGTCCTGGGTCCAGAGGGCCTTCAGCGCTTTGATCCCCTCGACCATCCGCCCGATGCGCTCGCCCTGCGGAACGCCGAACGCGTCGTTCTCCATCTGCCAGTCGCCGCCGCCGCCTTCGCCGCCGATGCAGGCCGCGAGGATCGCGCGGTCCGGGCCGGCGATCTGATCGAGGGTCGCCCATTGCGCGGCGAGCAGCACCGGATGTCGCACCGGAAAGCTCGCCATGCATCCGACGGCGAGGCGCACCCGCGTGGTGCGCGCCGCGAGCGCGGAGAGGAGCGCGACCGATTCGGGCCGGCGCTTGGCGAGGATCGAGTCCCCGACCCAGAGGCTCTGGAAGAGCCCGCTCTCGTCGGCCTCCTGTCCCATGTTCAAAAGGTCCTGCATCGTCTCGACGCCGAAGAGCACGCCGCGATTCGGCAGCGTGAGACCGAACTTCAACGGTGTCATGACTTCTTCTCCTCCCACGTCGCGAAGCTCGCGCGTGCCTCGGCGACCTTCGCCGGATCGGCGAGCAGATCGGTCGCGACGAGCGCGAGGGTCTTCGCGACGGCGATCGCGTTTCGATTCGCGAGATCGGTGATCGCCGCCTCGCGCATCAGGATCGAGTGTCCGGGGATGGGCTTCTCGCTCACCGCGAAGCTGATCGCGGTCGCTGGTAGCACCTGGCTCACGTTGCCGAAGTCGCTCGACGCGCCCCCGCGCGGCGGTCCCTTCGGCGGCTCGTCCAGCCGCAGACCAGCCTTCTCGGCGTTCGCGCGCGCGAGCTTCGCGAGCACGCCGTTGGGGCGGCCGTTCTCG
>DASYUC010000141.1:0-1774 GCA_036001645.1 Candidatus Limnocylindria bacterium
GCGCTACTGCGTCTGGATCTGGATCGTCTGGGCCACACCGTTGACAACGGAGGCGGAGATGGTCGTGCCGGCGGCGATCGATTCGGCCTTCACGTCGGTCTGCTTGAGGATCACGACCGTCGGCGCGAGGAGGACCTTCGCGGTCGCGCCGGCGAACGTGACCGTGAAGGATGTCGCGCTGACCTGATCGATCGAGGCGATCGCCGCGTTGGTCATGAGGTTGCCTTCCGTCAGCGGTCGCTGTCCGGGAGGCACGACGCGACTCAGCGACTCCGAGAAGATGCTCACCATGCTCGCGAGCAGCGTCTGATCGGGTTGCTGCTTCGCGGTGATGGCGACGAAGAGTCCCGGCTTGAGGTCGGCGGCCGTCGCCGGGTCGGTGCGCGTGATCCTGGTGGTCGCACTGACCTCGAGCGTCCCGCCGTCCGAGAGCGTGATCTTGCTCGCCGTCGCGCTCTGGACCTTCCCCTGGACGCGCGTCGCGGCGCCGGCGCTCGGCGAAGGGGACGTGGCTACCGCGGCCGGTGAGGGAACCGATGTGACCGCGGATGGGCTCGCGGCTCCGCCGCACGCGGCCGCCGCCAGTGCGACGACCAGAAGGATGGGGCGGCGGATCACGTAGCGGATACGCGGCGACACGTGGCGCGGTTCATCGCAAGAGGACCAAGAGAGTAGCCTCGCCCCCTTAGCGGAGGTGTGTCATGGCGGACCACGGCATCTTTGTCGGCTTCGGAACCCCGACTCGAGGACGCGAGAACGGCGCCACCAAAGTCTTCACCGAGTTCGTTCAATACCTTGGCGCGCAGCAGGCGCAGAAGAATATCGAGAGCTTCGAACCCGTCTTCCTGCAAGCGCACGGCGGCGATCTCGGTGGGTTCTTCATCATCAAGGGCGAGCGCGAAAAGCTCGACAAGATGATCGCGTCCGAGGAGTTCGACAGGCTCTCGACGCGCGCGCTGTTCATCGTCGAGAACTTCGGTGTGGTCAACGCGTCCTTCGGCGGCCGCGTCCAAAAGCTTCTCGCCTCGTTCCAACGAGACACCGCGGATCTGCGCACCTGAGTCCGGCGGGCCGCCCATCAGCGGTCTTCTTCGCGGATCGCCTCGGCGCGGAGCTTCGTCCAGATCGCGCAGAACACGGCGGCGGGTAACGTCCGGCTGTCGGGGACGGGAGTCCCCGACTCGTCCACGAGCTCATGGGTCAGCACGAGGCCCGCGGTCTCGAGCAGTGCGCGACGGACATCCGCGTTCTGCTCGAGCTTCGCACGCATCGCCTTCTCGGCGAGCGCGTGGTGCTCGAGGCCGCCAAGCTCAGCGCGCTCGCCACAGAACACGATCGTGTCGTCCCGCGGCACTCTCGCTCCCGCGCGCTTGGCCTCGAGACCCCAGAGCGCGAAGACACGCTCACGGTCGGAGGAACCCTCAGGAAACTTCAGCCCTTGCCAAAACCCCTCGACGCTTTCGCAGCGGATCTCGCGCTGGCCGCACCGCAGCGTGAACGGGGTATGCGCGAACGTGGATAGGAGCCGAGATCGCCAGTCGTCCGAGTAGCTCGCGATGTTGAGCGTCACGTGGTCTCAACGGGCCAGCGGATGACGCGGCGCTCAGCCGCGGCTGCGGCGACGAACGCAAGCACAGCGAGCGCCGTCGCGGCGACGATTGCGGCCCACATCAGCGGGAAGCGGTAGCGGCCGCCCGCGTCGAGGATCAGGTACCCGAGCCCGCTGTTCGCGGCGGTCCATTCGGCGACCATCGCCGCAAGTACGGACGCCGGT
>DASYUC010000142.1:0-8599 GCA_036001645.1 Candidatus Limnocylindria bacterium
CCACGACCGCTCGCTGGAAGCCCGTCATCGTGGGTCATGGTACTCGCCCAAACGAACGTTTGGTAGGGACTTTTCCACGTACTGTGCTTGCTTGACGGTGCGTTACCTAGGCATGCGTGGGGAGGCGACGTTCGCGCTCGACACCGAGCGGGCTGCCCTGCGCCTCCGGCTCGCCGCCGCCGCCCTCGCCACGACCCTCGTCCTGCTGGCCGGAGACCGGGCCACCGCGCTCGCCGCGGCCACCGTCCCGATCTTCCTCGCGGCCGCGGTCGCCCTCCGCTACGGACCCGCCGGCCGGATGCCGCTGGTCCGCTCCCTGGTGGGCAGCGCGCTCGATGTTGTCACGGCGACGGCGATCGTCTTCTCGCTCCCGCTCGACGCGCCGTCCTGGATCCTCTACGGCTTCGCCATCGCGAACGCCGCGCTCTGGCGCGGGCCGCTGGGCGTGTTCGGGGCCACGGCCGCCTCGATCCTCGCTTACGACCTCACCCTCGGCCTTCGCACCGGCGAGGCGCCTGCCTCGGCGCTCTGGGTCGTGCAGGCCCTCGTGGCGATCGGACTCATCAGCGCCGAGCTCGTCTACAGCGCCGTGCGCGCGACCGCCGACCGCGAGCGGATGCGCCGCCACGGACACGCCCTCCGAGCGTTCGCCGAGGCGCGCGGCAGCGCCGCGCTGCTCGAGGCGCTTCGCACGCAGATCCTGGCGCTGGGGGCCGTCCACGCACGCATGGGCACCGAGTCCGCCGCGCTGAAAGAGTCCCTCGCCGGCCGGCCGGGATTCGTCGAGCGCCTGCCGACGCGCGAGCAGCGCTATCTCGCGGTGATCCTCCCCACCGACGTGGCGGGCGCGCCGCAGATCGAGACGATCGCGCGCGACCTCATCGCCGACATCGCGCCGCTCATCGCGTCGAACGAGCGCGCCGAGCACGCCGAGCGACTGCGCGACGCCGCCGCTCACGCGCTGGACGCGCTGGCCGAGACACCGCGCGAGGCGACCGAGGCGGGAACGCTCGCGACGCTCACCGTCGCGGCCGCGGCCGTCGCCGGGCGCGCCGCGATCGTGCGCCTCGCCGACGGCGTCCTCCTCACCGGCGATCTCCCCAAGGAAGCGGCGGTCGAGCTGGCGCGTGGCGGCGGCGCCGCCGCGCTCCTCGTCGGCACCGGCACGCACTGGTCGCGTCCCCTCCTCGCCAGGATCGACGCGCGGTCGGCCGTCGTCGTGACGGCCGGGCAGGGTCGCGGCCTCATCGCCTTCTCGAGCGATCGCGTGCTCTCGGAACAGGAGTTCGCGCTCGTCAAGCGTCTCGCGCATCTCGCCGGCGCGACCGCGGACCTGGTGCGCGAACGCGATCGCCAGCGCGACGACGCGCACCAGCTGCGGGTCGAGTCCGAGCGGCTCGGCGTCGTGCTGCAGGCGCGCGAGGACGCGGTCGCGATGGCCGCGCACGAGCTGCGCAATCCGCTCACCTCGGTGCACGGGTACGCGACGCTCATCTCGCGCAACCTCGGAGCGGTGCAGGACCAGCTCACGCGCCTCGATCGCATCATCTCGGACCTCCTCGGCCGCACCGCGCTCGAGAAGGACGTCGCCGACGTCGCGAAGGTCGCGACCGAAGCGGTCGGCCGGCTGCGCGCGCTCACCGGCCGCGACGCCTGGCTCATCAAGCCGGACCAGCCGTCGCTCGCGCGCATCGACCCGGTGCGCCTCGCGCAGGTCTTCGACAACCTGCTGAGGAACGCGGCGAAGTACTCGCCGGAGACCGGCGCGATCACGCTGCAGATCATCCCGACCGACGAAGAAGTGAAGTTCGTGGTGCAGGACGAAGGGTCGGGCATCTCGCCCGACGAGATCGAGCACGTCTTCGAGCGCGGCTTCCGCGCCCCGCGTCTGGCCGAGCGAACGGATGGCGAGGGACTCGGTCTCGCCGTCTGCCGCCAGATCATCGAGGGGCAGGGCGGCCGCATCACCGTCGAGAGCGCGGGCATCGATCGCGGGAGCAGGTTCACGGTGGTTCTGCCATCGGTGCGCATCGCGATCCCCAGTGGCGGCGAAGAGACGACGACCGGCTAGGACACGTCCGTCAGTCCGAGCTCGCGGCCGAGCTCGCCCGACCTGCGTTCAGAGTCATCAGCCTCATGCGCCCGACCGAGTGCCCGCAACGCCTGCGCGCGGTCGCGGAGCGCGCGAGCGAGCGATGGTCGCGTCTCCATGGCTTCGAACAGCGCGATCGCTCTCTCGAGGTCGCCGAGCGCAGCCGTCCAGTCGGGTGTCGCTTCCCGCGCGTACGTGCGCGCGCGGCCCCACAGCGTCTGCGCCTCACCGAAGCGGTCGCTCATCGCGCGAGCGCCCGCGAGCGCGTCATTCCAGCCGGCAGCACCGCCGGGCATGTCGCCGAGCCGCGCTCTGACCGATCCAAGGAGGCCCTGGGTGAGCGTGCGCATCGGCGCCATGTTCGTCACGAGGGAGAGCTCGCTGCCGCGTTCGAGTGGAGCCTTTGCCGTGGGTGCATCGTCCATCGCGAGCCGCGCAGCGCCGAACATCACGTTCGATACGACCACGCAGGCAAGCGCGCCGAGCTCTTCCGCGCGCGTGGTGCATTCCAGGGACATCGCGGACGCCTCGTCGAGGTCCCCGCGCTCCAGATGGATCGCCGATCCCGCGATCATCACGTCGACCCGCGCGATCGCGTCGCCGCTCTGACCGGCGAGCCGCTCGGAGCGCGCGAGCGCCTCCTCGGCCTTCGCGAACTCGCCGAGCCGTGCGTACGTCATCGCGAGGAAGTCGCACACCATCGCCGTGGACAGCGGGTCGGCCGTCGCCTGGATCGCATCGAGAGCCTCGCTCATCGCGCGGGCTCCCTCACGCAGGTGTCCGGTGAAGGCCAGGTATGAGCCCATGAACGCTCTGGGGAGCGCGCCGGCCTTTGGATCACCCAGGGCCTCGCCGATCTGCGCCCCACGCTCGAGTGCGTCCCTGAGAGCCTGGCTCGACTCCGGCACCTCGCCCCGCTGGCGGCGCAGGAACGCGACCCAGAAGTACGCGTCCGCCAGGAGCTTGCGGTCCGCGTCCTCGGTTCGCGCGAGGGCTCGCTCGAGTCGCGCGATGTCGGCGCCCGTCTCGTTGTACGCCCAACCAGCCCTCGCAGCGCCGACCGCCGCGCGCAGCCGCAGGTCGATCTCCGACTCGTCGGCGAGCGCGCCGGCGCGATCGAAGAAGGCGACGGCTTCCCGGTTTGCGAAGCGCTCGAGGGCGTGTTCGCCCGCGAGCACGAGATGCTGTGCCGCCCGGCTCGCCTCGCCGGCGTGCTCGAAATGCATCGCGATGACCGCGGCCAGCTCGTTCTGGCGCTCCGGATAGAGCGACAAGAGCGTCTCCGCGGCGGCACGATGGAGCGTGCGGCGATCCTGCTTCAGGAGCGATCCGTACGCGGCGTCCTGGACGAGCGCGTGACGGAAGAGGTACTCGAGCTCCGGCTGCAACGCGGCGATCTCGATGAGTCCGCTGGCCTCGAGGGTGCCGAGGTCGGCTCGCGCGGTCACGACGTCTTCGCCTCGAGGAGACGCTCCAGGATCGTCACGCCGAATTGCCGACCGATCACCGAGGCGACGCGCAGCGTCCGCTTGCTCTCCTGCGGCAGCCGGTCGATGCGGGCGAGGAGCAGGCCCTGAAGCGTGTCGGGGATGTCGATGCCGTCGACGCGCTCTGTCGCGATCCAGCGGTCCCCTTCGCGCACGATGGCGCCGCGGTCGATGAGCATCCGGATGACCTCTTCGACGAAGAATGGGTTGCCCTCGGCCTTCGCCAAGACGAGGTCGCGCGTCTCGGGCCGCAGCGATTCGATGCGCAGCAGGTTCGAGACGAGCGCCCGGCTGTCGTCCAACGAGAGGGGATCGAGGCGGATCTCGGTCAGGGCGTCGCCGACGATGTCACGCGCACCCGCGATCAACCGCCAACCCGGGGCCTTGCGTTCGATGCGCGAGCTGAGGACGCACAACACCGGCATCGCGGCCAGAGACGGGATGAGCGGCAGCAGGGTGTCGACCGAGGCCGCGTCGGCCCAGTGCAGGTCGTCACAGACCAGGACCACCGGACCGCGCGCGCTGACGGCGCGCAGCACCAGGATGAGCGACGACACGTATCGCTTGATCGCCTCCGTCTCGAGGATCGACAGCCGGGCCTGTTCTTCGGGGGTGAGACGCAGCGAGAGCAGGTGGCCGAGGTAGGCGTACGTCTCGGCCCAAGCGTCCCCGAGCAGATCGCGCAGGACACGTTGCAGCGCCTCCGCGATCTGCGACTCGTCCGACGACGCGCTCACACCGATGAACGACCGGACCAGATCGAGCACCAGGTGATAGGGCAATGCTTCGCCATAAGAAAGGCAGCGACCTTCGATCCAGCGCACCGAACCGTCCGCGCGCTCGACGTCGGCGCGGAGCTCCGCTAGCAGCCTGGTCTTTCCCATGCCCGGCTCGCCAAGAACGCAGGCGACCCGACCCTGCCGCGCGCGGACCACGCCGAAGACCTCGTGCAACTGGGCGAGCTGCGCGTCGCGCCCGACCATCGGGGCACGCAGTCCGACGATGCCGCGAGCGGCCTTCGCTCCGGCCTTCAGGCCGGTGATCTCGTACGCCTGGACCGCGTCGGTCTTCCCCTTGAGCGCGAGGAGCCCAACATCCACCGTCTCCACCAGCGGCGAAACGAAGCGGTAGGTGGCCGCGGTGATCAGCACGCTGCCTTCGCGGGCGGTCGCCTGCATTCTCGCCGCGACGTTCACCGCGTCGTCCATCGCGGTGTACTCGTTCGCCGTGTCGGTGCCGATCATGCCGACCACGACCGGGCCGGTGTTGATCCCTACGCGGACGCGAAGGTCGCTCGCACCCTTTGCACGCTGAGCCGCGCCCAGCTCGTCGATCGCGCGAGCCATGTCCAGTCCGCAGCGTACGGCGCGTTCGGGGTCGTCTTCGTGCGCGACCGGGGCTCCGAAGAAGGCGAGGACGCCGTCTCCCATGAGCCGCGCGATCGTCCCGTCGTACTGTTCGATCGTGCGGGTCATCCGCGTGAAGACCTCGCCGACCAGGGCCGTCCAGTCCTCCGGATCCATGCTCTCCGCGATCGCGGTCGACCCGGCGATGTCGGCGAACAGGACCGTGACCGAACGGCGCTCGCTGGATGCGGCTGGGCGGGTGGGCATCGCCTCTCGGGCGCTCATGGCCTCCGATGCTAGTCGTCGTCGCGAATGACGCCCTAGCGGGCGAGCCGGTCGAACGCGCGCGCGATCACCTCGAGGATCTCCGCGCTCGTGCTCTTCGTGAGGCGATAGCGGACCACGTTGCCGCTGCGGGTCGATTCGATGGCGCCCGCATCACGCAGCACGCGGATGTGCTGGCTCGTCGCCGGTGCGGTCCGGTTCACGACGCGAGCGAGATCGCCCGCGGCGAGCGGCGTCTCCGCCAGCGCGCGGATGATCTTGATCCGCGTCACGTTGGAGATGCTCTCGATGAGATCGCGCGCTTCGCGCTCCTGCCGCGCGACGATCAGCCTCTGCTGCGCCACCTCGACGGCCTCGGCATCGATCGGCGCGGCCCGTCCGCGCCCGCGCCCGCCGCGTTCCTCATTCCCCGTCACTCACTCCCTTTGTCGCACTCGCCAGCGGAACGCGCAAACGCTTTAGGAGGAACGAACTTGCGCCGGCGCGCAAGTTCATCCGAACACCGCGCTCGCCGCCATGCGCAGCGCGGCGACGATGACGACCGCGGCGAGGATCTTCATGAGCAGCTGCGGCTGAGTTCGGATCGAGACCCACGCGCCGATCGGCGACGCAACGAGCGCGACGACCGCGACGATCGTCGCGAGCGGGGGATCGACCTGCGCCGTCGCGGCCTTTCCGATCAGCGCCGCGACCGCGGCGAACATCCCGATGCCGAGCGACGTGCCGATCGCGATCCGCGGCGGTACGCGGAGGAGATACACGAGCGCGCCGATGATGGTCGCGATCGCGCCGATGCCGACCATCCCGCCGAAGAACCCAAGGGCGAGCGAGATGCCCACGGCGAGCGGCACATTGAGATGCAGATCGTCCGTGGTGGCGAGCTGAGGCTCCGCCGGCAGCAAGAGCATCGCCGCGGTCGCGAGCGCGAGCACGGCGAAGATGCCGAGCAGCGCACGATCGTTCACGTCACGCGAGACGAGCGCGCCAACGAGCGATGCCGCCGCGCCGGTCGGACCCATCACCAGGACCAAACGGGTCGAGACGTTGCCGTAGGTGCTGTGGCGGAATGCGCCGAGCACGCTCCCGGAGATCGCTTGCACGATCGTGAGCCCGGTGATGATCTTCACCGGCAGCGCACCGATCCCCAGCGCGGGTGGTAGATAGAGGAGCAGCGGAGTGAGCACCACGCCGCCGCCGATGCCGAGAAGTCCTGAGAGGAACGATGCGACGAATGCGGACAGCGCGGTGACGAGCTCGGTCCCGGACGCCGTCGGCATGCGCTGTCCTTTATATAGGTGGTGATGCGGCTCGTCCTGGTCGCGCTGCTGCTCGGCGCGTGCGCCGCGCCGGGGGAGGGCGCGCCGGAGTCGACGACGCATGTACTCCGAACAAGTGCGGCGCCGGCGCCTTCGTCCGCGGCGACCGGTTCGGCCGCGACACTCGCGTGGCGCCGCATCCCCGACATCACGACGGGACGCAGCGAGGTCGCCGCGACGGCGTTCCGCAACGAGGTCTATGTCTTCGGCGGGTTCGGCGGCGGCCGCGTCGTCGAGATCTTCGACGGACAGCGCTGGCGGCGCGGGCCGGATCTCCCATTCGACATCGACCACGCGATGGCCGCCGCGGTGGAGGAGTCACCGGTATCGACCGTGGGCGCGGGCGTGTACGTTTTCGGCGGCAACAACGCCGGCGCTCCGATCGCGCGCAGCTTCCGGCTCGCGCCCGGCGCGACCGCGTGGCGTGAGATCGCGGCGATGCCCGGACCGCGGTCGCAGGCCGCGGCGGTCGCACGCGGCACGTCCATCTACGTCGTTGGCGGGTACGACGGGCAGCGACTCGTTGCGCCCACGTACGCGTACGACGCGGCTGCCGATCGCTGGCGGCAGGTCGCGTCGATCCCGACGACGCGCGATCACCTCGCCGCGGCGATGATCGCCGGACGCATCTGCGCGATCGGCGGTCGCAAGCTCTCGCTCGCCACGAATCTCGCGACGCTGGAGTGCTACGAGCCGGGTGCGGATCGGTGGGAGGCGATGCCCGACGCGCCGACCCCGCGCGGCGGCGTCGGAGCAGCCGCGGTCGGCGACCGCCTGATCTTCGTCGGTGGCGAGCAGCTCAGCGGCACGTACAAAGAGGTCGAGCTCTTCGACTTCGCGACACAGCGGTGGTCGCGTTTGCCGGACCTTCCAACGCCGCGCCACGGTATCGGTGTGGTCGCGGTGGGGCGCACCGTCTACGTGATGACCGGCGGCCCGACGCCCGGTAGCAGCCAAACCCCCGTATCGGAGGCCCTCGACCTCCCGGCTCAGTGATCCGGCGAACACCCACCGTGTCGGTTCGCGCATTTACCAGCGTGCTGCGCGCGGGCACTATCAGCGAGTGGGGAAGGGCTGGGGACGCCGTCGCGTCCTGATCGCTGCCGTCGTCGCGGCGCTGGTCGTCGTGCCGGCGGTGCTCGTACTCACGCAACAGCGCGCGGCGAGCGCGGCCACGATCCTCTCGATCCTCGACGGCACCGCCTCGGTCGCGCGCGGCACCGCGGCGTTCGCGGCCGCGTCGGACGGCGACATTGTCAACACCGGCGACCGCGTGCAGACCGCGGATCGCAGTCACGCGATGGTCACCTTCTTCGACGGCTCGACGCTCGAGATCGAGCCCGCGACGACCGTGCAGATCGAGGAAGCCACGAGCGGGGCGAGCGGCGCGATCACGATCCGCATCGCGCAGACCATCGGTCGTACCTGGGCGAGCGTGCAGAAGCTCACGCGCGCGGATTCGAAGTTCGAGGTCCGCACGCCGACGTTGACCGCGGCCGTGCGCGGCACCGGCTTCATCACCGAAGTCCTGGCGGACGGAACGTCGACGGTGCAGACCACCGACGGCACCGTGCAGGTGACCGGACAGGGCCAGAGCGTGCTCGTGACCGCGGGCCAGAGCACGACCGTGCAACCGAACGCGCCGCCGAGCGCGCCGGTGGCGAGTCCGCGGTCGCCGAACCTGCTGCGCTTCGGCATGCACTCGCCGGCGTACCTCGCCGTCGTCGATCCATTCGGACGCGCGTGCGGCCTCGTGCTGCCGGGCCCGACCGTCGTGCGCCAGATCCCCGGCTGCCTCGCGAGCGAAGCGGGATCGGATCCGCAGCTCGTCGACGTCCCGAACGCTCCCGCGGGCACGTACCAGGTCATCGTTGAGTCGATCGCGCCGGGCGGCGCGTTCGTCGCGACCGCGTCGGCCGTCGATGGTCTCGGGAACCTCTCCTTCAACTACCTCGCGAGCGGAAGCGGCGGGCCCGGAGCGAAGTTCGCGACGAGGATCGACGTCGAGGTCGCGGCCAACGGCGCGCTGCGCTCGATCGGATTCGGTCCGCTCGCGGTCATCGCGCGGACGCC
>DASYUC010000143.1:0-1747 GCA_036001645.1 Candidatus Limnocylindria bacterium
GAGGCCCTCGCGCTCGCGGATCCCGGTTTTGCGTGCGCCTCGCCGTCCTCGCGCCTCGACGGCTTCATCGGCGAGGACGGCGTCATCCGGTTCGTCGAGTACAACGCCGAGTCCCCGGCCGGCATGGCCTACAACGACGAGCTGGCGCAGGTCTTCGCGTCGCTGCCGGTCATGCGGCGGTTCCGCGAACGCTTCCGGATGCGCGTCGTTCCCACTCGGGGGCGACAGCTCACGGCCATGCTCCGCGCGCATCGCTCGCGGAGCAGCAAGGGGCCGGCAATCGCGATCGTCGACTGGCGCGGCCTGCCGACGCTGACGGAGTTCGAGATGTTCCAGCGCTTCTTCGAATCGCGTGGGATCGCAACCGTCATCTGCGCTCCGGAGGACCTCAGGTATTCGCGCGGCACGCTGCGCGCCGCGGGGCGGCCCGTCGACCTCGTGTACCGCCGAGTCCTGACGAGCGAGCTCCTCGCGCAGGATTCGGTCGCGCGGCCGCTGGTCCGCGCCTATCTCGAGGGTGCGGTCACGGTGGTGAACAGCTTCCGCGCGAAGCTCCTGCACAAGAAGATGAGCCTCGCGCTCCTCTCGGATGACCAGTACGAGGCTTTGTACACGCCGCCGCAGCGCGCCGCGATCGCGAAACACGTTCCGTGGACGCGCAAGGTTCGCGAAGGTCACACCACGCACGCCGGAAGGGTCGTCGATCTTGCCGATTTCGTCATGCGGCACCGCGACCGGCTCGTGTTGAAGCCGAACGACGAATACGGCGGAAAGGGTGTCGTGCTCGGGTGGACGGTCGATCAGCACGAATGGGAGCAGTCGTTCCTGGCGGCGCTCGCGAGCTCCTACGTCGTCCAGGAGCGCGTGCCGGTACCGCACTACCCGTTCCCGGTCATCCTCGATCGCATGCATTTCCTCGACTTGTCGATCGACCACGATCCCTACCTCTTCTGGGGACGCGTATCGGGCACGCTCGCGCGCGTCAGCTCGAGCGCGCTGCTGAACGTGACCGCCGGGGCCGGCAGCGTGGTGCCGACGTTCATCGTTGGTGGTGCGGCGTGACGTTCCAACCGGCGCCGGGCGAGCGCGTGCTGTGGCAAGGCCGTCCCTCCGGCATCCGCGCCTTTATCCGACCGATGGACGTCCTGTTCGCAGTGTTCGCGGTCCTCGCGGGTCTCTTCTTTCTCACAGGCGCAGCGGCCACGAGGCGGCCCGGCGATCCTCCGACACCGTTGTTCATCTTCTTCTTCCCGATCATCTTCTTCGGCGTGCTGGTCCTTCTCCCGCGACTCATCAGCATCACGCGTGAGTCCGCAGGTACCGAGTACACGCTCACCGACCGGAAGATCGTCATCCGCAATCAGAGTCGTCTCGTGGAGCTTGACATAGCGAATCTTCCGTATCTCGAGCTCGATCGATCGTTGATCACGGGCCCGGCGATCTATTTCGGCCAGCGTCAGATGTACGAGGGCTTCGGATTCTTCTACGGGGCCTCGCCGGCCCCGGCCTTCCGCGGCCTGACCGATGCCGAGACGGTCTTTCGAGCGATTAGCGATGCTCGAACAAGGGCGAAAGAGCGATGAGAACGACGGACGTCCCGCGCCTGACGATCGGCATCGAGGAGGAGTTCCAGATCGTCGACGGCGAGGGGCAGCTCAAGAGCCACAGTGCGACGCTGCTCGCCGCGGCGAGGCCGCGTCTGGGCGAGCAGATCAAGCCCGAGATGATGCAGTCGGTGATCGAGGCC
>DASYUC010000144.1:0-3409 GCA_036001645.1 Candidatus Limnocylindria bacterium
ACGATCATGTCGACGCAGCGCTTGAAGTCCGCCCCGAGGCGGTCCTGCTTGTTGATGAAGCAGATGCGCGGGACCTTGTACTTGTCCGCCTGGCGCCACACCGTTTCCGACTGCGGCTCAACGCCGGCGACTCCGTCAAACACGACGACGGCCCCATCGAGGACGCGCAGCGAGCGCTCGACCTCGACGGTGAAGTCCACGTGTCCGGGCGTGTCAATGATGTTCACACGGTGATCTTTCCAAAAGCACGTCGTGGCGGCGGCGGTGATGGTGATGCCGCGCTCCTGCTCCTGCTCCATCCAGTCCATCGTCGCGGCGCCGTCGTGGACCTCGCCGATCTTGTAGATCTTCTTGGTGTAGAAGAGGACGCGCTCCGTCACGGTCGTCTTGCCCGCGTCGATGTGCGCGATGATCCCGATGTTCCGGTATCGCTCCAGCGGGTATTCGCGCTTGACCTTGCTGGCCTTGTTCGACTTCGTCTCGATCATCGCCACTACCACTTGTAATGGGAGAAGGCCTTGTTGGCCTCGGCCATCTTGTGCGTCTCTTCTTTGCGGCGGACCGCGCCCCCGGCGTTGTTCATCGCGTCCACGAGCTCGCCGGCGAGGCGGTCGGCCATCGACTTGCCCGGACGCTTGCGCGCGGCCTGGATGAGCCAGCGCATCGCGAGGGACGTGCGACGGTCGGCGCGGATCTCGACCGGGACCTGGTACGTCGCGCCACCGACGCGGCGCGGCTTGACCTCGATGAGCGGCATCGCGTTCTTCAGCGCGAGCTCGAAGATCTCGATGCCCGGCTTGCGCGTGGTCGTCTCGGCCTGCGTGAGCGCGCCGTAGATGATCCCCTCGGCGGTCGTGCGCTTGCCGCGCTGCATGAGCTTGTTGTTGAACTGCGCGAGCGAGACGTTCCCGTACTTGCGGTCGGGAGCGGTCTTGCGCTCTTGCGGACGAGCTCGTCGTGGCACGCTAAGCCCTCTTCTTCTTCGGGTTCGGGTTCTTCGCGCCGTAGAGGCTGCGACCGCGCTTGCGGTCCTTGACCCCCGCGGTGTCGAGCACGCCCCGGACGATGTGGTACTTGACCGACGGCAGGTCGGGCACGGCGCCGCCCTCGATGAGGACGACCGAGTGCTCCTGGAGGTTGTGGCCGATGCCCGGGATGTAGGCGGTGACTTCCATTCCGTTGGTGAGGCGAACACGAGCGATCTTTCGCAGCGCCGAGTTCGGCTTCTTTGGAGTCATGGTGCGGACGACCGTGCAGACGCCACGCTTCTGGGGCGCGCCACGACGCAGCTTGGTGTGGCGACCCTTGAGCGAGTTCCAGGTGGTGCGCAGGGCAGGGGTATCCACCTTCTTCTTCTGCGACTTCCGCCCGCGGCGGACGAGCTGCGAGATCGTCGGCACGGTGACTCCTTCTGTTACGTCTCTCTCGGGGCACGCGGACGTGCCAAAGAGGACTCTTGACCGATGTGCGATTGGGCTCCCCAGCCGACTGGGAAGCCGACCCTCGCGGGTGCGGTCCCCAGGCGCAGCGCGGCCGCGGTCACAAGATCGCGAACGGGCCGATGCGCGAAATGACCGCCCTGTCACAGGCGGTCACCGTCTCGAAAGACAGCCGAAGGTGAAGTTTAGGGCGTTTGATTACGGTTGGTCAACCGGCCGTGATGCCGCCACGCGCCCGGAGAGCCCAGCACGACCGCCGTCCCGACGACCGAGCGACCGGGGCACGCGTGCCCACCAGGCTCAGCGCGCCAGGTGGACCGGCGCGAATGACTCGCGAAGGAACGCGATCGCCCGTGTCCACGACTCGCACGCCTGGCGGTGGCCCGGCGTGGTCTCGTCGTCGAGCGACGCCTTCAGGAAGCCGTGGCCGAGACCCGGGTAGACGTGGAACTCGTGCTCGACACCGGCCGCCACGAGGGCCGCGTCCAGCTTCTCGACGTTGTCCATCCCAACGCCCGCGTCCTGGTCACCCCAGAAGCCGAGGATCGGACCCTGCATCTGCGCGGCGACGTCGATCGGCCGCGCAGCCGTGCGCGTATCGGCCGGGAACCCGTAGTAGCAGAGAGACGCGGCGAGATCCCGCCGGCGCGTCGCGAGGAGGAGGACGACCGTCCCGCCCATGCAGAAGCCGATCGTGCCGACGACGCCCGTCGAATCCGGACGATCACGAAGCCAGTCGATCGCGGCGGACATGTCGTCGACGGTGCGTGAGAAGTCGAGACGTTTGGCCCGCGCCATCGCCGCTTCGCGCGTCGGCTCCGGCAACGGACCCTCGCGGAAGAAGAACTCTGGTGTCGCCGCGACGAAGCCCGCCTGCGCCAGACGGCGAGCCGTGTGCTCGTAGAAGGGGCTCCGCCCGAAGACATCGTTGATGACCAGCACCGCCGGCGCGGGTGCGTGTTGCGGGAACGCGACGAGCGCCGGCATCGCTCCGTCGGCGACCGTGATCGTGGCTTCCTCGGTGCGTACGTCCGGAGGCGTCGTGCCTGCGGGGACCTCGGGGTGGCACATATCGCGCGGACTCTACCCCGATGTGCTGGCTGCGAGCTTCTGGATCGTGTGACAGCCGGGATCGACCAGACCCTTGCTGACTCCGATCGTCCACGTCACCTCCGCTATGTACAGGTCGCCGTTCGGATCGAGCGCCAGCCCGTGCGGCGCGCAGAAGTTGCCGGCGCGACAAGCATGGCGACAGCAACCAAAGGGCCGGTCGAATTCGACCGGCCCTCCGTATTAACAGCGCGAGTGACTACTCGGCGGGTTCTTTGAGATCCGCCTCGGTCGGCTCGGCGTCCGCGAGGTCCTCGAGCTCCTCGGTCGTCTCATCGTCCTCATCGTCGTCGAGGTCCTCGAGCGACAGCTCTTCGGGTGGGAGCGTCGGCAGCTCCTCTTCCTCGTCGGTGCCGAACATCGCCGCGAGAGCGCGCGCTTTCGGCATCCAGTCGAGCTGCTCGCGTCGCGAGGGCAGACCCGTTCCGGCGGGGATGAGCTTGCCGATGATGACGTTCTCCTTGAGCCCGAGCAGCCGGTCCTTCTGACCCATCGTCGCGGCCTCGGTGAGGACGCGCGTGGTCTCCTGGAAGCTTGCGGCCGCGAGGAACGAGCTCGTCGAGAGACTTGCTTTGGTGACGCCGAGCAGCACGGTCTGCGCCGTGGCCGGCTCGCCGCCCGCCGCGATGGTCCGCGCATTGATGTCCTCGAACTCGAACCGGTCGAACAGCTCCATCGGGAGCAGCTCGGTGTCGCCGGCCTCCTCGATGCGCACCTTACGCAGCATCTGGCGGACGATGATCTCGATGTGCTTGTCGTTGATGGTCACGCCCTGACTGCGATAGACCCTCTGGACCTCGTTGACCATGTACTTGTGGACGGCCTCGCGGCCGGAGATCCGCAGGATGTCCTGTGGGTTC
>DASYUC010000145.1:0-66780 GCA_036001645.1 Candidatus Limnocylindria bacterium
GGTCCCACTGCTTGCCGGCCCCTTCCGTGAGGACCGCGTCGATCCGCGCTGACGGCAATGCCAGGCGGTACGGCCGGGCCGACATCATGGCGTCGCAGCCATCGGCCACCGCCAGGACGCGGGCCAGGAGCGGGATGTCCGCGCCAGCCAGCCCGTCGGGATAGCCTGAGCCGTCGTAGTTCTCGTGGTGATGCAGCACGATCGGGACGAGCACGCGTAGCGCGGCCGAAGGCTCGAGGATCGACGCGCCATATATAGGGTGTCGGCGCATCAGTTCCTGCTCGTCCGCAAGCAGGCGCTGCGGCTTCATGAGGATCCGGTCTTCGACGCCGATCTTTCCGATGTCGTGAAGCAGGCCAGCCAGCTCGATCTCCTCGATGACTTTCTCTGAGAGGCGGAGCTCGCGAGCGATCGCGCCGGCGATGCGCGAAACCCTATCCGCATGCCCTCGCGTGAACCCGTCCTTGGCGTCAATTGCTTGCGACAGCGCGCTCACCGTCCCGAAGAAGAGCTCTCTGGTCTCCGCGTACTTGCTGAACGAGAACCTCGCGAGATAGAGAGGCACGAGGAAAAGGAACGCTGCCCACAGTCCGACCTTGACCGCGATCTCGGACATGAGCCAGCCGAGCGGCACCAGCGCGACGACGCCAACAACTACGTTGCCGACACCGAGCGCCCAGACCCGTGCGAATGGACTGCTGGTACGCAAGCTCGCGACGATGACGCCAAGGAGAAGATTGACGAAGCTGAAGGCGATGCCACAGAGCGCGATCTGCGCGACGATTCCTAGTGGATCGTTAGGAACTACTGCGCCCTTGGTGAACTGAAGGACGGCCCATGCCGCGATGGCTGAAAGCACAAAGTCGCATCGGTTGTAGAGCGTTCCCCAGAACGGGAGTTGGCGTCGAACATCGCGGAACTCAATCGTTCCTAGGAATGCGATCCAACAGAGTGCAAATGGGTTTGCCAGTCCGGAATCGAAGAGCGCTGCGATCAGCGGAGCGGTCGTCGTGAATGCCAGCACGCCTCCCGGCAGACGGACGGGTATGGCGCCAAGAAGTAGCGTGACCATCGTCCAAAAAAAGATCCGACCGAGATCGATGTTTTCCGGTGGCGGGACGGACACACTGATCAGAACAGCAAAGCCGCTCAAGAGCACGACAGCGACAAGCAAGCGCAACTGCCATAGCGATCGCGTGGGAGCCGACACAGCCGAATGAGGATACGCGAGGCAACTTGGCCGACTGGTATTCAACCGGAAACAGAAAGAGAGCCGATTAGGCTCCCTTCCCGCGCGCTTTCATGCGCCTCTAGAGGACGCTAAATAGCTTTAGACCCCAGCGATGCCAGCGCCGCCACCGAGGACGAGCGCCGACAAGGCCGCGATTGCTGCAAGAATCCGACGCATCTGGAGCCTCCCTTCGCCCGGTTTGTCGATTGTTCATCGGGCGGCTTGGCCGGTGACTTAAGGGGCGACCGAGGTCCGATACCTCGCAGACACGCAGACAACTGCCCGTAATCTGGCCGGAATCCAGCTTTCCAGATCGTCCGACCTTTCACGAGCGAGCAGACGAGCGAGGTAGAGTCCTGTCCGGACGGACCTGCGCCGTCGCTTCGGGGAGGGTCTGGATTGCCGATCAGTGGTCAGGAGCTGCCCGCCGAGCCCGACCTCTGGGCGCCCGTCGGCTTCGAGCACCTGCCGCGCGAGCTCGTGTCGGCCTTCCGGGGCGCCGACTGGCCGCAGGTGCGGATACGGCTCCAGACCGTAATGGACGGCATGATCACCGATGGCCCCTACGGTCGCGAGCTGTTCCAGCTCGTACTCCAGCTCCCGCTCGGATTCGATCCGGTCTTCGAGCGTTATCGCGCGTCGGCGATGGTCGACCACGGCGATTGGGACGCCCTCCGCAGCTCTCTCGCGGCGCAGCCGCTGGAGCCCGCGGAGGTCCGGGGGATACGCGACATCATCACCGCTCCCGTCGATCGGGCGAGCCTCCCGCTCATGACGGAATTCCACCATCGGGTCCTGTTCGAGACCTACGAGTTCCAGGCTCGTCGCTCGATGGGCCCATACCGCCACTGGGCACAGCGCATCGCGAACTACTACCCGGACCTGCTGTGGCAGCGCGACGACATCCCGATCGGCAGACACCTCCGCTATCGCCGTCTGCACGACACGATCTGTCTGGCCATCGGCGAGGCGCACGCTGGGCGGCTCGAGGTCGCGCATGCGCTCGCGCGCGAATCGCAGCGCCTCGGGGACGAAGGCGAGCCGATGCGGATCGTCGCGCGCGACTTGGCGGAGCTCGTTCGTCTCGGTATGGGAGAGAAGCGCGAATTCGAGCTCGCGCTGCCCGCGCACGTCTGCCGTCCGACGGGGCCCTCGCCGCAAGGCGTGTGGGAGTTCCTCCTCTTCCTCATGCCCTTCCTCGCGCTCCGAGAGGATGGATCGCTCGGGTGGGCAGCGCGCCTGGCGGAGCGCATCGCGGTCCGGCTGGCCGCGCCGCGGGCCGAGCTGCAGGCGATCTCGTGGATCGTGGCGAGCGAGCTTCGTGCGGGACGACGCGGCCGCGACACCGAGCTTGCGGGACTCGTCGCGCAAGCGCGGCGCAGCCCGCCTGGACTCAAGGGACTACCGGTGTTCCTGTCGGGCTATGCCGAACGGAGCTACGAAGCGTTCCGCGAGGCCGAGCACCTGGCGCGGCGTGCGGGCAACGTGTGGCTGCAGGTGAGCGCGCTGGTGTGGATGCTCGCGATCGAGCCGCAGGGTTCGACGGCGCGTCGCCTCCATCGGCTTCTCGACATCACCGCGTGGCGGCAGCCCGTCCTCGCGCCACCCGAGGTCGCGGCGGACGCCGCGCTGGCGATGACCGTGACCGGCGAGCGTGGCCGATCGATCCTCGAGCTCGCGCTCACGTCCGACCGGCCCGCGGTGACAACGGAGGTCGTCATGCGCCACCTGGACGACCCGAACGTGACGAACGCCGCGCGCACCGCGGCCGTCGACGTGCTCGGGCTCGTCGGCACGATGCAGGCGCGGGACATCCTCGCGCGGCTCGCGAAGCGCAACGACGACGTGGGCCGCTCCGCGGCGAAGCTGTCCGCGCGCGCGGGGACGCACCTCTCACTCAGCGAACGCGAGGTCGAGGTGCTGTCGCTCGCGGCGGATGGCCTGACGAACCGCCAGATCGCGGAGCGGCTCTACCTCAGCCCGCACACCGTGGCGCGGCACCTCGCGAACGCGCGTGCGAAGCTCGGCGCGTCGAATCGCGCCGAGGCCGCGGTCCGGCTGGAGAAATCGCGTGAGTCATGAGTAGCCAGACGCTCCCGGCCGACCCCGACCTCTGGGCGCCGGTCGGGTTCGAGCACCTGCCGCCCGAGCTCGTGTCGGCATTCCGCGGTGGCGACTGGCCGCAGGTGCGCGTTCGGCTCCAGACGGTCATGGATGGTGCGATCACCGACGGGCCGCACGGTCGCGAGTTGCTCCAGCTCGTACTCCAGCTCCCGCTCGGATTCGATCCGGTCTTCGAGCGCTACCGCGCGTCGGCGATGGTCGATCACGGCGACTGGGACGCCCTGCGTAACTCTCTCGCGGCTCATCCGCTCGAGCCCACCGAGATCCTCGGCCTACGCGACATCATCACCGCTCCCGTCGATCGCGCGACCCTACCCGTCGCGACAGAGCCCCATCATCGGGTGCTGTTCGAGATCTACGAGTTCGAGGCCCGTCGCGCGATGGGCCCGCAGCGCCACTGGGCGCAGCGCATCGCGAACTACTACCCGGACCTGCTGTTCAAGCGCGACGACATCCCGATCGGCAGACACCTCCGCTATCGCCGGTTGCACGACACGCTTCAGCTGGCGATCGGCGAGGCGCAGGCCGGACGCCTCGAGGTCGCGCACGCGCTCGCGCACGAATCGCAGCGGCTTGGCGACGAAGGCGAGCCGCTGCGCGTCGTCGCGCGCGACCTCGCAGGGCTCGTCCGTCTCGGCATGGGAGACAAGCATGATTTCGAGCTCGCATTCCCTGCGCACGCGTGCCGTCCGACGGGACCGTCGCCACAGGGCGTATGGGAGATGCTCTTCTATCTCATGCCGTTCCTCGCGCTGCGAGAGGACGACTCGCTCGCCTGGGCTGCCCGCGTCGCGGAGCGCATCGCGGTGCGGCTGGCGGCGCCGCGCGCCCAGTTGCAGGCGATCTCGTGGATCGTTGCCGGCGACCTTCGCGCGGGACGCCGCAGCCGCGACACCGAGCTCGCGGGACTCGTCGCGAAAGCGCGGCGCGCCACACCGGGACTCCGAGGCCTCCCGGTCTTCCTGTCGGGCTACGCCGAGCGGAGCTACGAGGCGTTCCGCGAAGCCGAGCATCTCGCGCGGCGCGCGGGCAACGTATGGCTGCAGGTGAGCGCGATGGTCTGGATGCTGGCGATCGAGCCGGAGAGCACGACAGCACGCCGGCTCCATCGGCTCCTCGACATCACCGCGTGGCGACAGCCGATACTCACGCCGCCGGATGTCGCCGCCGATGCGGCGCTGGCGATGACGGTGACTGGCGAGCGTGGCCGTTCGATCCTCGAGCTCGCGCTCACCGCGGGCCGACCCGCGGTCACGACGGAGGTCGTCATGCGCCACCTCGATGACCCGAACGCCACGAGCGCAGGACGGACGGCGGCCGTCGACGTGCTCGGGCTCGTCGGCACGATGCAGGCGAGAGACATCCTCGCGCGGCTCGCGAAGCGCAACGACGATGTGGGCCGCTCAGCGGCGAAGCTGTCCGCGCGAGCCGGATCGCACAGCTCACTCAGCGAGCGCGAGGTCGAGGTGCTCTCGCTCGCGTCGGAGGGCCTCACGAACCGCCAGATCGCGGAACGCCTCTACCTCAGCCCGCACACGGTCGCCCGTCACCTCGCGAACGCACGCGGAAAGCTCGGGGCGTCGAACCGCGCCGAGGCCGCGGTCAGGCTGGAGAAATCACGGGAGCCCTAAGGCTCGCGATCGCTACAGGCGTTCGTACCGCGCGACGTCGAGGACGAAGACCGTGGCGCCACCGAAGGTGACTTCGACCGGATACGGCATGTAGAACTCCCCCGGTTCCATGATCGGCGGCATCGGACTGATGTGCTGCGTCCGCGCGTGGCAGGTCTCGCGGATCGTCGCGATCACGTCTTCGACCTGGGCTTCCTCGACGCCGACGATGATCGAGGCGTTGCTCGTCTTCAGGAACCCACCCTGCGAGTGAAGGCGCGTGACGCGGTACTCCTTGTCGGTGAGCGCGTCGACGAGCGCACCGGCGTCCTCGGGGTGGACGATCGCGACCACGAGCTTCATCCCGGCCGGACTATACCCTCGCCCTTCGCCTACGCCGGTGCGCCGAGGAGCGCGTCGACCTCGCGGCGGATGTCCTTCGCGATCGCCGCCTCGTCGCGGTCGGCGGCGATGACGACGAAGCGCCGCGGCTCGGCTGCGGCCAGACGCAGGTAGGCGTCGCGTACGCGGACGTGGAATTCCGTCGCGTCGGCCTCGAAGCGGTCCCACCGCGCCTCCGCGCGCCAGCCGGAGCGCGCGAGACCCACCTCGACCGGCACGTCGAGGAGGAAGGTGCGATCGGGCACGAGCGTGCCGACCGCGAGTGCGGTCACCTCACGGATCGCCTGGAGCGGGACGCCGTGAGCGTGACCCTGATAGACGACGGTCGAGTCGAAGAAGCGATCGGCGATGACTATCTTCCCCGCCTCGAGCGCTGGGCGGATGACCTCGCGCACGAGCTGCGCGCGCGCGCTGCTGAACAGCAGCACCTGGGCCGCCGGGCTCAGCGGGATCTCGCGCGCGTGCAGCAGGATGTCGCGGATGCGCTCGCCCGCCGCGGTGCCGCCGGGCTCACGAGTGAGGACGACTTCGCGACCACTCTCGGTCAGGGTCTCGGCAAGGCGGCGCGCCTGGAGCGACTTCCCGGAACCCTCGCCCCCTTCAAAGGAGAGGAAGAGGCCGCGCTTCACCGATAGATCTGCACGCGGCGAACGGGATCGTGGCCGGTCGACCGGGACGAAAGGCTCGCGCGCTCCGCGAGCTCGTGCTGGAGCCGCCGTACGTAGGCGTTCTGCGGCGCGAGCTCGATCTCGTCGCTCTGGCCGTTGGCCACCGCCTCGATCGCCTCGCGCGCCTCCTCGAGCGCCTGATCTTCCGGGCCGCGCCGCAGGTCGATGACGCTCGCGAGCGCGCTCGCGATCTGGCTCGACGAATTGCTGCGCGCGATGTAGATCGGGATGCCCGAGGACTCGGCGTTGCGGAGGCGCGGGGTCTTGCGCCGGTAGTAGTTCTTCAGCGTCAGCACGACGTCCGCGTCCTCCGGCTCGCGAACGATCGCGACCGGCAGACCGAGGCCGCGCGCCGCGTCCTCGACTCGCGTCCACGACACCCCGAACGGATACACCTTGATGATCTCGCGCATCCCTTCGTCCAGCGGCAGACGTGGCGTGCTCCGCCGCTCGACCGCATCGGCCGGCGCGCGTGTCGGCGCCTGCGTCGTCCGCGCGATCTCACCCGTCTCGGTGCGCGAGCGGATCTCGGGCGCGACCGGCATCCCGAGCAGGATCGCGTCGACGACCTGCGACACGTCGTGATAGATCGCGACGCGCTGATACGCCTGGATCTCCACGAGCACCTGGAACGTTGGCGGCGCCTTGCGCTCGAGGACGGATTTCTGCGTTCCGCGGCGTCGCGCTTCCTCGTCGGAGAGCGTGACGGTCTGGATCCCGCCGACGAGGTCCGTGAGCGTCGGGTTGAGCATGAGGTTCTCGAGGGTGTTGCCGTGTGCGGTCGCGATCAGCTGCACGCCGCGCTCGGCGATCGTGCGAGCGGCCGCGGCTTCCTGCTCGGTGCCGATCTCGTCGATGACGACCACCTCGGGCATGTGGTTCTCGACCGCCTCGATCATCACCGCGTGTTGCAGCGAGGGCGTCGGCACCTGCATCCGCCTCGCGCGGCCGATCCCCGGGTGCGGGATGTCGCCGTCGCCGGCGATCTCGTTCGAGGTGTCCACGATCACGACGCGCTTCGCCAGGTCGTCGGCGAGGACGCGCGCGACCTCGCGGAGCATCGTCGTCTTGCCGACACCAGGTCGGCCGAGGAGCAGGATGCTCTTCCCCGACTCGACGATGTCGCGGATGATCTCGACGGTCCCGTAGACGGCGCGCCCGACGCGCAGCGTGAGCCCTACGACCTTCCCCGCCCGGTTGCGGAGCGCGCTGATGCGGTGGAGCGTTCGCTCGATGCCCGCGCGGTTATCGCCGCCGAACTGGCCGATGTGCGAGATGACATACGCGAGATCCTCGGCGGACACCTCGCGCTGCGACAGGTATTCCTCACGGCCCGCGAAACGAGCTTCCGGGAGGCGACCGAGATCCATGACGATCTCGAGAAGTCCCTCCAGTCCGTCCAGCGCGCGCACGCGCTGCGTAAGGTCGGGTGGGAGTCCCCGGAGCAGCGCCTCGAGCTCGTCGCTCTGCTGCATTCACCAAAGAGCATATCGGCGCGGCCGCAGCATCCCCTAGCGCACCACCGCCGGCGCGAGCGCCGGCTCTTCGACGCGGACGGCGAGCTCTTTCACGAAGAGCATCGCCGTGGCCGCGTCGCGGAAGCCCTCGGACAGCAACGCGCGCGCGACGTGCTCTTCGTATGACCGCACCGGCGATGTGATCGGCCGCCCCGGGGGCAGCGCGCGGACCGCCGCGCGCACGAGATCGCGAGCCACATCGACATCGCCGGCCTCGGTGCGCACCTTCAACACGTGCGGGTGGCGATCCATCCCGGCGAACGCCAGCGCGACCGCGCAGGGCTTCGACTGATCGTGATCGATGAGCGCCATCCGGCGGCGCATCGCGAGCGGATTGCCGCCGATGAGATGCGGCGGGTCGTACGCCCCGCCGCGCCTGCCGAGGTCGAAGTCCTGCACGGAGAGCTGCTCGGCCCGCTGCACCGCGTGCGGCGTCGTCATCGCGTAGAAACGGAAGAGGTCGTGCGCGTCGACTGACGTCGCTTCGCGCGCGTGCATCCGCTGCGAGGGCGCGGGCAGCGCGGCGCCCGCCGCCGCGTACCAGGTCTCGCGGGTGTAGGAGTAGAAGCCCGCCTGGAAGAACGTCTCGCGGGGGCGCACGTCATCGGGCACCGCCGCGAAGAGGCGCTGCATCCCGGCGCGCGCGGCAGACGCGCTGATGCCCGAGAGCAGCCGGAACGCGCTATCCGTCCCGCCGGGTTCGGGCAGCGCCGCCAGCATGAGGACGACCCACTCCGGCCGCCGGCCGTCGTAGACGAACGCGGTGCTCCGCAGCTGGCCGCGGTACTCCTCGAGGTAGACGCGCAGCCGTCCGTTCAGGCCGAACAGCCCGTTGATGAGGCCGCGCCAACCACCGACCGCGCCGCCGGCCAGCGGCACCGGGAGCGCGGACGCCACGATGCCCTCGCGCGTGTGCACGGCGGACTCGAGCAAGGCAGAGATACGGCGCATGTCGAAGGGGGTCGCCGCCCGCGCGGGCACGCGCCTCAGCGCTTCCCGAGCGAGAGGAAGAGACGATGGAAACGCTCGTCGTGCGTCAGTTCGGGATGGAAGGACGTCGCGAGCAGATTGCCTTCCCGCGCGGCGACCACCGTGCCGTCGTGCAGCCGCGCGAGGACGGACACGCCCGATCCGACCCGCGTGATCTTCGGCGCGCGGATGAAGACCGCATGGAATGGACCGCCGGACATCCCTTCGACGTCGAGGTCCGCTTCGAACGAATCGATCTGACGACCGAACGCGTTGCGCTCGACGGTGATGTCCATCAGCTCCGCGAGAGGATGCGGATGACCTGGCACGTCCTTGGCGAGGAAGATCGCACCGGCGCAGGTGCCCCACACCGGCATCCCCTTTTCGGCACGCTCGCGAAGCTTCGGAGTGATCCCGTAGTGCTGCGCCAGCTTGCCGATCGTCGTGCTTTCGCCCCCAGGGATGATCAGCGCGTCGATGTCTTCGAGCTGTTCGGGCCTTCGCACGTCGACACCTTCAGCGCCGATGCCGCGGAGCGTCGCGAGATGCTCGCTGAAGTCGCCCTGGAGTCCGAGAACGCCGACGCGAGCGGTCTCGTTACTACCGGCTGGCGAGAACGAGGGAATGAGCTTGCTCATTCATGAGGACGAGCGACGCCGGTACGAGCGAAGTGATTACCAGCCGCGGACGGCAAGGCGTTCGCCGGCGGGGATGGTCTCGAGCGAGAGACCACGCATCGGCTCTCCGAGACCGCGTGACACTTCGGCGATGAGCTTCGCGTCGGTGAAGTGGGTCGTCGCCTCGACGATCGCCTTCGCGCGGCGCGCCGGATCCTCGGACTTGTAGATCCCGGAGCCGACGAAGTTTCCTTCCGCGCCGAGCTGCATCGTCAGAGCGGCATCGGCGGGCGTTGCGATGCCACCGGCGCAGAAGAGGACCACCGGAAGCCGCTGATTCTCCGCGACGTCGCGCACGAGCTCGACGGGAACGCGGTATTCCTCGGCCTTCGCGTCGAGTCCGGTGTCCTTCAAGCCGGCGAGCGAGCGGATCGCGGAGAGGATCGCGCGGAGATGCGTCACCGCCTCAACGATGTTGCCTGTCCCCGCCTCGCCCTTGCTGCGGATCATCGCCGCACCCTCGTTGATGCGACGCAGCGCCTCACCGAGGTCGCGCGCGCCGCACACGAACGGCACCTTGAACGCGTGCTTGTCCACATGGAACTGTGTGTCCGCGGGCGTCAGGACTTCGCTCTCGTCGACGTAGTCGACGCCGAGCGCCTCGAGCACCTGCGCCTCGACGAAGTGTCCGATGCGGCACTTCGCCATGACCGGAATGGTCACAGCGCTCATGATCTCGATGATCTTTTGCGGATCGCTCATGCGTGCGACGCCCCCCGCGGCGCGGATGTCCGCGGGCACGCGCTCGAGGGCCATGACCGCCACCGCACCCGCGTCTTCCGCGATCCGCGCCTGCTCGGCGGTGACCACGTCCATGATCACGCCGCCCTTGAGCATCCGCGCGAGGCCGCTCTTCAGCGTCCACGTACCGGTGGAGCCGTTCGATCCGGGGGTGTTCTGCGTGGAAGCCATGTGTACGCAATCGTAACGCCCTGCCCGTAGAATCGGAGAATGGCGGTCGTCGATGCGAACGTGCTCGTGCTCAACCTCGATTTTCAGCCGCTCAACGTGTGCAACGTGCGGCGTGCTGTCGTCCTGCTCTCGAAGCAGAAGGCGACGGTCATCGAGCAGAACGGCCACATCGTGACGAGCGAGCGGCTCAATCTGCAGTCGCCCTCGGTGATCCGTCTCGTCTATCACATCAAGCGACCGCGACCGGTGGTCAAGCTCACGCGCAAAGAGATCCTCCAGCGCGACGACCACACCTGCCAGTACTGCGGCAAGCGAGGGAACGACCTCACGCTGGATCATGTGATGCCGCGTCACCGCGGCGGCCAGCACACGTGGGACAACGTCGTGGCCGCATGCCGAGCGTGCAACCACCGCAAAGGCGGTCGCACGCTTGCCGAGTCGCACATGACGCTCCTTCGTCAACCGAAGCGTCCGCCGGCCACGCCGACGTACCTGTATTCCTCATATGTCCGCGCCGGCGAGCGCGCATGGGCGAAGTTCATCGGTATGGACGAGACCGCGGCCGCATCCTGACCCGCGGCACGGCAGCGACTTTGCACGGGAGCGCGAACGGATGAAGGTCCTCTTCACCAAACGCACCTACGCACCGATGGGTGGCTCGGAGAGCCTTGCGTATCAATGGGCGACGCGACTGGCGGCGCGTGGACATGACGTGCGCGTCGTCTGCGGTCAGGCCTTCGACGAGCGACCGCGCTTCGAAGATCACGGTGTCGAGGTCATCCAGGTGAAGCCGCGCGGCGGCTTTCTCGGGTACATGGCCGACGCGTCGACGCTGGTGGACCTCATGCGCGTCGAAGAGCTGGAGCGATACGCCGAGGACCGCGACCTGATCCACAACGTCGGCCGCGAGTACCTCGACAGCTCGCTCACCGTCGCGAAGGAGCTCGACCTGCCGATCGTCCTGACACCGCTCGCGCACCCTGGTCAGTTCCACGGCGGCGACACGCCGGCGGACTTCCTGCGGTACCGGCGCGCGACGGTGATCACGACGATGACGGACTGGGAGCGTGCATGGTTCGGCGACCAGGGAATCGATCCGTATCGCGCGATCACGACGGGCATGGGTGCGAACGCGCTGCGCTCCCACGACGGCGTCGCGTTCCGCGCGCGTCATCGCATCCCAGCCGATGCGCCCGTCGTTCTGTACGTCGGACGGCGTGAGCGCTACAAGGGCTACATCCATCTCCTCGACGCCGCCGAGCTCGTGTGGCAACGCCACGACGAGGCGCGGTTCGTCTTCATCGGCGTGCCCGGCTTCTATGGTGCGATGGTCGACGAGTTCGCGCGCTACACCGATGAGCGGATCATCGAGATCGAGCGCGCAGGGGCCGTGGAAAAGTCAGCGGCGCTCGACGCCTGCGACGTGTATGCGATGCCATCGGCGCACGAGACATTCGGCATCGGTTACCTCGAGGCCTGGCTGCACGAGAAGCCGGTGATCGGTGGCGACATCCCGCCGCTGCGCGAGGTCATCGCGCACGGCGTGGACGGCTTGCTGGTCCCGCAGAAGGTCGAGCACATCGCGCGTGCGGTGACGCGTCTTCTCGACGCGCCCGAGCTGCGCCGGGAGATGGGTCGCGCCGGGAACGCGAAGCTGCGCGAGCGGTGGGACTGGGATCTCGTCATGGACCGCGTCGAGGAAGCGCATCAGCGCGCCGTGGGTGCGCATCTGCCGGCGGACGAGGCGCTCGCCTAGCTGAAGTCTCCACAGACGTGAGTCACAAATAGAAGCCCCCGACTAGGGTGCGCGGTGATCAGACCAAACACCACTAGTCGGAGGGTCTTCTTTGTACCAGACAGATCGGCTCAATCCGCGGCTCCGGGCGTTCGTGGTCGCTGAGGCGGAGCGCATCGGAGTTACACAGGCCGCGCGCAATGTCGGGGTCAGTCGGCGCACGGTGTACCGCTGGCGCCGGCGAGCACCGGAGTTCGACGACCGTCCGTGCCGTCCACACCGGTCGCCACGACGCTGCGCGGACGCGCTGGAGGCGAGCGTGCTCGCCCTGCGATTGGAGGAGCGCATCGGGCCGGACCGGATCGGCCCTTCGCTGGGCCTGCACCCCAGCACGGTCCACCGAATCCTCCGCCGCCACGGGGCTCACCGGCTCAGCCATCTGTTCCCCAAACCGCCGCGCAGCTTCGGCACCTTCGCGCCGCTGCGACCGGGCGAGCTCGTCGGCGTGGATATCAAGAGCTTCGGCAGCCTGGGCCGCGGCGGCGGACGCGCGGCAGTCATGCACCACAACCCCCGCCGCAAGGTGGGCTGGCGGCATCTGCATGTGGCGATCGACATGGCCAGCCGCCTGGTGTTCAGCGAGTTCCGGCCGACCCTGGCCGGCGCCGACGCGATTGCGTTCGTCGATCACGCCACGGCGTTCTTCGCCGGGCGCGGCATCCAGGTCGAGCGGATCCTCACCGACAACGGTTCGGCCTACCGCAGCAATCAGTTCGCAGCTGCCTGTCGTGCTGCCGGTCTGCGGCACACCCGGACCAAAGTCCGACATCCCTGGACCAACGGCCGGGCCGAGCGGTTCATCGGCACGATCCAGCGCGAGTGCGCGTACCGCGACCAGTTCAACAGCGACGAGGAGCGGGCGCTGGCGATCGCGCTCTTCGTTCCCTGGTACAACACACTCCGACCGCACCACGGGCTCGGAGGTCTCACGCCGCAGAGCTGGTTAGACCGGTGGCGTGTGACTCAGGTCCGAGGAGACCTCACCTAGCCTTCCACCGTGCGTGTCGTCATCGCGAAGAAGCTCCTCTCCACCGTCGGCGGGTCCGAGGCGCTCGCGCGCGCTCTCGACCGCGAGCTGCGAGCGCTCGGCCACGACGTCACGCTCGTCGGTATGCGTCCGGCGTGGGAGCGGCCGGGCGTGCCGCGTGAGGCCCTCGCCGCGCCGCCGGGGCCGGTGACGATCCGCGCGAACGGAACGCACTTCGTGTTCATCCCCGCGCGCGGTGGTCGTATCGGAGCCGCCATCGACGGACTCTTGCCGACCACGCTGGTCCGCCCGGACGATCTTCGACGCGCGGTCGCCGGCGCGGACGTCGTGCATTCGATCGCCCGGGAGTGGGCCGGCCCGCTGGAGCGGGTCGCGCGCGACGCGGGCGCCGCGTTCGTCGAGACGCCGCTGGTCCATCCCGGACAGCCCTTCTCCGGCGCGGGCGCGGCAGATGTCGCGCGCTACCGGCGAGACGACGCGGTCATCGCGCTGACCGAATGGGAGGCGGGCTGGTACCGCGGGCGCGGCGTCCGTCAGGTGCACATCACGGGTATCGGGCCGAACCTGCACGCGCTGCCCGAGGTCCCGCGCGACCCGGCGACGGTGCTCTTTGTGGGGCGACGCGAGCGATACAAGGGCTATCACGCACTGCGCGCCGCGGCGCGGCTGGTGTGGGCCGAGCGGGCGGACGCGCACTTCGTCACGATCGGTCAGGCCGCGTGGAACGCCGCCTTCGACCGCGGCCCGCACGACCCGCGCTGGGTCGACCGCGGTGTCGCGACGGAGGCGGAGAAGGCGGAGGCGTTCGCCCGCGCGACGATCTTCGCAATGCCGTCGGAGCACGAGACGTTCGGTCACACCTATCTCGAGGCGTGGAGCGCCGGGCTGCCCGTGATCGCCGGCGACATCGCCCCGCTGCACGAAGTGGTGCGTGAAGGCGTCGACGGACTTCACGTCGCGAACGAGCCGCGCGCCATCGCCGACGCGATCCTCGCGTTGCTGCGCGATCCCGAACGCGGCCGCCGTATGGGCGCGGCCGGACGCGAGCGGCTACAGCGCGAGTTCTCGTGGCCGGCGGTCGCGAAGCGGACCGATGCGGCCTATGTTGCGGCGATCTCCACGCGCGACGGGCGTCGGGCGCGGATGTAAGCGCTCGCGATGCGACCCGCGACGCCCTCGAGCTTCACCTCGCGTGTCACCTCGATGTCGATCGCGTCAAACCCCGCGTCCTCCAGGTCCCTGGTGTAGTCCGCGAGCGAGATCGTCCCTGCGACGCAGCCCGCCCAGAGGTCGAGCCGTTTCTTCGCGTCGGGCGCGAGTTCCTCGAGCGCGACCATGTCGGCGACCGCGAAGCGGCCGTCGGGCCGGAGCACGCGGAACGCCTCGCGCAGCACGGCGCCCTTGTCCGCGGCGAGATTGATGACGCAGTTGGAGATCACGACGTCGACCGACGCGTCCGGCAGCGGAACGCTTTCGATCGTGCCCTTCAGAAAGGTGGCGTTGCCGAGACCGGCCTTGGCCTGGTTCTCCCGCGCCACGGCGAGCATCTCATCGGTCATGTCGACGCCGTAGGCGTGACCGCCCGGCGCGACGCGGCGCGCGGAGAGGAGGACGTCGAGGCCGGCCCCGGAGCCGAGGTCGAGCACGACCTCGCCGGGATGGAGATCCGCCAGCAGCGTGGGGTTGCCACAGCCGAGGCTGACGCTCGGGTCCAGCCCGAGGCTCGCGAGCTCTTCCGCCGCATAGCCTTCGCCGCAGCCATTCGCATCGCAGCAGCTGTCATCGCAGCACGACGAGCCCTTCGCCATGTCGAGCGCTCGCTCTGCGTACCTCGCGCGTACGGTCTCCTGGATCTCGTTCCCTGTGTCCTCCGGACGACCCATCGATGGGTCTCGATGCCTAATGTCTAGACGACCCATTGATATTTGTCAATGGGTCGTGTAGCATCGCAGCCATGGTGAAGCTGGACGTCCTGCCCGCACGGGAGCGAGGCGTGTGCTGCGCTGTTGAGCTCGAAGTGCCGCCGGTGCGGGCGACGGAGCTGGCCGATGTCCTGAAGGCGCTGGCCGATCCAACACGGTTGCAGATGATCCTCGCGCTCCGCGCTTCGAAGGAGCCGGTGTGCATCTGCGACTTCACCGCCACGTTCGATCTGTCGCAGCCGACGCTCTCGCATCACATGGCGAAGCTGCGTGAGGCGGGTCTCGTCGAGGCGACGCGACAGGGGATCTGGGCCTACTACCGCCTGAAGCCGCACCTGCCCGCGCACGTTCGAAAGATCATCGACGCCCTCTGACCGCTAGTGCGAGGCGCGGGCCTGACGGCGCCTGATCACGACGACGGAAAGCAGCACGGCGACCTGAAGCACTAGGACCGCGGCGATGATGAGGACCGGCGTTTCGGGTGCGCCGAGTGCCTCCCGAAACGCGCCGGTAGCGTCGAGGGCGGCGATCACTCCGATGCCGATGACCGCCGCTACCACGGTCCAACCGAGAGAGACGTCGGGCGTGACTGCCGCAAGCCAGTTCGGCGCCCGGGTGCTGCGCTGAAGCAGCCTGATTCCGATCAAGAGAAGTCCGATCGTCACCGCCGTCCAGATCGGCGAGATCATCGCCTCACCTCCTGAGTGCCCCGGTCCATTATCCGCACGGCTTGCAAACGTAGTAGCAGGAGTACGCGGTGACGACGCTGCACATGACCACGGTCACGACCTCGCAGACGGCACCACACAGTGGGCAGATGATCGCGAGCCCGCCGCAGACGACGGTGCTCTCGTAGAGGCATGAGAGCTCCACGGTAAGAGCGCACACGATCGAACACATGACGCCTTCGACACCGCAGTCCGCGTTAGGCGCGGCAAGGCCCGGCGGTCGCCCTCGGCCGGATGTGCGGATGACCTTGCGCGTGCCGTCCGCGAATACGATCGTCGCCTCAGCGGTCCCGAGAAATACTGTGGATCGCCGGCGGGCGGCGCCGGACTGCACGTCGAAGACCTCGACGGTCCTCTGATCGACGTCGTTCCACCGCAGGACGAAGGACTTGAGGCCTCCCTGTGCCTCGAGGGCGTGATACAGCTTTGCCGAGCGCCCGTGTCCGTCCGAGAACGGCATGGCCACAAAGTGCCCGCGCAGGCGCGGGTCCGTCTTGAGGTGCGCTCGCGATCCGTATGCCAGGCCCGGCTGCGCGACCATCCCATCGCTCTCGAGCGCGGCCCAGAGCAGGCGTCCGGCCCCATCCGCTCGTGCGTCACCGAGCGCGCGACCGATCGCGGCTCGATCGAGCTGCTCGATGACCATGTTGCCCTCCGTCGTGGCCCCCGCGCCCGAGCTCGGCGGCTCTCCGGCCAGCGCGATCTCAGGCATGAGCCCGCTCGCCTTTGCGACGAGGCCTCCCGCACCGGCTGCGACGATGGACAGGACTTTTCGCCTCGAGAGGTCAGTCACGTTCGTCCTCCTGTTCATTTCACGTTTGGCCTGTCGTTGGAGCGACTGAGAGCGTGGGCGTGATGCGGACCCGCGATCGGACACCAAGCGCGCCCGACGAGAGCGTGCTGGCAAGGAAGACGGCTGCGAGAGCAGCGTTCGCGAGCGACCACGGAGCGGACGCGTTCCGCGCCAGCTCAGCCGCCGTCAGCGCCGCGACGAGAACGACATTCCGCGAGACGAGCGTCCATGAGATGAGGGTCGACGGGCGGTCCGCACCGCAGCCGCACGGATGGCGTCTGCCGTTCCACAGCGAACGCGCCATGGCCATCTCGAACGCGGCCAGCAACCCGCCCGCACCGAGCGCTGTGAGATCCCTCGCCAGTCCGAGGACCAACGCGGCGCCGAGACCGATCTCGATCCACGGCAGGGTCCGCGCGAACAGCCGCTGCTGATCGCCGCTCCCGATCTCATATCGGCCGACCGCGGCGATGACCGCGCTCTCGTCCGCGCGGACCTTCACGATCCCCGCGACGAGCAGGAACGCCCCGATGATGAGCTCCACTCCGAGAGAAACTGCCCCCATTGCCTCCGCCACCATTCGCCTCCGAACGCCCCGGCATCGTTACTCAGGTATCCGTGGCCACAAGTCGGACGTTTGACCGACAGCTAGGGACGGCCGCGCATCCAGAGAGCCACGGCGGCCGCCCGGGAACGGATCTGCAGGTCGTCGAAGAGCCGCTCGAGGTGCGTTCGGACGGTCCGCTGCGAGATCCCTAACCTCGCGGCGATCTGCTTGTCGCCGAAGCCGAGCGCGATGAGCTCCACGATCTCCGACTCTCGCGCGGAGAAGAGCGGCGCTGCGGACCCTTCGTCTGACGCTGATCGACCCTCCGCCTGGCGCATGCCGCGACCTTAGTAACAGTCCGTCGATGGCACATCGCGCGAATTGACCATCGCCGCAGGACCATTTGCTGGGCCCGGCGACTAGACTCGCGAGCGGACTTGCGAGATGTGATCGGGCAGCGTCGCCTGCTCGCCAGGCTTGGCGAGCGAGCGGCCCGGGGCGACGTGGCCCATGGATACGAGCTCAGCGGTCCGCGGTCGATCGGAAAGCACACGCTGGCGGTGCGGTTGGCGCAGACACTCAACTGCGCGACCGAGCCGACGGTGCCGGGCGGATGCGGCGTTTGCCTCGCCTGCCGGAAGATCGAGCGCGGTCTGCATCCGGACGTCCGCGAGATCACGCGGCTCGTCGACCAGGCGAAGCGCGATGACCGCAAGAACATCACGATCGAGCAGATCCGCGAGATGCAGCAGGACCTCGCGCTGCGGCCGCTCGAGGGCCGCCGGCGTGTCGTCATCATCGACGACGCCGCCGACCTCTCGGAGCACGCCGAGGTCGCATTGCTCAAGACGCTGGAGGAGCCGCCGTCGCACGCGGTGCTCCTGTTGATCACCCCGACACCGTCGCGCCTGCTCGAGACCATCCGGTCGCGCCTGCAGCCGTTGCCGTTCCGTTCCGTCGCGCGTGTCGAGATCGAGCAAGCGCTGGTCGCCCGGTTGGGCCAGAGCGCGGCGCGCTTCGCAGCGCCCGCGGCGGGCAAGCCCGGCATCGCGCTCGCGCTCGCGATGGACGACGGCGCGCGGACGGCCCGCAAGCAGTTCGAAGCCGAGTTCTACCGTCTCGTCGGCAGCAAGCTCACCGAGCGGTTCGCGTGGGCCGCCGCGCTCGCGGACGAACGCGACAGCCAGAAGCGAAGCGAGCTCATCGAGAACCGCTTGGTGAACTGGAGCGAGCTCGTCCGCGATGCCGCCGTGGCCGGGACCGGCGTCGCCGATCGCGCGATGCGGCCCGACCGCGATGACGAGAGTCGCCGTCTCGCTGCGAAGGTGTCGACGCGGGAGCTCGTCGATCTCGCGCAGCGTATGGAGCGGTGGCGGCGTGACGTCGTCGAGACGACGGTCAGCGCACGCATGCTGCTCGAGCTCTTCGTGCTGAAGCTCCCATACGACGAAACATTTGCGGAGGCTGCCTAGATGCGTACCGTCGTTGGCGCTCGCTTCATGAAAGCTGGGCGCATGTACTTCTTCGATCCCGGTGCGGTGAACGATTACCGCGTGAACGACTGGATCATCGTGCGCACCGACCTCGGCGTCGACGCCGCACGAGTTCAGATCCTGCCGACCGATTCACCGCTGGTGCAGGTCGACCCGCCGCTTGGCACCGTCGTGCGCAAGGCGTCGGTCGCGGACGTGCTCGAGATCAACAAGCGCGAGCGCATGGACGCCGACGCGGCGGTGACGGCGGGCGAGATGGTCCGCTCCACCGGTCTGCCGATCAAGATCCTCGGCGCGGACTGGCAGTTCGACGGATCCGCGCTCACGATCTTCTACTCCACCGACCCGTCGGGGCGCCCGCCCGCGGACGCGGATATGTCCGAGCTCAACGCGGCATTCGCGGCTCACTTCGGTACACGCGTCGAGCTCCGCCGCATGGGCGCGCGCGACGAGACGAAGGTGATGACCGGCGTCGGCACGTGTGGACGAGAGCTCTGCTGCTCGAGCTGGCTCGACAAGTTCTCGAACATCTCGATCCGCATGGCGAAGGAGCAGGACCTTCCGCTCAATCAATCGAAGCTCACCGGGGTGTGCGGCCGCCTCAAATGCTGCCTCATCTACGAGCTCGAGACGTACCAAGAGGTGAAGGGCAAGCTTCCGAAGCTCGGCGAGACCTTCCATATCCCCGCGTGCGTCAGCGGATCCTGCGGCACATCCGGTTGCGCGACGACGCAGGGCGTCAACGTGGTGAAGGAATCGATCGTCGTCGGTCTGGTCGATGGCGGTCGCGCGGAATACACCGCCGCGGAGCTCGGAGTCACGTTCGATCCGGTGCCCGCGCATACGCGCGGCGTCGGCTCCTATGGCGGCGACGAAGTGCCACGGCAGGAGCGCCCGACGCCGGTGCGCGATGGCGCTGCGAAGAGAAAGCGCCGTCGCCGCGGACGTCGTGGCGGTCGCGACCGCGGAGCGCCGCCGGCGTCCTAGGCGCGCTCCTTCAGGAGATCTCGCGTCAGCTCCGCCTGTCCGGCGTGTTCCGCTGCGTGTGCGATCGAGTGGACGACCATCGCCTGGACCGAACGGGTCGAGACGGGTCCCACCAGGTCTTCGTCGAGACGACCCGGCGGCAAGTTGTCGAGGACATCGACGATGCCGCGTTTCACGACTTCCCATCGGGCGCGGACGCCCGCGATGTCCGCCTTCGCCGCGAACTCCTCGTCGCGCGTGCCCCCCGGTTTGTGCCCGGCAATGTTCACGAGGATATGGCGCTCGGCCGCGCCGACGGTGTGCGCGGCGAGCACGAGCAGGCTGTTGGCGCCCTTCGCCGCGGGCTGCCAGGTGAGCTGGTCCACGCCGAGACCATCCGTCGCGCCGATGACGCGGTCGACCTCGCGCAACAGGCGGTCGCGCATCTCAGCGAGCTCGCGCTTCGGAGCGGGACTCACCGAACGCGGCTTATGACGAAGTCGGCGACGTCGCGGAGAGCTTCACGCTCGCCACGCGCGGGCAGGCCGTCGAGCGCACGAAGAGCGGCGTCATGGAATCCCAGTGCACGCGCGCGTGCTCGCTCCGGTCCGCCGCTTGCGCGGATGATCCGCAGCAGGTCGACCACCTCGCCGTGCGACTTGCCCGGCGCGACGATGCGTCTCGCGAGCTCGCCGTCCTGGCCACCCGATTCGGCGGCGTAGATCATCGGGAGCGTCGCCATCCCCTCCTCGAGGTCGCGGCCGACCGCTTTGCCGAACTCGGCCTCGTCCCCGACGAGATCGAGGATGTCGTCGGTCATTTGGAACGCGAGACCCAGGTTCGTCCCGAAGGCGCCAAGCGCGGCCACGTGCTCGGGGTCGGCCTCCGTGAGGAGCGCTGCCCCCTGGCAGCACGCGGCATAGAGCGACGCGGTCTTGAGCTCGATGCGCTCGAGGTACTCGGCTTCGGTCGGCATCGTCGGTGGCGAGGTGACCTCGTTGAGCTCGCCGTCGCAGAGGGCGAACACGGTCTGCGCGACGATCGCGATCACCTCGGGCTTCGGCAGGACCGCCGCAAGCGCGTATGCCTTCGCGAAGAGATAGTCACCGACGATGAGCGCGACATCGCCATCCCACATCGCGTTGACCGTGGGGATGTTCCGGCGGACATCGGCGCGATCGACGATGTCGTCGTGGACGAGCGACGCGGTGTGCACGAGCTCGAGCGACTGGGCGAGGTTGAGCACGGTCTCCGGGTCATCACGGGTCCCGAACCGCGCCGAGAGGAAGACGAGCGTGGGGCGGAGAAGCTTGCCGGGGGTCTGAAATACGTGTTCCACGGCCGCCTGGAACGTCGGATGACCACCACGACCCACCGCGAGGAGCCGGCGTTCGAGTTCCCTGAGCTCCCCCTCTACCGGCGCGTAGAACGCCGCACTCGACACCGCTCCCACAAGCCCAGTCTAGGTGCGCGTCGCGTACATGCGTACGCGCGGGGCAGCTATCGGACGCGTCGCGAGCGAGAGTCGAGACCGCGGTATCGGGCGATGTGCCCGCTGTCGACCCTTACGGCCGCTTGGTCGGTTTCGGTGTCGGGAGCGGACGCGGCGGCGGCGTCGCCGACGGACGTGGGAGGGCGGACGGATTCGCCGAGGGTGACGTCGATGGCTTCGGTGCGAAGCCGCAGATGTTCCAGCTGAAGCGTCCGTAGCTATATGTGCCCGAGACCGCGCCCGAAGCCCAGGAGTTGTAGTACGGCTGCCAGTCGGCGAACGGCGCGATCAGGCGGATGCCGCATGAGGTGTAGAAGTCGGCGTCGTTCGTCTTGGGCTCCGTGCCCTCCACGTAGTGCTCGTTGAAGCGGAAGCCGCTGGGGCAGGACGGGCCGGGCAGCATGCCGGAGCCGTTTCCGCCCATCTTCGACGGGTTCACGCACACCGTACGATCGACGATGCCCGCGGGCTTGTCGTACCACGTGGGCGGGAGCCCCCCGACGACGGTCTTCATGTAGTCGCGCCACAGCACGCCGGGGCCGAGCGCGGACGAGATGCCCTTCATCTCGGAGTTGTCGGAGTTGCCCATCCAGATCGCCGTGAGGCGCTGGGGCACCCAGCCGATCGCGAGCACATCCTTCTGGTCGTCGGTCGTTCCGGTCTTGAGCGCGGCGGTCCGGCCGATGTTGGTCCACGGGCCGAACACGAACGAGCCCTCCGGGTTGGTGTTGTCCTTGAGGATGTCGGCCATGATCCACGCCTGCCGTGGATCGAGGACCTGCTTTCCCTCGGGCTTGGACCAGTCGCGCACGACCTTCCCGTTCGGATCGACGATCTTGTGGATGAACGTTGGCTCGACTCGCACGCCCATGTTCGCGATGACCTGATAGGCGCTCGCCATGTCGATGAGGCGCATCTCGCCCGCGCCGATGCCGAACGACAGACCGAGCTGGGTGCGGTCCCAGTCCCGGTCGATGCCGAGCTGGTGGATCGTGTCGATGATCGCGTCGATGCCGACGGTCCGCGTGACCTGAAGCGCGGGCAGGTTCAGCGACTCGCGCAGCGCCTGGCGCATCGTGGTCGGGCCGTGCTGCTCCCGCGTGGCGTCCTTGGGCTCGTAGAAGGTCCCGCTGCCGTCCGGCATCCGCCATTGGATGTCGTAGAGACGCGTCGATGCCGTCATTCCCGCTTTGAGCATCCCGGTGAGGTAGGTGAACAGCTTGAACGTCGAGCCCGGCTGCCGGTACGCGATGCCGGCGTGGTCGTAGTCGCCCTGCATCTTCGGCGTGTTGCCGTAGTAGTCGTAGCTGCCGACGTAGGCGAGGATCTCACCGGTCGTGGGATCGATCGTGATCAGTGCCGCGTTGTTCACGTTGAAGCCTTTCAGGCTGTCGACGTGATCGCGGACTTCCTTCTCCGCGAGCTGCTGCATGTTCCAGTCGAGCGTCGTAAAGACGGTGTAGCCGCCGCGATACGCGGCCTTCTCGCCGAGCTCCCGGATGATCTGCTCGCGAACGCGGAACGTGAAGTGCGCCGCGTAGAGGGACGTCGATGCGGCTTTCACGACGATGGGCTCGGCCTTCGCCGCGTCGGCCTCGCTCACGGTGATGTAATTGCTCTCGACCATCGCGTCGAGGACCTGCGCACGCCGCGCCTTCGCGGCACCCGGGTTCTGCACCGGATCGTAGTCCGACGGTCGCTGCGCGAGACCGGCGAGCATCGCCATCTGTCCGAGCGTCAGCTTCATGAGGTCGGGCTGGTCGAAGTAGGTCTTGGCGGCGGCCTCGATCCCGTAGGCCTGATTGCCGTAGTAGATCTGATTCAGGTACATCTCGAGGATCTGCTTCTTGCTGAACGTGCGGGTGGCCTCCATCGCCAGGATCGCTTCCTTGATCTTTCGCGTGAAGGTCGGCTCGTCGCCGAGCAGCCGCGTCTTGATCAGCTGTTGCGTGATCGTCGAGCCACCCTGCGAGATCGTGCCGCTCGCCGCGTTCGCGTTCATCGCGCGGACGATGCCGCCGATGTCGATCCCCGGATTCGACCAGAAGGACTTGTCCTCGATCGCGATCGTCGCTTCCTGCATCCTCTGCGGGACGGCGTCGAGGCTCACGAGCTCGCGGCGCTCCTCCTCGAGCGTGTAAAGGAGATGCTCACCCGAGCGATCCCAGATCTTCGTGGTCTGCGGGATCGGGATCGTCGCGAGGTCGTGCGCGGCCGGCAGGTCGGCGGCGAAGTAGCCGAACACGGCCGCCGCCGCCACGCCCCCGAGGGCGAGCATCGCCAGGAAGAAGGCGCTGATCCCGCCGGCCAGTGGGCCAAGCCGTTGACCGGCTCCAGGGCGGCGGGAAAGACGCCCGCCCTTCCGTAGTGGAAAGCGATACGAGCGGTAAGAGCGTCCCAGGGTGGACCGACCCGCGGATGCCATGCGCAGGGTGTAACGAATGCACGCCTCGTGCCATTAGCAGGGCGCTAGGTCATCGCCTGGTCGGCAGCAACCCACTCAAGCGCCGCAGCAGCTTCGCGAGCGGCGAGGACGGGGGTGCGGCGAGCGCCTCCCGGAGGCCGCGCTGGGCGGCTCTCGCATCGCCCTCCCAGGTCTCGATGAGCGCGCGATCGTCGTCCCGAAGCGTGTTCGCAGGACCGCGGCGTTCCATCGCCGACTCGGTATCGGCGACCCGCGAATAGAGGTCGGCGAGCGGGGTGAACGCGGCGGCAAGACCGCTTTCGATCGTCGCGCGGTGTCGCGTGAATTCGCCGATCTCGAGCACGACGGCCTGATGCGTCTGGTCGAACATGGACGTGAGCTCGAGGTTCGCCGCGAGCTCGCGATCGACGTCGGCGACCGCGCGTTCCAGGCGGCGCCGCTCTTCCCCGTCTGGCTGTCGGAAGATCCAGGGGAACCCCACGCGACGATGCTCCCATAGCGGCGTGCATGCATCGCGTGATACCTATTGATACATCTCATGTATATTCGGGGTGACATGCCGGGACCCTTCGGACGCGTGAGCGCTCCCCCGCCTCATTTTCCCGTCGGCGGACCCGTGCCGGCGTCCGACCTCGTCGGCCGTGAGACCTACATCCGCCGCCTGGTCGAGCGCCTGGGCGATGGCAATCACGTGCTCGTCGCCGGCCCGCGACGCATCGGCAAGACGTCGATCATCTTCGAGGTACTCCGACGACTGAAGCGCCGCGGTGCGCTCACGGCGTACGTTGACTGCCTCGGAGCAACGGATATCCGCGGTCTCGGCGAGCGGCTGATCGATGCGGTCCTCGAGAACGTCTCGGGGGTCGAGCGCAGCTTCGAGCAGGCCAAAGCGGTCGCCGCGGGAATGCGTCCCTCGGTGAAGGTGAAGTACGAGCACATCGAGCTCGCGCTGCAGCTCGCGCGCGAGAAGAACGCGCAACGCTTCTTCGAGGGAGCGCTCGATCTACCGCGGGCGCTCGCGTCGCGGACGGGCAAGCGTGTCGTGGTCGCGTTCGACGAGTTCCAGGCCGCCGGCCGCCTCGGCCCGCGCGTGTTCGACGTCATGCGCACCCACTTCCAGGCCCAGAAGGGTGTCGCGTACGCGTTCCTCGGCTCGGAGGAGGGGATCCTCGAGGAGCTCTTCAGCGAGAAGGGTCGCGCCTTCTACCGGTTCGCGGTCCCGATCGACCTCGCGGAAGCCGGCGGTCATCGCTTCGGCATCGCGCCGGACGACTGGCTCACCTACCTGCGCGAGAAGTTCGCGGAGAAGAAGATCGCGATCGACGACACCAGCGTCGATCGGCTGCTCGACGCGACCGGCGGGCATCCGCAGGACACGATGCAGGTGTGCGCCGCCCTCTACTACCTCATGCGCGACGCGGCACAGCGCGTGGTGACGGCCGACCTGCTCGCCATCGCGTACGAGCAGGCGCTGCGCGAGCTCGAGCGACCGTTCGCGCTCCACTGGTCCGAGCTCGGAAAGCAGAAGTACCTGCAACTCGTCGCGACGCGCGTCGCGCAAGGCGCCGTGCTGTTCGCGTCGGAAACGACACCGGCGGTGCCGCGGCCCGAGGTCCTGCGCGCACTCGAGTCACTGCGGGCTCGCGGCCTCGTGACTCGGCTCGGTCGCGGGCGCTACGAATTCGTCGAGCCGATGTTCGGCGAATACGTCCGCCGAGTGGCGGGGACCGAAGCCTATATCGTTCCGAAGCGCTGATGGCACTGACACTCGAGCTACGGAAGGGCGCGCGGGTGCTGTACAGAGATCCGATCGAGGACACCTGGCGCCAGGGTCAGCTCGTTCGCGGCTCGCCGAACGGCGAGGAGTGGCTGATCAAGGACCGCTTCGGTCAGTACTGGGTGCCGGTGACCCAGCTGCGACCCGCATCGGAGCCGCAGCCGGGTCACTAGGTCTAGACCGTGGTCGTCGCGCGACTGCCGACCGCTCGCCAGATCAAGAGCACGATGATCGAGCCGAGGATCGAGCCGACGAGACCGGCAGCCGAGATCTCGAGCGTGCCGCCGAACAGCAGTGCTGCGAGCGTTCCGCCGACGAGAGAGCCGACGATGCCCAGGACCATCGTCCCGAGCCAGCCCATGGGATCGGGACCGGGCACGAGCGCGCGAGCGATGAAGCCCGCGACGAGCCCGACGAGCAGGAATGCGATTATGCCCACGTGAACACCTCCGCGGAAATATCGGGAAAGGGGGGTGCAGGAGGCGTGCCGTGGGCTTTTGCTGTACCCCCGAGGCGGATCGAACGCCTGTCTACGGCTTCGGAGGCCGCCGCTCTATCCACTGAGCTACGGGGGCGAACGGGTCGATTGTACCTACGCTAGCGTGACGTCAGATGTCCGTTAGCGTGAACACGATGTCCGACCGCGACAAGGAGCTATCGCTCGTCCAGCACTTGGGGGAGTTCCGCGACCGCCTCATGGTGGCGTCGATCGCGGTGGTCGTCACGACGGCGATCTCGTTCGTCTTCACGACGGAGATCATCAAGCTCCTCATCCTTCCGGTCGGCGAGGGGATCAAGCTGTCGTCGTTCAACCCGACCGAGAACTTCGCGACCTACATGCGCGTGGCGCTGTTCAGCGGCATCGCGCTCGCCATGCCCGTCATCCTGTACGAGATCTACGCGTACATCGATCCAGCGCTGCATGCCAACGAGCGCCGCTTCGCGTTGACGCTGGGCCCGTTCATCCTGCTCTTGTTCGTCGGCGGGATGCTCTTCTGCTACTTCTTCGTGTTGCCGAACGCCCTGAAGTTCCTCATCAACTTCGCGAGCGACGTGTTCGAGAATCAGCTTCGGGCCTCGGAATACCTCTCGTTCGTCACGACGTTCATCCTCGGGATGGGCATCGTCTTCGAAATGCCGGTGCTGATCTTTGCGCTGATCAAGGTCGGAGTCGTCCGGCATTCATGGCTCGCGAAGCAGCGGCGCTACGTCGTCGTCGTCGTCCTCATCGTCGCGGCGATCGTGACCCCCACACCCGACCCCTTCAATCAGCTCCTGGTCGCGATCCCTATGTATCTCCTGTTCGAGATCGGTCTTTTCCTCGGACGCTTCGGCGGAGGTCGTCGAGCCGCATCTTGAGCTTCGCCTCCGCTCCGAGGTCCGTCGGCACGTAGTAGCGGCGGCCCTGGAGCGACTCGGGGAGGTAGGTCGTGTCGGGCGCGACGTGATCGTCGTAGTCGTGCGCGTACTTGTAGTCCTTCCCGTATCCGAGCTTGGACATGAGCGGCGTCGGCGCATTGCGCAGGTGCAGCGGCACCGGGTCCGCGCGGGTCTCGGCGAGGTCCTTCTGCAGCTCCCCGAGGCCACGCTTCAGTGAGTCCGACTTCGGCGCGAGCGCCAGGTACACGGTCGCCTCCGCCAGGGGGAACCACCCCTCGGGAAATCCGATGAGATGCGTCGCCTGCTGCGCCGCGGACGCGATGACCAACGCCTGCGGATCGGCGAGCCCGATGTCCTCGCCGGCGAGGATGACGATGCGACGCGCGATGAACATCGGGTCCTCGCCCGCGTCGATCATGCGCATGAGCCAATAGAGCGCGGCATCCGGATCCGATCCGCGGACGCTCTTGATGAACGCGCTGATCGTGTCGTAGTGCTGATCGCCGGCGCGGTCGTAGAGCAGGCTGCGGCGCTGCATGGCCTCGCGGACGTCCGGCAGTCCGATGAGACGCATGCCTTCCGCGTTCGGCGCGATCGCGTCGGAGGCAAGCTCGAGCGCGTTGAGCGCGACGCGCGCGTCACCGTTGGACACCGCGACGAGCGCATCTTCGGCCTCCGTCGTGAGAGACACCTTGCCGGCGAGACCTCGCTCGTCCGTCAGCGCGCGGCGCACGATGATGCGGACGTCGTCTTCCGATAGCGGCTGCAGCACGTAGACGCGCGATCGCGACAGGAGCGCAGAATTCACCTCGAACGAAGGGTTCTCGGTCGTAGCGCCGAGGAAGGTGACGTCACCGTTCTCGACGTACGGAAGGACCACGTCCTGCTGCGCCTTGTTGAAGCGGTGGATCTCGTCGATGAAGAGCACCGTGCCCTGGTTCGTCAGCTGCCGCAGCTTGCGCGACTCCTCGATGATCTTTCGCAGCTCTGCGACGCCGCTCGACACCGCGGAGATCGCCACGAAGCGCGCCTTGGCCTTCTTCGCGGCGATCGCGGCGAGCGTCGTCTTCCCCGTTCCGGGTGGTCCCCACAGGATCATCGAAGGAAGCTGCCCGGCGTCGATCGCCCGACGGAGCATGCGGTCGTCGCCGACGAGATGCGGCTGGCCAACGAACTCGTCGAGGTCGCGCGGACGCATGCGCGCGGCGAGGGGCTGCGGGGACGGCATCAGCCGATTCTGACACCGGGATCCCCCTCCCCCCGGGGTAGGATGCGGCCGTGAACGAAGAGACCCGCAAGGATGTCATCGCGAGGCTGCGTTCGATCGCCGGCCATCTGAAGGCGGTCGAGCGCATGGTCGAAGAGGACAAGTACTGCGTCGACGTGCTGAGGCAGACCATGGCCATCGAGAAAGCGCTCGACAAGGTCGACGCAGTTGTGCTCGAGCAGCATCTCGAGACCTGCGTCGCCGACGCGTTCCGCCAGGGACGCTCCGAGAAGACGGTGAAAGAGCTCGCGGAGATCTTCAGCACCGCTCGCAGGTGACACTCCTGTACGCCATTGGCGTCGGCGCGGTGGTGAATGTCATCGTCCTGATCGTCAGCATCGTCCTCCGCCTTTCGAACGTGCGGTTGGATTGGATCGCCGTGCCACCGGCCCTCCGCGCAGCCCTCTCCGTCAGCGAATCCCCGGCCATCGTCATCGCCGTCGCTGCCGGCACGATCGTCGCGGCACTCGGCATCGGAGCGCGCCGCGAGCTCGTCCGTCTCGCTCTGCTCGGGCTGGCCACGCACGCAGCGCTCGTCATCAACCGCTTTCTCGGTGTGGCCTTCACGGGCCGGGCCACAGGTGACGGCTCCGCCGACGCTTTTCTCCTCACACCCGAGGTCCTCGCGTTGCTCGCCGTCTGCCTTGTCCTTGGCATCGGGGTCGGTCTCATCGTCCGCGGCTTCCGATTGCGTGTTCGGTGGTGGCGACTTCCGGAACGCTTGGTGCCAGCCGCGGGTTTCGCTTTCGTGATCGGCACGGTCGCCAGCGTCCTATGGCCGGCACCATTCCTGGCCCAACTACTCGCCCCGACGGCGCTCGCGGGCGCGGTCCTCTCGCTGCCGCTGATCCTCGCGGGCCCGATCGCCGGCGGGGCGTACGCCTCTCGCGCCGGCGCGGATTACCGAGGCATCGCGCTCTTGGGTGCCTACATCACGCTGCCAGTGATCGTCACCCTAGTCGTCGGCACCGTCGCCGACGTTGGCCGGTTGAACGACCCGCGATTCGACGCCTTCGCGGGACAGCTGCGCGGGACGATCGCGCTCTCCTGGTTCCTGGTCGCGATGCGACTCGCCGGGTGGCCGCTCGGCGCCGCGTTTGTCCAGGGCTTCCTCACACCGGAGGCTTCCACCCGGGCGGAGCAGGCTCCCTAGCCGATACTTCAACTATTCTTTAAGATACTTCTCGGGCGGTCATCATGGCGTCCGTGAAGGGGAGCGATGCTCAGTCAGTCGTACCTCCGCGAGCTGAAGGCGTTCCACCGCGCGCTCGGCGACGTCACGCGGCTCCGCGTCGTGCAGATCCTGGCGACCGAAGGTGAGTTCCCTGTCTCCGAGCTCGTTCGGCGTCTCCGGATCAGCGCGCCACTCATGTCGTGGCATCTGCGCCGCCTCGCCGGCGCGGGCATCGTCCGAACCGAGCGGGTCGGCCGCGAGGTCCGCTGCTCGTTCGATCGGGAGCGCTTCGCAGAGCTCCAGGAGCGGAGCTTCCGCGCGCTCGTGAATCGGTCGACGCCGTGAGCATCGTGCCCGGTCGCCTCGCCGGCTCTCTCCGTGGCGGTCTCGCCCCGGTGGCCCGTCGCCTCCAGAGGCTCGGGGTCAGAGCGAACACCGTCACGGTCCTGGGCTTCTTCCTCACCGTCGTCGGCGCCGTGCTCCTCGCGACGGCGCAGCCCGCTCCCGCACTGGTCGTGCTGCTGCTCGGCACCCTCTGCGACACGCTGGACGGTCAGCTCGCGCGCGCGGCCGGCGGCGGCACGCGATTCGGCGCGTTCCTTGACTCCACGCTCGACCGCCTCTCCGACGCGGCGCTCGCGATCGCGGCGGTCCAGCTCGGCGCCACGCTTCCCGACCCCGTGCTGTACGGCGACGGCCTCGTCCTGCTGGTCGCATCGTTCCTCGTCAGCTACATCCGCGCCAAAGCGGAATCGCTCGGCGAACGCGCGAACGTCGGCGTCGCTCCGCGCGAGGCGCGTATCGCGCTCTACCTCATCGGTGTGGCGGCGTGGGCCGTCACGGGATTCACCTTCCTGTTCGCGGCGGCGGTGGTCGTCGCCGCGTTCCTCGCCACCCTCACCGTCATCCAGCGCATCGCCCACCTGGCGAACGCGCTCAATGAAAAGAAAGGTTGAAATAACGGAGATGCCCACAAAGAAGCGAACGACGCGCGGCCGTGCCATTGGCCGCAAGATCCGCGTCGCGATCATCGGTGTCGGCAACTGCGCGAGCTCGCTCGTGCAGGGCGTGCACTACTACCGCAACGCGAAGCCGGGCGACCCGATCCCGGGGATCATGCACGTCGATCTCGGCGGTTATCACATCCGTGACGTGGAGTTCGTCGCGGCGTTCGACGTCGACAAGAACAAGGTCGGCAAGGACCTCGCCGATGCGGTCTACGCGAAGCCGAACAACACCTATCGCTTCGCCGACGTGCCCAAGACGGGTGTGAAGGTGAGCCGGGGTATGACGCACGACGGCATCGGGAAGTACCTGTCCAAGGTCATCACCAAGGCGCCCGGCGAGACCGCGGACATCGTCAAGATCCTTCGCGACACGAAGACCGACGTCGTCGTCTCGTATCTCCCCGTCGGCAGCGAGGAAGCGACGAAGTGGTACGTCGAGCAGGTCCTCGAAGCGGGATGCGCGTTCATCAACTGCATCCCCGTCTTCATCGCCCGGGAACCGTACTGGCAGAAGCGCTTCGCGGCGAAGGGCCTGCCGATCATCGGCGACGACATCAAGTCGCAGGTCGGCGCGACCATCACGCACCGCGTGCTCACCCGGCTCTTCATGGATCGTGGCGTGCGGCTCGACCGAACGTATCAGCTGAACTTCGGCGGGAACACCGACTTCCTGAACATGCTCGAACGCGAGCGTCTCGAGTCGAAAAAGATCAGCAAGACGAACGCGGTCACGAGCATGCTCGACTACCCTCTGGACCCAGATGACGTCCACGTGGGCCCGTCCGACTACGTCCCGTGGCTGCTCGACCGCAAGTGGTGCTACATCCGTATGGAGGGCACGACGTTCGGCGACGTGCCGCTGAACGTCGAGGTGAAGCTGGAGGTGTGGGACTCACCGAACAGCGCGGGCGTCGTCATCGATGCGATCCGCTGCTGCAAGCTCGCGCTCGACCGGGGCCTGGGCGGCACGATCGTGGCGCCGTCGGCGTACTTCATGAAGTCGCCGCCGCGACAGATCCACGACGACAAGGCGCGCGAAGGCGTCGAGGCGTACATCAAGGGCTCGGACCAGACCACGCTCGCGGGGAAGGCCTAGTGCGGCTGCGCGTCCCGTTCCGGGACGGCCTCGTGTACTGGTCGTGGCGCACGGCGGCAGCGCTGGTCCAGCGCCTCCCCGAGCGCCTCGTGTACTTCGGAGCGGTCGTGGGTGGTGAGTTCGCGTATCTCGTCTGGCGTCGCAGGCGCGAGATCACCAAGCGCAACTTCGCGGTCGTCCTCGGGCGATCGGCGGGGGATCGGGAGGTCGCGAGCGTCGCGCGCCGTGCCTTCCGCAACTTCGGCAAGTACCTGACGGAGATCATGCGGTTCCCATCGATGGGCCAGGCCGAGCTACACGACCTCGTGAGGATCGATCCGACCTCGCACCAGCACCTGCAGGCCGCGCGAGACGCGGGCCACGGGATCATCTTCGTCTCCGCGCATTTCGGGAACTTCGAGATCGGTGGCGCGCGGATCGCGCAGGAGATCCCGCTCACGGTCGTCGCCGACGAGCTCGAGAACGTGCGGCTCATGGACTTCCTGGTGGCGAACCGCGAGCACAAGAACGTCGTCATCTTGCCGCCTCAGGGCGCGACCCGCCGCGTGCTCGCCGCCCTACGCCGCAATGAGATGGTGGGCTTCATGATGGATCTCGGCCCGCGCGCTCACGAGCTCGACAACGTGCAGGCGACCTTCTTCGGCGTCCGCACCGCCTTCCCGACCATCGCCGCGGCCCTCGCCCGCGTCTCGGGAGCGCCGATCATCGTCGCGGCGGTCACTCGAGACCGCGACAACTCGTTCAAGGGAGTCGCCCTCCCGCCGCTCTTCGTCGAGCGCACGAAGCAGGCGGCGAGCGACCTGGAGCGCGCGACGCAGGCGATCGTGCATGCGCTCGAGGGACTGATGCGACCGGAAGTGGACCAGTGGTACATCTTCCGTCCGATGTGGCCGGCGCCCCTGGACGCCGCCGCGACCTAGCGGTGCTCACGGGAGCGCTCTCCCGCGCGGCGGAGCGCGCCCTGCCGCTGATGCCGAAGGCGCTCATCGGCCCCTTCGCCGAGGTCGTGGGGAGTCTCGCCTTTCTTGCGGCGCCACGTGCTCGGCGCGCCGTGCACGCCAACCTTTCGGTGATCGCTCCCGAGCGGAACAGCCATGCTGTCGTGCGGCGCGTCTTCGTCGAGCAGACCCGCAACTACGTCGAGATCTTTTCGATCCCGCGGACGGATCCCAAGAAGCTCCTCGCCGAGATCCGGGCGGATGGGTGGGAGCACGTGGCCCGCGCCTACGAGCAGGGCAAGGGAGTGATCCTCGCCAGCGCGCACCTGGGGCCGGTGTCCTTCGTTGGCCAGATGGTGCTCGCGCACGGTTATCCGGTGGCGCTGCCGATCGAGATCGCGACGTCGGAATTCCAGCGGTCGGTGAACCGCGCGCGGAGCGGCGCCGGTCTGCAGCTCATCCGTACCGACTCAGCGCTGGGCATCTTCCGCTTCCTCCGCGACGGGAAGGTGCTCGGTATCCTCGCCGACCGCGCCGTGACCGGCGTCGGCGAGCGGGTCGAGTTCTTCGGGCGCGAGGCGCTGCTTCCCTCGGCTGCCGTCGTGCTGTCCTTGCGCACCGGCGCGCCCCTCGTGCCGTCTTTCGCGGGACGGAGCGACGGCGTGCTCACGGCCACGTTCGAGCCGCCGCTCGAGATCCCGAATACCGGCGACCGCGACGCGGACGTGCGCGAGGGCGTCCAGCGTTTCGCGCGGGTGCTGGAGCGCTACGTGCGCCGTTCGCCGGATCAATGGACCGTCTTCGAGGACTTCTGGCATGGGCCGCGCTGACCTTCAGCTGCACTCCGACCTCGGGGACGGGCTCGCGTCGCCGGAGGCGATCCTCGACGCGGCGGAGCGCGTGGGACTCGATCTCATCGCGCTCACCGATCACGACGACATCCGCGGCGCATTCCTGCTGCGCGACATCGCCGCGCGCCGCTCGAGCCCGGTCGAGATCGTTCCCGGCGTCGAGGTCACGACCCGCTCGGGTCACCTGCTCGCGCTCTGGATCGAAGAGGAGCTGCCGATGTTCGCGGCGCTCGCGGACACGGTGTCGCGCATCCATCGCGCGGGTGGGGTCGCGATCGTGCCGCATCCCCTCTCCTACCTCACGTTCTCCGTCGGCGAGGGCGCCCTGCGCTCGCTCGCGGCCGCCGCCGATCCCCTCGTCCACGTCGACGGGATCGAGACGCGCAATCCCTCCTACGCCGGCCGCGTGCGGGGCGCCCGCGCGACGTGGCTCAACGAGAACGTGCTGCACGTCGCGGAGACGGGCTCGAGCGACGCCCACCACGCCAGGCTGGTCGGCACGACCTGGACCGACTTCGAGGGCAAAGGCTCCGCTGCGCTGCGTCGCGCGATCGCGGATCGCACGACACGACCGGACGGAAGACACTGGACGCTCGGCGAGCACCTTGACGGGGTCGCGCGTCAGCAGTGGCGCTCGATGGTGCGCGATCCGGTGAAGCGCGCGAGGAGACGCATCAGGAAGGCCAGAGATTGATCAAGATCGGGATCGTGTCGCCGTATGCGTATCCGCGTCCGGGCGGCGCGAACGCGCACATCCGCGAAACGTACGAGCGGCTACGGGACATGGGCCATGAGGTGCGGATCATCACCGCGCCCTGGGGCGACGACCCGCCGGCGCGTGACGTGATACAGGTCGGTCAGGCCATCGCGGTGCCCTTCAACGGGAGCATCGGTCGCGTGACGCTGTCGCTGCGCCTCGAATGGCTCGTGTCGCGGATGCTCGAGCGCGAGAAGTTCGACGTCATCCACCACCACGAGCCGTTCGTCCCGTTCCTTTCGTTCCAGATCCTCGACTCCGCCAAGTGCCCGCACGTCGCGACCTTCCACGCGTTCGGCGGGTTCTCGGTCTCGTACTGGGCCGGCCGGATCGCGCTCGATCGATACATGAACAAGCTCGACGAGAAGATCTGCGTGTCGAGCGCGGCGCGCCACTTCATCCGGGCGTACTTCCCCGGCGAGTACAAGATCATCCCCAACGGCGTCGACGTGCAGTTCTATGCGAACGCGCGGCCCTTCCCGGAGTTCAAGGACGGCAAGACGAATATCCTCTTCGTCGGGCGCCTCGAGCCCCGCAAAGGCGCGATGTATCTGCTGCAGGCGTACGCGAAGCTGAAGCCCAAGTACCCAGACACACGGCTCATCATCTGCAACTGGGGTCCGCAGCTCGGAAAGCTCCGGCGCTTCGTCCATGACAACCACCTGCAGGACGTGCTGTTCGCTGGCCGCGTCGACGACATCGACAAGGCGCGCTTCTACAAGACCGCAGACATCTTCTGCGCGCCGTCCACCGGCCAGGAATCGTTCGGGATCGTGCTGCTCGAGGCCATGGCCGCCGGCCTCCCGGTCGTGGCGAGCGACATCCACGGCTACAAGCGTGTCGTACAGCGAAATGTTTCGGGCCTTCTCGTCGAGCCACGGGACCCCGATGGCATCGCCGCGGCGTTGGAGCGGCTCATCTGCGACCCCGCTCTGCGCGTACGACTGGGCGAGGCTGGCTCGCGCCGCGCGCCCGAATTCGACTGGTCGCACGTCACCGCGCAGCTCGTCGGCGTGTACGAGGAGGTCATCGGGAAGCGCCGGGCCATGGTCTAGAGTTTCCCGCCAAGGGGGTGGTCGCCGTGCATCGTTCGCGAATCGCGCCCGTACTGGTCCTGGCCCTTCTTCTTGCTGCCTGCACGCAGCCGACGAAACCGGCCACGCAACCGTCGGCATCGGTGGCCGTCGGCGAAAGGCCGGTCGCCGGAGGCACACTCACGTTCATCGTCAACGCTGAGCCGCCGTCGTATGACGGACATCGTGAGACGACCTTCGCGCTGCTCCACCCGATCGCGCCGCACTACAGCCTGCTGTACAAGTTCGACCCGAACGAGCTCACCAAAGTGATCCCGGATGTCGCCGCAGAGATGCCGCAGGCGTCCGCCGACAAGATGACGATCACGGTGAAGCTGCGGCAGGACGTGAAGTTCCACGACGGGACCCCTATGACGTCCGAGGACGTCAAGGCCACGTACGACAAGATCATCTTCCCGGATGCCGCGAAGGGCGTGACGTCGCCCCGCGCCGGCGCATACGCGGTGGTCTCCGCGGTGAACGCACCGGACAAATACACCATCGAGTTCAAGCTGAAGTACCCGTCGGCCTCGTTCCAGACGAACCTCGCGTCGCCGTGGAACTTCATCTACAGCGCCGCGAAGCTCAAGACCGATCCGCGCTGGTACGAGAAGAACATCATGGGCACGGGCCCCTTCACGTTCGACGGCAACACCAAGGGCCAGGACTGGAAGGGGAAGAAGAATCCCGACTACTTCGGGAAGGACAAGGACGGCAACAAGCTCCCGTACCTGGACGCCTACAAGGCGCTGATCATCACCGACGCGAACGCTGGCGTGACCGCGATCCGCAGCAAGCAGGCGATGATCGAGTTCCGCGGCTTCACGCCGTCACAGCGCGACGACCTGTCGCGCGCGCTTCCCAACGACCTCGCGATCCAGGAAGCGCCGTGGATCTGCGTCAACTACGTCGTTCCCAACTCGCAGAAGAAGCCCTTCGACGACCCGCGCGTGCGCCGCGCGCTGTCCCTCGCCGTTGACCGCTGGGCGGGCGGCGAGGCCCTCTCGAGGACCACGATCGTGAAGGACGTCGGCGGTCTGATGCGGCCCAAGGGTCCGTTCGCGCAGAGCGACACCGAGCTGGTGAAGATCGCCGGCTTCGGCAAGGACGGCAAGGCGAACAAGGAGGCCGCGAAGGCACTCCTCGCCGCCGCCGGCGTACCGAACCTGTCATTCAAGTTCCTCAACCGCAACATCACCACGCCGTACGAGCCGGTCGCGGTCTTCCTCATCAATGAGTGGAAGCAGGTCGGCATCACGGCGACCCACGACGTGAAGGAGACCTCGCCCTACCAGGCGGACCTGCGCGCCGGCAACTTCGAGGTCGCGCTCGACTTCAACTGCGACTTCCTCGACGAGCCGGACCTGCAGCTCGCCAAGTTCTGGTCGGCGAGCAAGGCCGGTAAAGGGCTCAACTTCGCGTACTACGACGACACCAAGCTCGACGGCATGATCGACGCACAAAGCCGCGAGACCGATCCGGCCAAGCGCCTCCAGGCCGTTGCGGCCATCGAGAAATACGCGATGGACGAGATGGCCTACCAGTACCCGGTGCTCTGGTGGTACCGGATCATCCCGTACCTCAGCGCCGTTCGCGGCTGGAAGATCGGCTCGAACCACTACACGAACCAGGATCTCGCGACGGTCTGGCTCGCGAAGAAATAGCGAACTAGCGAAGAGGCAGGGGCCGTCCGACACTAGGGCGCCATGAGGCGCTACATCGTCGGGCGGCTCCTGCTGATGATCCCCACGCTCATCGGCGTCGCGATCCTCACGTTCGTGATCATGCGGGCGGTCCCCGGCGACATCGTCGAGCTCCGCTACGCGGGATCGAACGTCCCCCAAAACGTCATCGACCAGGAGCGCCACCTCCTCGGCCTCGACAAACCGCTCTGGGCGCAGTTCACGGACTGGATGACGTCGATCTCACGCCTCGACCTGGGTCAGTCGCTCTGGACGGGCCACTCGGTGATCGAAGAGGTCCAGGGGCGGATGCCGCTTTCGATCGAGCTCGCGCTGCTGGCGACGCTGTTCGCGGTCGTGCTCGCGATACCGCTCGGCGTCGTCGCGGCGGTCAAGCAGGACACCTGGATCGATTACGCGATCCGCGTCTTCAGCATCGGCGGCCTGGCGATGCCGAGCTTCTGGATCGGGATCATGATGGTCCTGATCACGCTGACGTTCTGGGGCTGGGCGCCGCCGGTGGTCTTCACGCCATTGTTCGACGATCCGGTCGCGAACCTCGCGGGACTCATCCTGCCGGCGATCGCCGTTGGCTACCGGTACTCCGCGGTGTCGATGCGCATGACGCGCTCGACGGTACTCGAGGTCCTTCGCGAGGACTACGTGCGTACCGCGCGCGCGAAGGGATTGCGCGAGACGCTCGTCGTCGTCCGTCACGCGCTCCGGAACGCGCTGCTGCCGGTCGTCACGGTGGTGAGCCTCGAGTTCGCGTTCCTGATCGGCGGCCTGGTGGTGACGGAGCAGGTGTTCAACCTCAACGGCATCGGCAAGCTGCTCGTGGACGCGGTCGCGCACCGCGACTACACGCTCGTCCAGGCCCTCGTGCTGCTCCTCGCCTCGGTCTTCGTGCTCGTGAATTTCGTCGTCGACATGGTGTACGTCGTGCTCGATCCGCGGATCCGGTATTCGTGACACAGGTCAGCGATGCGCGGGCTCGCCCCGACGAGAGCGAGGAGTTAGCGAAGCGCCGCTACCTGGAGTCGACGGGTCGCCGGCGATTCGTCCGCTTCTGGGGCGACTTCGTACGCCGACGGCCGCTCGGCACCGCCGGCGCCGTGCTCATCCTGATCATGCTGCTGGCGGCGGCCTTCGCCGATGTCGTCGCGCCATACGACCCGACCGCGATCAACTTCGTGGACCTTCTGAAGCCGCCGGCGCCCGATCACCTGCTCGGCACCGACAACTTCGGGCGCGACGTGTTCTCACGCGTCATCTTCGGATCCCGGACCGCGCTCCTCGTCGGTTTCACCGCCTCGTCGGTGGGCTGCACGCTCGGTCTCGTGCTCGGTGTCCTCGGCGCGTACCTCGGCGGCCGCGCCGATCAGGTCATCCAGCGGCTGATGGACGTGCTGCTGTCGTTCCCCCTCATCGTCATCGCGATCGCGGTCGTCGCGGCCCTGGGGACGGGCGAAGACAAGATCGCGAACGTCATCGCGGCGATCACGGTGCCGATCATCCCCCGGGTGGCCCGCGTGGTGCGCTCGAGCGCGCTCAGTGTCGTGCAGATGCCGTACATCGAGGCGGCGCGCTCGGTCGGGACCGATGCGGTCCGCATCATGCTCTGGCACGTGGCGCCGAACGTCTTCGCCCCGTACCTCATCATGCTGACCGCGTTCCTCGGGCAGGCGATCCTCCTCGAGGCGTCGCTTTCGTTCCTCGGCCTCGGCGTCTTCGAGCCCACGCCGTCGTGGGGCCTGATGCTCCGCGGGGCGGGCATGCAGTTCCTCGAGCGCGCGCCATGGCTCGCCATCGCGCCGGGCGTCGCGATCAGCATGGCCGTCTTCGGCTTCAACCTGTTCGGAGACTCGCTGCGCGACGCGCTCGACCCGCGGCTGCGGACGGCCTAGCGGTGCTGCGCGCGCGCGACGTCATCCGGCTGCACATGGGCCACTTCATCGCCCCTGAGCACCTGCCGTTCGCGGGAGCGGCGGTGGTCGTGGACGCGTTCCTCGTGCGACATCCCAGCGGTCCGGTGCTGCTCGACACCGGCATCGGCGTCGGCCTGCCCGAGGTGGAGGCGATGTACAAGCCGGTGCGGACTCAACTCGAAACGGTGCTACGCGATGCGGGAGTCTCGGTCGGTGAGATACGTGCCGTCGCGAACTGTCATCTCCACTTCGACCACTCCGGCAACAACTTCCGATTCCCAGGCGTCCCGATCCTCGCGCAGAAGGTCGAGCGCGAGGCGGTCGCGGCGCCGAACTACACGCTCCCCGGGCCGGTGGCCGAGTTCGACGGCGCGCGGTTCGAGCTCCTCGAAGGCGAGGCTGAGATCGTGCCCGGGGTGCGCATCGTGCCGACGCCCGGGCACGTCCCTGGTCATCAGTCGTTCGTCGTCGAGACGCAGGAGGGGCGCATCGTGATCGCCGGGCAGGCGTTCCAGGATGCCGCGATGTACGCGCGGGACCTCTACGCGTGGCGGCTCGACCGCGAGGGACGACCGCATCCGCAGTACGCGCCGTGGGTCGCCCGTCTGCAGGAGCTCGACCCATGGCGGGTCACGTTCGCGCACGATCTCGCGATCTGGCAGCGCGCGGCGTGACCCGCACAGAGGTGCAGGATCGCGTGCGGGGGAGCGCTGGAGGCGGCTAGGCCTTGCGGCTGAGGCCGCGGATCTGGGTCAGCGCGAGGAACGCGAACACCGCCGCCATGGCGATCCCGACCATGAGCGCGGCGCTGCCGATGCTGAACACATCCCCGGACCGATCGGTCCCGAGGATCCCGCCGGCGATACCGGCGGTCGCGATCGACGTCGAGTAGTACGCGAGCGCGAGTCCCATGACGGTCAGACCGATGAACGCGAAGGCCTTGGGCCACGATTGGTTCTTCATATGGTGGCATTCAATTTCGGGCGCTCGCCCGCGTCAAGACCCCAAAGGTAACCCGCAACGGAATCGAACCCGGAGCGTTGATGCGGCATCGCGATGCCGCAGTCGCGCTGACACCAGCGTGGTACGGCCCGCCGCGTCAGACGCGCGTCAGGTCCCCGCATGGCGCTGGCGATCGCGGTCTCGAGCTCTTTCGCCCGCTGCGAGCCGATCATGACGCGCGCGCCTTGGTCGTCTCGACGAGAACGCCCTCATCGCCACTCACGTTGTACGCCCACCTTTCCTCACTCTCCCTTCCATACCGGCTTCCGCTTCTCCATGAAGGCCTGCACGCCCTCGCGGAAGTCCCGGCTCATGTAGCAGAGGAGGATGAGGTCGGCGCTCTCCTCCGGGAGCATGCGCTCGCGGATGCGCCGAAGCGCCTCCTTCGTCGCCTGCAGCGTCAGCGGCGCGTGCGACGCGATCGTCCGCGCGAGCTCGTCGACCCGCGGCACGAGCGCGTCCTCGTCCTTCGTGACCTCGTGGTAGAGGCCGATCCGAAACGCCTCGTCCGCGTCCAGGAGACGCGCGGTGAAGACGATCTCCTTCACGCGCGCGACCCCGACGAGCGACGACAGGCGCACGAGGTTGGCCATCGAAAAGCAGTTGCCGAGGGTCCGCGCGACCGGGACGCCGAAGCGAGCGGAGGGCGCCGCGATGCGCAGGTCGCAGGCGGCGGCGATCGCGGCCCCGCCGCCCACGACCGGGCCTCGCAGCGCGGCGATCGTCGGGACGCGCACGCGCTCCAGCGCGGTCATCCAGGCATCCATACGCGCTTCGTACTCGAGCGCGTCCTGCTCCTTCGTGAATCCGCTGAACTGCGAGATGTCAGTGCCCGAGACGAATGCGCCGCCCGCGCCGGTGAGCACGAGAGCGCGAACGCCGCGATCGGCATCCACTTCGCGGGCGACCTCGGCCATGCGCTCGTACATCGCGAACGTCATCGCATTGCGCGCCTCGGGCCGATTGAACGTGAGCCACACGACGTCGCCACGGCGCTCGACGAGCACTTCGCTCACGCCGCCGCCACCGTCCCGCGCGCCACGAACGCGCGGACCTCCTCATCGGAGTGTCCGATCTCACGAAGCACCTCGGTGGAGTGCTCGCCCAGCAGTGGCCCGGCACGCTCGAGGCGCGCCGGTGAAGAGCGCAGGCGCAGCGGGGTGCCCAGCGCGCGGACGGTCCCGAGCCGCGAGTGCGGCAGATCGACGAAGAAGCCTCGCTCGCGAAGGTGCGGATCGTCGAAGACCTGGCCGTAGTCCTGGATCTCCGCGCAGGGAACGCCGGCCTGTCGCAGCACCGCGAGCCAGTGCGCCGCCGGACGGGTAGCGGTGACCTCTTCGATGAGCGGGATGAGCTCCACTCGGTTGCGCTGCCGGAGGGTCCCATCCGCGAAGCGCGGATCGCGCTCCAGGCGTTCGAGTCCGAGCGCAGCGCAGAACGCGCGCCAGGTCGGCACGGTGGTCGCTCCGAGCACGAAATGCGCGTCCGCGGCGCGCACCGCCTGGTACGGACCGACGAGCTTGTGGGCGGATCCGGCCGCGCGCGCGATCTCTCCGGTGGTAAAGAACTGTCCGGCCTCCCAGACCGCGAGAGAGACCGACGACTCGTACATCGAGATGTCGACGAGCTGCCCGCGGCCATCGCGCTGGCGGACGCTCAGCGCGGCGAGGATGCCGATCGTCGCGTACAGGCCCGCCGCGAGGTCGGAGATCGACACGCCCACCTTTACCGGCGCGCCTCCCTCCTCGCCCGTGACGCTCATGAGACCGCTCATCGCCTGAACGATGATGTCGAGCGCCGGACGGTCGGCGTAGGGGCCGTCGAGACCCCAGCCGGTGACCGCGGCGTAGACGAGGCGCGGATTCGCGTCGAGCAGGGCCTGCGGCTCGAGGCCGAGGTCGCGCATCGTGCCGGGCCGGAGGTTCTCCACGACGACATCGGCCCGCGCGGCGAGGCGTCGAAAGATCTCGGCGCCGGCCTCCTGCTTCAGATCGAGGGCGACGCTGCGCTTACCGCGATTGAGTCGCACGAAGTTGCCGCTCTCGCCGTCGACGAACGGCTCGAGGCGTCGGGACAGATCCCCGCCACGCGGGTCCTCGATCTTGACGACGTCGGCACCGAGATCCCCGAGCTGCATCCCACAGAACGGACCCGCCATGTAGTTACCGACCTCGAGGACACGGATCCCCTCAAGGGGTGGTGGAGGCATGCGCGGAGTCTAGGGAGAGAAGCCGAGCCATCGTCGGAGCCAGCGGGCGCATCGCTCTCTCGAAACGGGCCCGCTCCGCGCGCTTGCGCCCCGGAGTGCGATCCCGCGGCCTCGACTCTCGTTCGCGATGCGCCCGCTGACTCCCATCCCTACGAGCGCATGAGGACTGGATCGCGACTAGCACTCCCCCCAGCGCTCGGCCACCTTGCCGTCGCGGAGTCTCCAGACACCCGACACGCCGCCACTCGAGCCGATGATCCAGAGATCCTGGCCGCGAGCGAACACGCTCGTCAGGACACAGGTCGTTCCGATGTCGACGCGTTCGAGCACAGGCTTCGGTGCGACCTCAGGGGCGACAGGACTGACGAGAAGCGCGCCCTGGACCCTGAGCACGACGCCGTCGTCACCCACGGCCCACGCGGTCGATCCCACCGCGGTGACCGAACGCAGCGGAGTGTCGATCCCGGACTCGACCTTCGACCACTCGAGCCCGGAGAGCGCGAGGACCGTCCCGCCGTCGCCGACGGCGACCGCGGTGTCGATCTTCGGCGCCGCGATCGCGCGAAGCGTGACATCCACGCCGGTCTTCACCGGCCGCCAACCGGCGGCCTCGAGGCGATAGCTGATCCCCTGGCTCCCGACGACCCAGGCGGATTGCGCATCGAAGACGATCAACGCGTTCAGGTCCTCCTCGATGCCGGCCGCGTACGGCTGCCAGGTCCCGCCGGACAGCAACATGACCAGACCCTGAGTGCCCACGACCATCGCGCCCTGTGGCATGGCCGCGACGCCCCTGAGGTCCTCGAGCGTCACGTCGAATGTGTTGATCGAACGCGCGCGGTCGTCGACGATGAGGACGGCCCCGACCGGGCCGACGCCGTAAAGGATCCCGGCGTCGCACGACGCATGAGTGAGGGTCCGCAGCGTGCCGTCCACCTGAGTCCAGTCCTTCCCGTCGTAGCGGATCAGGCCGCCGCCGTTGCTCACCACCCAGAGTCCCTGCTCCGTGACGCAGCCGGCGGACAGCGTCTGCCGGAAGACGGAGGGATCGGTCGTCGGCACCGGCGTTGGCGTCGGGACCGCGACGGTCGGCGTGGGACGCGGTGTCGCGCGCGGTCGCGCGATGGTTCCCACCGCGAGGCCCCCTCCGATCGCCGCGACAACGAGGAGCACGGCGATGATCCCGGCGTACGAGAGGGGTAACGGGCTGGCTTTCGCCGGCGCGGGGCTGGGAGGACCCTGGACCTCTGGTGGCGGTGGCGGTGGCGGCGTCGTCGCCATCACATCGCCTCGAGGCGGCGGATGCGCTCGGCGATCGGCGGGTGTGTGTCGAACAGCCCGTCCAGGGCACGCGGCGCGTCCTTGAGCGGGTTCGCGAAGTACAGCGATGCGGTCGCCTTGTTCGCCACCTCGAGCGCCTCCTTGTCCGCGGCGATCTTGCGCAGCGCATTCGCCAGACCAGGCGGATAGCGCGTGAGAAGCGCGCCTGAGGCGTCGGCGAGGTACTCACGCTGTCGCGACACGGCGAGCTGGATCAGCGTCGCGACGATCGGCGTGAGGATCGCGAGCGCGAGCGCGATGATCAGGACGATCCCACCGCCGCCGCCGCGATCGCGTCCGCGACGCCCGCCGCCACCCCACGCGAAGGAGCGGAGCATCCAGTCCGAAAGGAGCGCGATCGTTCCGACGAGCACGGTGACGAGAAGCATCACGCGGATGTCGTGGTTGCCGACGTGCGAGAGCTCGTGCGCGATCACGCCTTCCAGCTCCGTGCGGTCGAGCTTGTCGAGCAGCCCGCGCGTCACGGCGATCGACGCGTGCTTCGGGTCGCGGCCCGTCGCAAACGCGTTCGGCGCGGTGTCATCGATGAGATAGATACGCGGCGGCGGGATGCCCAGTCCGATCGAAAGGGTCTCGATGATGTTGCGCAGCTGGGGCTCCTTTCCCCGTGCGAGCTCGCGCGCCTGGCTCTGCGCGAGGACGAGCTTGTCACCGGCGAAGTACGACGCCGTGGCGGAGACGCCGGAGAGGCCGAGCGCGGCGGGGACCATCGCGACACCGCCGCCAGGCGCGAATACCTCACCGACGACGTAGCCGAGGGCGATGAGTATGCCGGTGAACACCGTGATGAGCGCGACGGTGCGCCAGCGGTTCGCGGCGACGGCGTCGTAGATGTTGAGCCGCGCGGGCGGAGCTGCCACTCGGGCTAGCTGAACGACACCTTCGGCACTTCACGCTGGGCCGGTTCGGTCATCTCGAAGTACTGCTCGATGGTGAAGCCGAACATCCCCGCGAGGAGGTTGGTCGGCACGGTCTGGATGGCGGTGTTGTAGTCGCGAACGTTCCCGTTGTAGAAGCGGCGCGCGAAGGCGATCTTGTCCTCGGTGTCCCTCAGGTTCTCGGAGAGATCCTTGAACTCCTGCACCGCCTGCAGCTGCGGGTACGCCTCGGCGACCGCGCGTAGATTCACCAGGGCGGCGCCGAGGGCCGTTTCCGCCTGTGCTCGCTGCTCGGGGGAGCCGGACTGCGCCGCGGTGATGGCGGCGGCCCGCGCCTGCGTAACGGACTCGAATGTCTGTCGCTCGTGCGCGGCGTAGCCCTTCACCGTCTCGATGAGGTTGGGGATCAGGTCCCAGCGCCGCTTCAGCTGGACATCGATGTCCGACCACGCCTCACGCACGCGCTGACGCATCGTGACCAGGCGGTTGTAAAGACCGATGACGAACACGACGATGAGCGCGACGACGATGAGCGGGATCAAGATCTCCACGGCGTCCTCCCCTTCCGGCTACGACAGGTCAATCATGACATCAGCGGAGCCAGCGCCTCTTCCAGCAGCCGTTGGCGCTCCATCCCGGCGCGCAGGCGCGCGTGCGCGGCCGGACGCGGTCGGAACGTGCGCCCGACCGGCGAGCGCACCGCCGTGATGTCGGGGAGCGCGCCGATCCGCTCGAGCGCGACGATCGTCGCGCCGCGCGCCGATCCTTCGCCCGCGAGGCTCATGAGGAGCGGTCGGTCGATCGCATCGGCAAAGAGCTGCATGAGCCAGGGCAGCGCGAGCAGCGTGCCGCCGGTGGCGATGACGCGTTCGATGCCCGGCATCGCGCGGCTCGTGACCTCCCAGAGGCGGGCGACGCGATAGGCGATGCCCTCGACCATCGCGCGCGCGACATCGTCGGCGGTCGTGCCGAGACCGATCCCCGCGAGCGCGGCGCGCGCCGCATCGTTCCACGTCGGGCTGCGATCGCCGGCGAGCAGTGGAAGCGCGATGACCGGCGTATCCGCCGGTGCGCCGCGGAGCGCGCGTGGCACATCGACGTCCGGGAACATGCGCGCGAGCCAGCTGAGCACGTTCCCGCCGTTCGAGAGGGCGCCGCCCGCGACGACGTGGGACGCGTCGAGTCGGTAGGTCCAGCCGCCTGCAACGATCGGCGGATCGTCGGTCGCGTACACCACGCGCATCGCGCCGGAGGTCCCGAGGAACAGCGATGCGGTGTCGCGACCGATCGCCCCTGCTCCGACGTTGGAGCAGGCGCCGTCGCCGATCGCGGGCACCCATTTCGCGTGCGCCAGTGCGGGCCACCGGCGACCGAAGGACGGGAGCATCCCCACCTCCGGTGCGTCATCGATCGGCGACAGCGTCTCCTCGCCGACGACGAGGTGCGACAGGAGCGGGCGATCCCAGCGGCGCGCGCGCTGGTCATACAGGCCTGTGGCCGACGCCATCCCGTGCCCGGCGCGACGCGCACCGAGGATCCGCAGATGCAGGTATTCGCCGAGCGACATCCACCACGTCGTGCGTGCGTACGCGTCCGCGTCGTGCTCGCGGAGCCAGCGCAGCTTCGCGGGCAGGTACGAGGCGTGGAGGACACATCCGGTACGCGCGTGCGTGGCGGTCGGATCGACCTCGCGCCGCAGCGCCGCCGCCGCGCCGCGTGCACGCGTATCCGCCCACGTGAGCACGCGCGTCGTCGGCCGGCCGTGCGCGTCGACGCCCACGAGGCTGTGCCAGAACGTCGATGTGGCCACGGCCGCGATCTGACCGGCGCGGCGGCCGGCGCTCGCGAGGACGGTGTCGATCGCGCCGCACGCGGCGCGCACGCGCTCCTCCGCATCCACCGTGACCTCACCGTCGGCGGAGGTGCGCACCGGTCGGTCGGCCTGTGCGATACAGCGAACGATGGGCCGCCCGCGCGCGTCGAAGAGGAACACACGTAGACCAGAGGTGCCGATGTCCAGCGCGAGCACGAGTGGCGCGCGCGCGTCGCGCAGTGGGATCGCGAGCGGCTCGCGCAGCACGGCGCGAGTATGCGCGACTAGGCCATCGCCGAGCGCATGAGCGGCGGGCGCGTGGCGCGTGGCAGCCGGAGCCGTACGAGCGAGCCGAGCGTCGAGGGACTCTCGATGTCGAGCGATCCGCCGTTCGCCTCCATCAGGAGACGGGCGAGCTCGAGGCCGAGGAAACGATCGGCCACCGCGACCGCACGCGGGTCGGCGGCGCGTTCCGGGTCGTCGAACAGTGCGCGATCGTCGACGCGCAGCGGCACGCGAGAGCGGTCGCTCACGTCGACCCAGGCCGACTGCGCGTCGACCCGGACCGCGACGTTCACGTACTCGGTCGAATGCTGCAATGCGCTGCGGATGACGCTCTCGATCGCCTGCTGCAGGCGATCGACGTCGGCATCGACGGTCGGTCCCTCCGCCCCGAGCGTGATGATCACGCGCTGTTTGTCGGCGATCGCCCGCACGGACTCGCGTACGACCTCGTTGAGATCCAACTGTCTGCGCGTGAGCAGGAGGCGCTCGCTCTGGAGTCGTCCGAGCGAGACGAAGTCGCGCGCGAGGAACTGCAGCTCCTGCGCGCGCCGCTGCAGCTCCTGCACCGCGCCGTGGGCCTCGGAGTGCGCCGGCGTGGCGCGGTCGAGCCTCGTCGCGAGCGCGGCGATGGCTTCCACCGGCCGCGGGAGCTCGTAGTCGAGGACGCGAAGGAATTCTTCGCGTTGACGGTCGACCGCGGCGAGGCGCGCCGAGCTCGTGCGCTGCCGGTCGAGAAGCAGCGCGATCGCGATGAAGATCACCATGCGCGTGAAGCCATTCCAGATCGACGGTAGGAGCGAGACGACGCCGCGATTCGTTGTGTCGGCGAAGAGCCACGCAAGGGCTCCGGCGATCGCGACGATCACGCCCGGTCCGCGGCCGACGTTCCAGGCCGTTACGACGACCGGGATCAGATAGAAGAGCGAGAAGCCGATATCGGGTCCGGTGAGGAGATCGACGAGGCAGATCGAACCGACGGCCACGAGTGAGAGTGCGGTCAGCGAGGCCTTTCGACCCACGCTACGCGAGGAGCGCGCGTACCGCGGCGGCGATGTCGCGACCCGCGATACCGGCCGCTTCGAGCAGCTCCGCGGGCTTACCCGACGAGGGCATCTCGCGCACCGCGAGGTGCCGGAGGGCGATGTCCTTCACGCCAAGTCGCACCAACCCCGCGACGACCGCGTCTCCCAAACCTCCTTCGGCCCAGTGGTCCTCGACGATGACGAGCCGGCCACCGGTCTCCCGCAGCGCCTTGGCGATGCCGGCGGCGTCGAGCGGTTTCACCGAATAGGCATCGATGAGCCGGATCTTCACGCCGGACTTCGCGAGCTCGTCCGCGGCTTTCAGGCCCTCGTGAACGGTGATCCCGGCCGCGACGATCGTGACGCGATCGTCCGCACCGCCGCCGCGCACGACCCGGCTGCCCCCGATCGGGAACTCGTCCTCCGGGCGATAGAGGACCTGGGTCTTCTCGCGCGTGGTGCGGATGTACGAGATGCCGCGCAGGTCGGCCATGGCCGCGACGAGCTTCGCGGTCTGATTCGCGTCGCAGGGATACAGCACGGTGCTGCCGTGTACCGCGCGCATCATCGCGAGGTCCTCGAGCCCCATCTGTGAGGGACCGTCCTCGCCGATCGAAACGCCGGCGTGCGAACCGCAGAGGCGGATATCGGCGCGTGAGACCGCGGCCATGCGGATGAAGTCGTACGCGCGCGTGAAGAATGTCGCGAACGTCGACGCGAACGGCACGAAACCGACGACCTGCATCCCGACCGCCACCGCGACCATGCGCTGCTCGGCGATGTACATCTCGAAGAAGCGGTCCGGTGCGGTCTTCTTGAAGTCCTCGGCGTGCGTCGAGTTGCTCACCTCGGCGTCCAGCACGACCACGTCCGCACGCGCCGCGCCGAGCGCCGCGAGCGCCTCGCCGTACGCCTTGCGCGTCGCGACCGGCTCGGTGTAGCGCTTCAGGTCGGGCGCCTTTCTCTGTGGCAGCGGCGCGGGCCGCCACGCCGGCGGGCCGTGCACGTCGAACGCGCGCGACGGCTCATCTCCGATCTCCGCGAGGGCCTGCTTCGCCTGCTCCGCATCGAGTGCCTTGCCGTGCCAGCCCGGCTTGTCCTCGAGGAACGACACGCCCTTGCCCTTCACGGTCCGCGCGACGATCGCAGTCGGACGGGAGGACGACCGCGCGCGACCGAGCGCGTCGTCGATCTGGGCGAGATCGTGGCCGTCGATCACGATCGGGTCCCAGCCGAACGCCTCCGCCCGTGAGGCATACGCGTCGGTGTTCCACTCGAGCTCGGTCGGGCCGCGCTGGCCAAGGCGGTTGATGTCGAGGATCGCCGTCACGTTCTCGAGGCCCTCGTGGCCGGCGAGATCGAGCGCCTCCCAGATCGAGCCCTCGGCCGTTTCGCTGTCGCCGACCAGGACCCACACCTGGAAGGGCGCCTTCAGCAGTCGCTTTCCCGCGAGCGCGACCCCCACGCCGATCGGCAGACCCTGTCCGAGCGAACCGGTCGCGACGTCGACCCACGGAAGGATCGGCGTCGGATGACCCTCGAGGCGCGATCCGAATTTCCGGAAGGTGAGGAGCTCCGCATCGTCGATCACACCCGCTGCTCGGAACATCGCGTACACGAGCGGCGACGCATGTCCCTTGGAGAAGATGAGGTGATCGTTCGCGAGCGACTCCGGCCGCTGGAAGTCATAGCGAAGATGGCCCGCGAGCAGAACGGCGATGAGGTCGGCCGCGGACAGCGATGATGTCGGATGGCCGGATCCGGCGGCGGTCGAGCAGCGGATGCTGTCGGCGCGCAGCTGGCGCGCCAGCGTGCGGTACAGATCGAGGCGCGTCGCGGCCTCGCTCATGGTCGCCACGGTCACACGGTACCGCAGTGAGAGGTCCTGGACCGAATATCCTCGGTCGCACCACGGGGGTGACGGCATGGAGATCGGGCTCTACGGCCTGGGCCGGATGGGCGGCAACATGGTCACGCGTCTGGTCCGCGGCGGTCACCGCGTCGTCGCGGGAAATCGGAGCCCGGGGCCGGTCGACGAGTCCAAGGCCGGTGGCGCGGTCGGCGCCTACACGATCGAGGAGATGGTCGAACAGCTGCGGCCCCCGCGCGTCCTCTGGTCGATGGTGCCTGCGGGCGAGGCGACCGATCACACGCTCGATGAATTCGCGCGTTATGCGAGCAAGGGCGACGTACTGGTCGACGGCGCCAACTCGTACTTTCGCGACTCCATTCGCCGCGCGCAGAAATACACGGCGCTCGGATTCGATTTCCTCGACGTCGGCGTCTCCGGCGGCGTATGGGGACTCGAGAACGGCTATTGCATGATGGTCGGCGGCGAGGCACGCGCGGTGCAGCGCGTCACGCCGGTGCTCGACACGCTCGCGCCTCCGAACGGGTGGGCGCATTTCGGGAAGAGCGGCGCGGGCCATTTCATCAAGATGGTCCACAACGGGATCGAGTACGGGATGATGCAGGCGTACGGCGAGGGCTTCGAGCTCATTCACGCCAGCGAATTCGACATCGATATGAAGCGCGTCGCGCAGGTCTGGCTTCAGGGAAGCGTCGTGCGGTCGTGGCTCCTCGAGCTCGCCGAGCGCGCGTTCGAGCAGGAGGGCCCCGACCTCGCGAACATCAAGGGCTGGGTCGCCGATTCCGGCGAGGGGCGGTGGACGATCATGGAGGCGATCGCGCACGACGTACCCGCGACCGTGCTCGCGCACTCGCTCTTCGCGCGCTTCACCTCTCGTCAGGACGACTCCTACGCGATGAAGGTCGCGGCCGCGCTGCGCAACCAATTCGGCGGGCATGCGGTGAAGAAGTGAGCGAGGGACGCGGCGCGCTGGGTTCGCCGAGGTGATCGCGGCGGCGGGCGTCTCTGGAGCGAAGTCGAGCCCGCGGGATCAGCAGGTCGGCGCGCCACGGCAGCGAAGCGGGCCCGTTTGAGCGACAGAGACGCCCGCCGCCGCGGCGTATGACCGTCGCGCTCGCCAATCCGCTCCGCGAGGGTCTGCGGCTCGCGCGAACCCCGGAGCCGGCGTGTCTCGTCATCTTCGGTGCATCGGGCGACCTCACCGCGCGCAAGCTCATCCCGGCGCTCTACAACCTCGCGCTCCAACATCTGCTCCCGGCGAGCTTCGCGGTGATCGGTTCCGCCCGCCGCCGGATGACAACGGACGAGTTCCGCTCGGAGCTCCACGACGCGGTCGCGGAGTTCAGCCGCACCAAGCCGATCAACGAAGAGGTCTGGTCGACATTCGCTCGGTCGATCCACTACGTCCCGACACCCGACGACCGCAGCTACGACGAGCTGGGGCACGTCCTCGCCCGCATCGACGGCGAGATCGGCGCGAACGGCAATCGTCTCTTCTACCTCGCGACGCCCCCGGCCGCGTACGAGCCGATCATCCACGCGATCGGCGCTCATGGACTGCGTGGCGAGACCGGCTGGTCGCGCGTCGTCGTGGAGAAGCCGTACGGCCACGACCTCGAGAGCGCGATGCACCTGACGCACGTCGTCCAGGAGGTCTTCCGCGAGGACGAGGTCTTCCGGATCGACCACTACCTCGGCAAGGAGACCGTGCAGAACATCCTGGTCCTGCGCTTCGCGAACAGCATCTTCGAGCCGATCTGGACACGTCAGCACGTCGATCACGTGCAGATCACGGCCGCCGAATCGATCGGGATCGAAGAGCGGGCGGGCTACTACGACAGCGCCGGTGCGATGCGCGACATCGTTCAGAACCATCTCCTGCAGCTCCTCGCTCTCGTCGGGATGGAGCCTCCGTCCGCGTTCGACGATCGTTCGGTACGCGACGAGAAGGTCAAGGTGCTGCGCGCGCTCCGGCGGATCGCACCGGACGAGGTCGGCGACCTCACGGTCCGCGGCCAGTACGGTCCCGGGTTCATCGGCGGCGAGCGTGTCGTGGGCTACCGCGATGAGCCTGGCGTCGCGCCGAACTCGCAGACCGAAACGTATGTCGCGCTCAAGTGCTTCATCGACAACTGGCGCTGGGAAGACACGCCCTTCTACATCCGGACGGGGAAGCGGCTGCCGAAGCGCTCCACCGAGATCGCGATCCGCTTCCGGGTCGCTCCGCACCGGATCTTCACCCGCGAGTCGTCTCTGGGCCTCGACGCGAACGAGCTCGTCATACGGATCCAGCCCGACGAAGGCATCTCCCTCACGTTCGGGGCGAAGGTGCCGGTGCAGGGCCTGAAGATCCGTTCGGTGAACATGGACTTCGGATACGGCGAATCGTTCATGGTCGACGCGCCCGACTCGTACGAGACGCTCATCCTCGACGCGCTCCGGGGCGACGCCACCCTCTTCACGCGCCGGGACGAGGTCGAGCAGCAGTGGGCATTCGTCGACCCGATCCTTGCCGGCTGGCAGGCGGGCCGGCAGGAGCTCGCGCTCTACGCCGCCGGCACGTGGGGGCCGGAGTTGGCCGACGCGCTCATCGCGCGCGACGGTCGGAGCTGGCGACGGCCGTGATCGGGGTCGACGAAGCGTTCTGGGGTGCGCGCGCGACGAGCATCGACGCGCTCGAGCGCGAGCTGGCTCGACTCAGACGCGCCGCGCTGGCACACGCGAAAGAGCGCGGCCACACGCTCGCGCGAGCGTCGGTGCTCAATCTCGTCGTCTACGCCGAGCGCGAGGTGCATGCGCGACGGGCAGCGCGGACCGTCGCGGATCTCGCCCTTCGGCATCCCTCTCGCGCGATCGTCGTGCTGGGAGACCGGGGTCGCGAGGGCGTGCTCGCGTCCGTGCAGCTGCATTGCCATGTTCCGCCGTCCGATGGTGGAAAGCCGGTGTTGTACGAGCAGATCCTCGCGCGAGTGCGGGGGGACTTCGACGAGCGCGTCGCGAGCGTCGTCATCCCGCTGCTCGTTCCGGACCTGCCGGTATTCCTGTGGTGGACCGGGACGCCACCGAGCGACGCGCGGCACGTGGACGATCTCGTGACGCTCGCGGACCGGCTCATCGTCGATTCGGCCGACTTCGCGCGCGCCGACCTCACGTTGCCTGAGGTCGCGCGCCTTTCGCGCCTGCGCGTCGGCATCACCGATCTCAACTGGGCGCGGCTCACGCACTGGCGCGAGCTCGTCGCGCAGTTCTTCGACGTACCCGCCTGGCGCCCGTTCCTGGGTGGGATCACGGGCATCCGCGCGGGGTTCGCCGTCGATATGGATGGCCGCGACATCCATCCATCGCAGGCGCTGCTGCTCCTGGGATGGATCGCGTCGCGGTTGGGCTGGCGTCCGGTGGAAGCGCTCGCCCCCTCGGAGGCCGGCGGCCTGCTCTTCAAGATGGCGCGCGCGGACAACGCGCCGGTCATGGTGCGCCTGCGACCGCGATTCGAGCGTGGCCTCGACACCGGCGACGTATCGGGCGTCCGTATCCAGGCCGCGGTCGGTCGCAACACGGCGGAGTTCGTGATCAAGCGCGCGCCGGACGAACGCCACGCGACGGCGACCGCGATCATCGACGGCGTGGTCCGCGCGGAGCGCGTCGTGCCGCTTCCCGCGCTCGGCATCCGCGAGCTTCTCGGCGAGGAGCTCGCGATCGCGGGGAACGACCACGTCTACGAGGCTGCGCTCGCGGCGATCATGGCGCTGGCCTGAGCTTTGCGACCATGACCGGCATGCCATCGGACGAGCGCGGCGCGGCGGCGAAGCGCGAGGACACGAAAGAGGGTCGACTCCTGGCGGGCCGTTACCGCCTCGTCCAGAGGATCGACGAAGGCGGCGCGGGCGAAGTGTGGCAGGCGCGCGACGAGCGGCTGGACCGCGACGTCGCCATCAAGATCCTCGGCCCGAGCGCCGACGAGGCGTTCCGCGAGCGCTTCGCGGACGAGGCGCGGCGCGCCGCATCGGTGTTGCATCCGAATGTCGTGACCGTCTTCGACGAGGGCCGCGACGGTGCGGACGCGTTCATGGTCATGGAGCTCGTGCGCGGGCGAACGCTGCGCGACGTCATCGCCGACCGCGGTCCGCTGCGCCCGCACGAGGCCGCGCGCATCGTCGCGCAGGTCGCGGCCGCGCTCGACGCGGCGCACGAGGCCGGCGTGATCCACTGCGACGTAAAGCCCGCGAACGTCATCGTGGACCAGCAGGGCACCGCGAAGCTGACGGACTTCGGTATCGCGCGAGCGGCGCGCGGACCGCGCGAGCACGAGCTGATCGGCACCGCGAGATACATCGCGCCCGAACGCATCGAGGGCAAGGCGCCGACCGAGCGAAGCGATGTGTACAGCCTCGGCCTCGTCGCGTACGAGCTCATCGCGGGGCGCCCGCCGAACGCGGAGATGGACACCGAGGACCTGCTACGTGTCCGACTCGAGGGACGGCCGCCATCGCTGCGCTCGGCGCGCGTCGGCATCGGCGATGAGATCGACCGAGTCGTCGCCAAAGCGCTCGCGCGAGACCCGCAGGGCCGCTACGCGAGCGCCGGTGCGTTCGCGCAGGATCTCCTCGCGGCCTCGCAGCGCGACGACGCGACGAGCCTCCTGTCGCCTGTGACCCGGCCACTGCGCAGCGGCGGCCGGCGCGAGTTCCACGTGGACACGACGCTCGCGCTCCTCGCCATCGTCGCCGTCCTCGTCGCGACGCTCGCGATCTTCGCGTCGTTCCAGGGCCGTGCGGTCGATGCGCGGCCCACGGCCAGTCCATCGGCGTCGGCGCCGGCACGCGTCGCGCCGAACGTCGTCGGAAAGGATGTCAACGAGGCCGGTCGGCTGCTCATCGCGGCGGGATTCCAGTCGCCGGTGCCGTGGGAGGTGGATCCGGCCGCGCGCGGCCAGGCCTGCAGCGTCGCGCGCCAGGAGCCGCAGCCCGGCACGGCCGTCCAGCCGGGCGCGACCGCGCGCCTCTTCCTCGTGGGCGGCAAGGACTGCGGCGGGAAGTCGAAGGACTGACGCGCGTGGCGACCGGGGTGAGGACCGATACGGGTCGCGTTCGAGACGGGAACGAGGATCGCTACCTGGTGCGCGAGGAGCGGGGCATCACGCTGCTCGCCGTCGCGGACGGCGTCGGCGGATCGAGCGGCGGCGAGATCGCCGCGGACGCGGCCATGGTCGAGCTCGGTGCGCGTTTCTTCGAAGTGCTCGCCCGTCGCGCGACGAGCGACGCGCTCTCCGAGGCCCTGCGCGACGCGAATGCCGCCGTGCTGCGAGCGGCGGGCGCCTCGGGCCACCGCGACGCCGCGACCACGATCGTGGCGGCGGCGGTCCGCCCGGACGAGGCCATCGTCGCCAACCTCGGTGACAGCCGCGCCTATCTGATCCGCGACGGCGTGTGCCGGCAGCTCACCCAGGACCACTCGGGTGAGATGGAGCACGCGATCACTCGTTTCGCCGGCGATCCGCGCGGCGTCCAGCCCGACATCTTCGTCGAGACCCTCCGCGCCGGCGACCGCCTCCTCCTCTGCAGCGACGGTCTCACCCGTCATGTCACCCCTCTGGAGATCGCCACCGCGGCGAGTGGCGAGGACGTGCGCGCCGCCGCCAACACGCTCGTCGACCTCGCGAACGCGCGCGGCGGTCAGGACAACATCACCGTCCTGCTGCACGCACCGGGCATGGCGCGACGTGCGACGGTCGCGCGTAGCGCGGGACGCGTGGCGGCGTTCGTGGTGTTCGCGCTGCTCATCCTCGTCACGGTCGGCGGCGCGATCGCGGTCCTCTTCGCGGTGGGCTCCGCCCCTCCGGACCGGTCCGCACGACCGAGCGCGTCCGCGACGCCCACGCCGACCGGATCTGCGTCACCGTCGCCGTCACCGTCGCCGTCGCCGTCGCCGTCGCCGAGCGCATCGCCGACCGCGGAGCCATCGCCCAGCCCGAGCGCGACGCCCTAAGGCCCCAGCCGGTCCAGAAGCCGTCGCGCGACCGGCAGGCCGAGCGCGACCGCCGCGGCGCCGATCACGACCGCGCCTTCGATGATCCAGGCCGCCAACACCGTCGCCCCCGTGAGCACGCTGGCGCTCACCGGGGTCGGGCATGACTCGGTCGGATAGAACGTCGGGTCGTAGTGCCAGGTGGGAAGGATCTCGAAGATGCTCCCGAGCTCACCCGGGATCGGCAGGCCGGAGACGTACGGATAGAAGATGAGGAACGACGCCGCCGCGAGGCCGAGGAACACCAGGACGGCCTTTCGCCGGCGCTCCCACAGCACAGCGAGCATCGCGGCGAGGCAGAGCAGGTAGAAGGGCAGCACGGTGAAGAAGTGATAGAAGAAGAGCACGCGTGAGATGGGGATCCACGCGACGTACTGTGCGAGCATCGCAAGGGACAGGACGCCGAGCGAGTGCGACCGCGCGCGGATCGCGAGTGCGATCGTGAGCGCCGCCGCCGGCAGCGCCGCCCAGAACAGCACGATGTTGCCGGCGTCGTAGATGTAGCCGTTCGTTCCGCCGGTGCTCGCGCCGAAGTACCAGTAGACCGGTTTGAGATCGAGCGGCCAGCTCCACCACGGCGAGCCCGCGCAGTGCGGCGCGGTGAGCGAGCTGTGGTACCAGTACATCTGCTGCGTGAGCTCCCAGAGATTCCAGCCGTACGGCGCCGTCGGTCCCCCGAACCAGCTCACGTAGCTCGCGAGATAGACGAGCAGCGGGATCACCGCGAATGACGCGAACAGGAGCGCGGCGTTGCGCCCGCGACCCGCGAGGAGATCGAGCGGACCGCCCGTGCCCGGACGCCCACGTTCGTACGCGAACGCGGTCACGCCGACGGAGAGGACGAAGACTCCACCGAGGGTGTAGGCGGCGGCCCACTTCGAGGCGAGGCCCAGCCCGAGCAGGACCCCGGCGATCGCGATGTCGAGCATCGCGGAGCGCCTGGGTCGATGCGCTGCGACGATGAAGTACCAGGCGGCGACGATGAAGCTCGCCACGTAGATGTCGTTCATGCCGATGCGCGCCTGCGCGAGCATCGATCCGCAGAGCACCACCGCGGCGCCGACGAGCCACGCCGTCACCGGCGAGGCGAAGAGGCGGCGTGCGAGCAGGACGAGAAAGAACGCGAGGATCGCGCCGAGAACGACGCCGGGCAGGCGCCAGGCGAGAGCGTGACGACCGGTCTCGATCCGCTCGGCGCCCGCGGATCCGGTCACGAGAAGCTTGTCGTCGTCGTTGTCGAAAGCGAGGAGCGATCCCGACACGGGGATCGACGCGAAGGGCGACGCACCGTGGACCTCCACGACGACGAGGCGGCCCTCCGCGAGCGCGTAGAGGAACTGCGTGCGCGGCACGAGCACCAGAGCGGTGGCGCCGGATGCGAACGTGCCGGTGCGTGCGTTCCCGAGCTTGACCGAGTCGCGCTGACCGTTGGGCAGCTCGTACACGTCGAGGACCGGCGCATCCGAGCGCGCCACGAAGAGACGGTTCGGCCCCTGCGCGTAGGCGATCGCGCGAGCGGGCCCGCCGCCAGGGAGCTGCCGCGTCTCTCTGCCGGTGGTGGGATCGACGACGTGGACGTCGCCGCGTGCGTCGAGGACGTACAGCTCGCTCCCGTCCGTGTTCGCTGCGACAGCCGCGGCGCCGAGCTGCACGACGATGGGCGCTGCGTCGATCGCGGTATAGATCGCGACGCCGGAGTCGCTCGCGACGACGATGCGACCGCCCGACACGAGCAGCGCGGTCACCGGTCCGCCGATCGGAAGGCGCGTGCGTGGGGGCGCGAGGCTGCCCAGGGACTCGGTGCTCTGGAGGAGCTCGGTGTCGGTCGCCCAGAGGATGTGAATACCGTCGAGCGCCAGCGCTCGCACGCCGAGCGCGCCCTTCACCACATCGCGGCCGGTCGTGCTGTCGCGCGCACGCAGCGTGATGACGCCGTCGGCCGACGCGAACCCGCGCGTCCCGTCAGACCCGACCGCGAACGCGACGACGTTCGGGCGCGGCAGTGACTCGCGACCGACAACGCGGTCGTCACCGAAAGCGACGATGCCGACCGCCATGATCTCTTTGGCGAGATGCGGGTGCGTCCATTCGTACGGATCGCGTTGCGCGAGCAGCTCGAACGCGGTGCGCGCGTGGTAGACCTCGTCGAAGTACATGTCGCGCGGGTGATCGAGCCGATAGCCCCGCGTGAGCAGGACCGCGAGCGCGACGAGCAGCGCGACGGTGACGTCGCGCCGCGTCGGCGCATGTCCGCTCGCGAGCGCCGCCGGCAGGCGCCACGCCGCGCGCGGCTCGGCCGGCGCCGACGCCGCAGGAAGAGCGACCTCCCCCGACGGCTCGAGACGCGCCTCACCGCGGATCAGCCGCCAGACGGCCAGACCGGCGGTGCCGAGCATGAGGAGCGCGATCAGGATCTGACCGTTCCGCGTGAACAACGTGGCTTCGAGCCAGGCGGGCGTCTTGAGATCGACCGCGGGTCCTCCGAAGCGGACCCCGTCGTAGCGCGTGAACGCGAAGTAGAGCGACAGCGCGAACAGCAGCGAGAGCGACACGTACGGCCAGAGCAGACGGGCGCGCATCGCCGCGAGCGGGAGCAGGAGCACGAACGCGGGGAACAGGTATCGCTCGTGGGCGCGAGTGGGGAGGAAGTAGAACGCGCAGGCGGCGATCGTGCCCGCCGCGAGGAGCGTCGCGGTGTCGCGACGCTGCCACAGCGGCACGCACGCGGCGAGCAGGCCCGCGACGAGCAGGACGACGCCGAAACCGAAATAGGCGTCGTCCGGCTTCCAGAAGTCGCCGACGATCGACCACACATTGAACGCGAACAGCGACGTGTACTGATAGGTCTCGGCCGCCTTCCGCACGAGGTCGAACAGCTCCACGGGGCCGGCCCGGAATGGCGCGCCCAGCACCAGCGCGGTCGCGGCGGACGCGGCGCCAACGCGGACCAGCGGTTCCCAGCGTCGCTCGCGGATCAGCTCGATGAGGACCGCGGCGCCGATCACGACGATCCCGATGCCGAACTGCGGCTTGATCATCGCGGCGATGGCCGCGAGCGCACCGGCGGTCGCCCAGCGGCCGCGGCCAGCCGCGACGAGCGCCGCGAAGAGCGGAAGGGATCCGACGGCGTCGATCTGCCCCCAGTACGGACCGGCGAAGATCGCACCCGGTGACAGAGACCACAGGCCCGCGGCCAGGATCGCGCTGCCGCGTCCCGCGTGGCGCCAGGCGAGCATGGCCGCCCCCGTCGCGATCGCGACATCGGCCGGGATGCTCGCTGCCTTCACCGCGAGGCGGAGGAACTCGCCATCGAACATCGCGCCGAGGAACCAGAGCACGTAGAGATACGCCGGCGGGTAGTCGCTGAAGTACTCGGGCGAGTAGAAGGCGCCCGGGCCGACCTGGACCAGGTGCTCGGCCCAGGCCTGAAAGGTGCCGACGTCGGTGACGAAGCCCGGCGAGCGCAGCGTCAGCAGGCGCAGCACGACGCCGAACGCGATCAGTCCGGCGATCGCGAGATGCGCGCGGCGGTCCGCTCGTTCGTCGGAGGACCGCGGGGGGTCCTCGGGGGGCAGAGCCCCCCGGCGGCTGGTCACTGCCAGTAGTCGAACCGCGTGATCGCGACCATCGCGTACAGGTTGATCGCGACGGACACCACGACGACCGCGACGAAGAGCCACGACGGTCGCGGGCGCCACACGCTGCCGTGGCGGGCGTCGCCCACGAGCGCGAGCGCGATGAGGAACGGCTGCGCGTCGATCGAGAACCGATAGCCGAACTGCTGAAAGCCGACGGTCCCGTGAAGGATGTCCGGTAGGAGCGCGAGCAGCGCGGCGAGCGCCACGGCCACCGTGCCGATGTCACGCCGCAGGCCGCGGAGGCCTGCGAAGAGCCAGAGGAACGCGGGCGTCGTCAGGAACAGGGCCGTGCCGATGCCGCGTGGTCGCAGGAAGAACGGCGTTCCCTCGACCAGGTCGGGCGGCTCGAGGAAGATCGCGTAGAAGTGGCGCGGCAGGTAGAACGGCGAGAACAATCCGCGCGTGAAGAAGACGTCGCCCTGCGTGAGCTGAACGTATCCCGCGTCGAAGACCGAGTCCCACCGCAGCACGTTCCAGCCGACGTACATGAGCGCGAACGGAACACCCCCGAGCACGACCCCGGCGAGCGCTCGCGGATACGGCGTGTCCGCGCGACGCGCGAGAAGCAGCGCGAGCGCCGGCGCGGCCGCGGCGACCGGCAGACGAGCCAGCGCCGCGAGCCCGATGCAGGCGCCGACGAGCCAGGCCCGCTCGCCGCGGGCCGCGAACAGGAAGGAGGCCGATAGGAACGGCATCGCGACGGCGTGCGCCGCGTACCAGGCGCGTCCGTCGACGCTCGAGAAGAACAGCGTGGTCCCGAACGTCGAGAGGAGCGCTCCGGCGATCGCGACGAGGCGCGGCGCGCCGAAGGCTCGCAGCGCGAGGAACAGGATCCCCGCGGAGGCGCCGCCCGCGATCCGCGAGGCGATGACCTGCGAGAGCGCGGTGGGCAGCACGACCGCCAGGGGCATCGCGAGGATCGCCGGCAGCGGCGGGTAGACCACGCACCAGCGCTCCGCTCCGCACGGCACGAGCTCGTTCAGCCACGGCGGCGCTTCGCTGACCCACCAGTGGCCTTCCAGGAGCGCCTGCGCGAGCCGTCCGTAGTAGTCGTAGTCGGTGCGGAGGCCGAGCCCGGCGACGACGTACGCCACGGCACCTGCGGCCGCGAGCGCGATCGCGATCCTGCGGTCGCTCCAGGTCATCCCGACGCAACACGCTAACCTTGCGCTGCGTTGTCCGCACGACTCGGAAGCCTCTCGTTCTTCTTTCCGGCGCTCAACGAGGAAGATCACGTGGAGGCCCTCGTACGCGACGCGCTGAGCGTGCTGCCGCGCTTCGCGGACGACATCGAGGTCACCGTCATCGACGACGGCAGCACCGACCGCACCGGGAAGATCGCCGACGACCTTGCGAGAGCGGATCCGCGCGTCCGCGTCGTCCACCACGGGGCGCGGCGTGGCTACGGCGGCGCGGTGCGCTCGGGCCTCGTCTCCGCGAGGAAGGAGTTCATCTTCTTCACCGACGGCGACCGCCAGTTCGAGATCGCGGACCTGGGCCGGCTCATCGCGGCGCTCGACGGTGTCGACGCGGTGATGGGCTATCGCCTCAAGCGACAGGATCCGCCGCGGGCACGCTTCGTGGCGTGGGTCTACAACAACGTCATCCGCGTGCTGTTCTTCGGCGGCTTCCGTGACGTCGACTGCGCCTTCAAGCTCTTCCGCCGAGAGGTCTTCGAACGCGTTCCGCTCGATCGGGTCCGTTCGAACGGCGCCTTCTTCTCGGCCGAGATGCTGATCACGCTACGGCGCGCCGGCGTTCGGACGCGCGAGGTCGGCGTGCCGCACCACCCGCGGACCGCAGGCAAGGCGAAGGGTCAGCAACCGAAGGTGATCCTCCGCGCGACGGGCGACCTGCTGCGACTGCGTCTGCGGCTCTGGGGTCTCCCCCTCTAGCTCGACCCCTGCCCCGGCGGGTCGTCGGGAAGCGACTGGATGAACTCCTTGAACACCGAGATGTTCTCGTCGTCCTCGCTCTCCGCGGAGATCGCCGAGCGGTCGAGCACCGTGTCGGACACGAGGATGCGCGCTTCGCAGCGCACGGCCAGCGCGATCGCGTCAGAGGGACGGCAGTCGATCTCGACCTCGCGCTCGCCGAGCTGCAGGAACAGGCTTCCGTGGAAGACGCCGCCTCCGTTGTCGTCGGCGACGAGATCCTTCACGACGATGCGCGTGATCTCGACACCGAGCTTCGTGAGCACATCCATCATCAGATCGTGGGTGAGCGGACGCTCGCTCGCGATGCCGGCGATCCGCGTGGCGATGCTGTGGGCCTGGTCGGGGCCGATCCAGATCGGGAGGAGACGATTGGTCTCCTTGGCCTGGAGCAGGACAACGTGCTGACCGGTGAGGACGTGCACCCGCACCGACTCGACCGTGCATGGGACGAGCATCGCCCTAGGCTAACGCCACTGGCGCCGCGGTCGCCTGTGTCTGCGTCATCCGAAGCGCGCCCGCCGCGTCGCATCGGCCCGCCGGAAGAACACCAGGAGCAGCAGTCCGGCCGCGAAGCCCGCGAGGTGCGCGAAGTACGCGATGTTCTGTGACGCCGCGTGGCCGGAGATGCGCAGCTCGGCGACGCCCTCGAGGATCTGGAGCACGATGAACATTCCGATGACGATGAGCGCGGGGACCTCGACGATGGTGATGAACAGCCCGAGGAAGACCAGCGTCGAGACGCGTGCCGTCGGGAACATGACGAGATAGGCGGCGAGCACGCCCGCGATCGCGCCGGACGCGCCGACCATGGGTGAGGGCGAGATGAGTCCCTGCCCGATCGCGGCGACGATGCCGCAGAGCAGATAGAAGACCAGGTACTGCGCGCTACCGAGACGGTCCTCGACGTTGTCTCCGAAGATCCAGAGATAGAGCATGTTGCCGAGCACGTGCAGCCAACCGCCGTGCAGGAACATGTGGGACACGAGCGGCACGAACGTGTCGAACCCCAGATCCCCCGACGCGATGCGCCGCGTGAACTCCAGCCAGTCGAACGAGTACCGGTCGAAGAACGCCTCGAGCGCTCCGGGCTGGCGCGTCAGATACACGACGTAGAGCCAGGCCACCAGGTTCACCGCCAGCAGGAGGCGATTGACGATCGGCACGCTGCGTACGGGATTCGCATCCCGCAGCGGGATCAACGCACGATGCTCGTCGCCACGATCTTCGTTCCGTGAATGGTGTAAGCGACCTGCAGCGACTCCGACACGTAGAAGCTCGCGGCCGGCGCCAGGCCCGGCGGGAGCGCGAACCGCGCGAGCTCGCGGCCCTCGCGTGTGAGCTGGACGATGATCCTGCCGCCGGAGTCGAGCACGTAGATCGAGCGCTGCGCGTCGATGGCCTGGATCGCGTTCGCGCGCGGGGCGGTCCCCTCCCAGCGAGGCACGAAGTCGATCCGCGCGGCCGTCGCCACGAGCACATTGCGGCGGAAGCGCTGGACGTCACCGGCCGAGGTCACGATCCAGACGTCCCCGTCGACGGCGAGCGCCCGCGCGGTGTTGGGCGCGAGCGGCGTGGAGAGGTACGGGGTCGCCGGGCCGAAGTGGGCGCCGTCGCTCGACTCGTGCTTCCACAGCTGTCCGGTCTCGCTGTCGAGGACGTAGAGGTTGCCCGTGAAGACCGCGAGCGCCGCGGGCGTCTTCCACTTGTCGCGGTCGTCCGGCGTGACGTCAACGACCTCGTTGCCCTCGGCCAGCCATAGCTTGCCTGCGTCGTCGAGCGAATAGACCACGAAGTCCTGGATCGCGATCTGCACCGGCGACCCCACGCCGCGCACGCCGCGCTCGAGCACCGGCCCCTGCTGGATCGGATCGCCGAACACGCGCCAGAGCTTCCCCGCGCCCGGGTCCGTGACATATAGGCCGTTCACGTTCCCCACCAGCTGCGCGAGCTTTGTCCCCGTCCCGAAGCGCGCGAGGTCGAGGATGACGCCGTCCAGGCGGTCGGCGAGGGCACTGATGTCCGCGCGGAGTGCGGAGAGGTGCTCTTTGTCGGCGAAGGGCGAGCGTGTGGCCTCGTCGATCTTTTCGGTCGCGCTCGCGAGCCTGTCGCGCGCCCCATCGGGGTCGGGCGGCTTGCGGTCGGCCAGACGGTGCGCCGACGCGATGAAGTCCTCCGCGTTCACGACGGCGAGCTTGTACTCCCGGCCGGCGCGGGTCGACTCGTAGTCGCGATAGGCGAGCGCACCGACGCCGGTGGCCGCGACGAGGAGCAACACCGCGAGCGTCGTCATCGCCCGGCGCTGACGGCGCGAGCGGGACCGCGCGGTATCGGGGTGTCGCGGCAGCGGCGCGCCGCCCCGCCGCGGCATGAGCTCGAGGCCGACCGCGACGCTCTTCGTCGCGGCCGACGCGACGGGCGTCGTCGCCCCACGCACGAGTCGCATCACGCTGTCGCGGACACGTGTAAGACCGTCGAGGCGCGACCGGATGCTGTCGGCCATCGCGATCTCGGAGGGCCGCACGATCGGCGGTGGCTCCGGCGCGACACGCACCGGCGCGCCCGTGGACTGCGACACCTCGATGAAGATGACCGCGTCGCTGCCGGTGACGCCGTCGGCGATCGCGCGATTGTGGATGTGCGCGGCGGCCGACCTGGGGTGCAGCGTCACCGCCGCGTTCTTCAGCGTCTCCGCCCCGAGTCCGTCGACGAGCGCGGCGCTCGCGAGGATGACCGTGTCGCCCGCTTCGATCGACTGCCGCCACACCTTCGGCAGCACGTCGGCGTCCGCACCCAGTGATGCGGCCTCACGTGTCGTCGTCCGATGGACGAAGTCGGCAAGCTCGCCGGGCTCGTCACCCGGAAGGAAGAGCCGGGCACGGCGGACGAGAAAGACCTGCGCGCCGCCGACCCGCGATGTGTAGAGCTCGTTGTTCACGACGACGGCGCACGCGCACTGCAGCGTGATGGACCCGCGATGCTCGCGCAGCCGCTGGGCCGCGCGCCGGTTCGCCTGTCGCAGCGCGCGCCGCAGCGAGACTTCGATCCCCGCGGAAAGGTCGTAGTAGTACTCCTGGCGGGCGAGCTCGGCGATCTCCTTCGCGATCTTCTCGGCGGGGTCCTGCGGCGAGGCCTCGATCAATAGATAGAGCCGTCCCTTCGTGCGAAGGGTCGCGCCGGTATCCGGCTCGCTCACGAGGATCACGTCGGCGCGGCTTGCTCGCACGTCCGCCGTGCTACCGACCGTCGTGACGAAGCTCAGCTGCGGCATCGTCCGCGAGTGTCCCAGACCCAGAGATTCACGGCGCGGGAACGCAGCGCAGACGTGCGATGCGGCTCGCGGGCGCCCGGTCCGCGAGGGCGTTCAGGAGGTCACGTTCGCGCAGGCGGATCTCTCCAGCCCACTGAGCGGTCGGCACCAGCACGACGAGGGTGTCGCCGTCGGTGCGGACCGCGCGCGTCGTCACCGCATCCGCGCCGAGGACCAGCGTCGCGGCCGCATGCCACTCGCGCACCGCGTCCGCGCGCGCGACGCCCTGGTCGATCCCCAGCGTCCGCAGCGCGCGCTGGACCGCGCGCGCGATCGGCCTCATCCGACCTCGCCGCGGCGCACCGGCACCACTGTCGCGCGCTCGCGGAGCACGTCCGGCAGCGCCGTGGCGATCGCCGCCGTCAGCAGCGTTTGCGCATCCTCGGGGATGGCGCGCGCCAGCGCCTCACGCCGCGCGGGATCGAGCTCCGACAGCACGTCGTCAAGCAGGAAGACCGGCTGCTCCCCGACGCGTGACGCGAGCCACGCCGCCTCCGCGATCTTGAGGGAGAGCACGGCGCTGCGGTGCTCACCGCGCGACGCGAACGCCGGCAACATCCGGCCGGCGGCCGTCACGACCAGGTCGTCGCGCTGCGGACCGACGAGCGACGAGCCCTGCCAGCGCTCGCGGTCGCGCTTCTCGCGCAGCACGACCTGATAAGCGCTTGCGCGCTCCTCGACCGACGTTCCCGCCACCTGTCCGGCGTACGCGAGCACCAGGCCCTCGGCGCCGGTGAAGAGCTCGGTCGCGCTGACGAACGGCGCGGACAGCTCGGCCACGAGCCCCGAGCGCCGGAACGAGATCGCAGCTGAGAGACGAACGAGCTCTCGGTCCCAGAACGCCATCTCCTCCTCGGGCAGCTCGAGCTCGTCCCGCGCGACGCGCAGGAGCGCGTTGCGCTGCTCGAGAACGCGCTGGAGCTCGCGCATCTCGCGCCGATGCGCGCGGTCGATCTGACCCAGCATCGCGTCGAGGAAGCGGCGACGCGCGCTCGGCGCGGCTCCGAGCAGCTCGACGTCCTCCGGAAAGAACGCGACGACGACGAGCTCGCCGACGGTGTCTTCCGGGCGCTTCCCCGCCCCGTCCAGCATGTAGCGGCGCGGCCGGCGGCGCTCGCCTTCAGGGGGCGCGAACAGCAGCGTCTCGATGCGGCGGTGACCCTCGGCGCGATCGACCTCGGTGCGCACGCGTGCGGTCGTCGCCCCCCAGCGGACCATCTCGGTGTCGTCGCGAGCGCGCGGCGAATCGCCGCGCGCGATGAGATGGACGGCCTCGAGGAGATTGGTCTTGCCCGCGCCGTTCGGTCCGATGAAAGCGGTCGCGCCGCGCGCGAGCGGCAGCTCGACCTGCGCGTAACTGCGAAAATCCTCGAGTTCCAGCGCGGACACGCGCACGTGCTAGGCCGGGATGCGGAGCGGCATCACCACATGAAGGTAATCCGAGTCGCCGACGATCCTGATGACGCCGGGCGCGAGCGGACCACCCAGCTCCAGCGCGACCTCGGGTGCCGTCAGGCTGCCGAGCGCATCGGCGATGAACCGCGAGTTGAAGGCGATGGTCGTGTTCTGCCCCTCTACTGTCGCGTCCACCTTCGCCGTCTGGTCGCCGACCTCGGCCGCGTTCGCGCTGATGATCAGCGGGGGATGGTCGGAGGGATTCACCTGGAAGCGCAGCATGTTCGCCGAGTCTCGCGCGAACAGCGACGCGAGCCGCGTCGCCTGAAGGAGCTCTTCTCGCTGCACGACGATCTTCGTCGCCGCCTTCCCCTGTGGGATGACCTGGCGATAATTCGGGAACTGCCCCTCGATGACACGTGAGACGAGGTCGGCCTCCGGGGTGTGGAAGATCACCTGGCTGCCATTCGGCGTCACGAAGATATCGACCGGGTCGTCGCTGTCATCGATGATGCGTTGCACTTCCAGCAGGCTGCGCGCGGGAATGATGACCTCGAGCTTCCCTTCGACCTTGTCCATGAGCTTCGCGTTGCGGACAGACAGACGGTAGGGGTCGGCCGCGGCCATCGTGATCTTGTCGCCCTCGAGCGTGGTGAGCACGCCGGTCAGAACGGGCCGGCTGTCGTCGGTGGTGGCAACGAACGCGACCTCACCGATCATGCGCCGGAGTGTCGATTTGCTCACGCGCGTCGTCGGCTTTTCCGGCGCCACCGGGATGATCGGAAATTCCTCCGCATCCATGCCCTTGAAGTTCGCCTCGTACGGATCGCGGCGCAGGTGCACGGTCTTCGTGCGAACGTTCAGCGATAGCTCGGTGGGCCCAGCGGGTAGCGAGTTGACGAAGTCGGTGAAGAGCTTTGCCGGTACGGTGATCGCGCCCTCATCATCGACCTTTGCCGGCACCCAGCAGTTGATTCCCACCTCGAGATTCGTCGCGGTGAGCTTCAGACGTCCACCCTCGGTCCGCAGCAGGACGTTGCCGAGGATCGGAAGACTGCCTCGCGTCGAGACGGCCCGTCCGGCGATCTGAAGCCCGCGCGCGAGGTTCTCTTGTAGACAAGTGACCTTCACGAGGTCCCTCCCGTACCGTTCCCCAAAGAATCTATTAAGACGCTGGTACCAGCAGTAGTGGTGTGGACTATGAGCGTTCCGAGATGCTGTTGCCGCGCCGCGCCCAGGGGGGTGTGACTCCGGCGCGTGTGCGTGCGCCCAGCTTTTGCTGTGGACCGACCAGGGACGGCCGGTGGACTGAAAACCGGGCCACCCGGCACCGATGTCGCAATGATCAACGGTCGTATGTTCACCAAACAGGGCTTTTTTGGACATGTCCACAAATGGGTGCGCTTATCCACACATTGAGTGGGCTTATCCACACCCGGACACCTGCCCGAAACCGGCGGAAATTCGGGAGGTTTTGAGGCCGAGGCCTCAATCGGAGTACAAGAGCTCCCGAAGGGCGCCGACGTCCCGCCGGAAATCATCGTTCTCCGCCATCTCCCGCTCGATCTTCTCGCAGCCATGCAGGACGGTCGAGTGGTCGCGCCCGCCCAGCGCCTCACCGATGCGCATCAGCGGCGCCTCCGTCTCCTCGCGCATGAGGTACATCGCGATCTGACGCGGGAGCACGACCTGCTTGTCGCGCGCCTTACCCCGGAGCTGGTCGGACGGCACGCCGTAGTAGCGCGCGACGGTCTCGACGATGCGGTCGGGCGAAAGCGTCTTCTGGCGCGGGTTGTAGAGGATGTTCTGCAGCATCTCCTGGGCGAGCTGCGTCGTGACGGGGACCGCGCTGAGCGTCGCGTACGCAACG
>DASYUC010000146.1:0-6186 GCA_036001645.1 Candidatus Limnocylindria bacterium
AGCCAGAGGCCGGCGAGCACGAATGAGAGCAGCAGCAGCACGTGTCGCGCGATCACGGCGCGAGTATGCTCCGCGACCCATGACGCAGCGGCCAACGGCGCATGCGTTCAGTCGTGGCACTGTCGCGCTTCGCGCATGGGAGTGGCCGGGCGATCCGCCGGCCACGCTGCTGCTCCACGGGATCGGCAACTACGGACGCTACTGGGACTTCTTCGCCGACGCCGTCGCGGGACGGCTGCGGCTCATCGCGCCGGACGCGCGGGGTCACGGCGACAGTGGGCGGCGCGCCGGTCGCTACGCGCCCGAGGACTTCCTCGCCGACGCCGTCGCCGTGCTCGACGCGCTCGCGATCGAGCGCGCGGTCGTCATCGGGCACTCGATGGGCGGCACACACGCGATCCGGCTCGCCGCGGTGCACCCGGAGCGCGTCAGTCGTCTCGTGGTGGTCGATGCGGGACCCGAGCCGATGGCCGAAGGCGCCGCGCGTGCGCGCCGGCTCTCGCTAGGGCGTCCGGAGCGCTTCCCGAATTCGGATGAGGCGCTCGCGTACCTGCGACGCACCTCGCCCGGCTATCGCGACGAGGTCTACGCGAACCGGATGCGCTGGCTGTTCCGCGACGAGCAGGGCAGTCTCGTGTGGCGCTCGAGCTATGAGGCGCTCGCGTCGATCATGGCTGGCGCGCGGCGCGATGACCTCTGGGACGCGCTGCGCGCGATCCACTGTCCAGTGCTGCTCGTGCGCGGAACGCGATCGAACGTGCTCGCAGCCGACGCCGCGGAGCGCATGGTCACGACGCTGGCGGACGGTCGGCTCATCGAGCTCGACGCCGGACACAACGTCGCGCTCGATCGTCCCATGGAGCTCGCCGATGCGGTGATGAAGTTCGCCGAAGTGACCTAACTCTGTTCGCAACAACGACGTCGCGGTTCGCTCGCGCTCCAAGCTCCACTGCCAGTCCTCTTCGCCGGACCAAACATCAAGCCACGGGTGGACGTCGGCCTCTGGCTCGACCTTGCGCATGCGTGGACTTGACGCCTCTTAGATCTACCTCGGCGTCAATGGTGAAGTCGACGCGATAGGCCACCGCTCAGTGTCGTCGCCGCGTTCGTTTTGATCCCCAGGTCTCCTTGAGCATCTGGGCAGTGCGTTCGCGCGAGGTCGCGATCAGTCCGGCGCGCCGAGCACCGTATCGTCCGAGCCCGGGATGTCCCACGTGTTACCGGCGATATCGGCGAAGGTGCCGCTCGTCACGGTCACGTTGAGCTGAAGCCCGGCAGTCCCGCCCGCGGCGACGCCGAGCGGCTCGGTGCGCATCGCGATCGTTATGACGGTGTTGGCCGGATACACGACGTCACCGATGGTCTCGGGTCCCGCGTTCAGCGTGCACGCTTGTTCCGCCTGCAGGCAACGGATGTCGGCGATCGTGCCGTCGACGTCCTGCACGCGCATCTGCCGGCCGACCGGCGTTTGCATCGTCTTGCTGAATGCGATCTTGATGACGTCACCTGTGTCGAGCAGCGCGGGGGCGCCCGCGCTCGTCGTCACGCGCGCGTCCATCGACCGCGGCGGGGCCACCGGCGTCGGCGGATTATTGACGATCACGCGCTGGCTATACCCGAAGGCGACAGCTCCCGTCACCGGATCCGTCGCGCCGACGCGATAGCAGTACGCACCGACGGCGAGATTGCGGTCGACATAGAGCGTCGAATTGCTGCCGCTGGCGATCGAGGTGAGCGTGAGCTCCGCGTAGCCACCGGAGGCCGCGTCGCAACCGGTGCCGGCTCCAGTCGAGGCGCGCTGGATGCTGTACGCGATGCTGTCGACGTTCGTCGGAGGCTCGGTGATCCGGAGCCCCACGTCGTTCTGCGTCGCTCCGCCGTCCCAGCTGTCGACACTGGCGTCCACGGCGGGCGCTTCGCGCCCACGGTCGTTCGTGATGTTGAAGGTCGACGCTTCGGCCGCATCCTCCTGGTAGCTGACGGCGACCGTGTCGCCGCTCGAGAGGAGCTGCTCGAACTGCGCGAGCCCCATCGCGGCGCCCGAGCGCTGGAAGGTGTCGTTGCTGTCGTAGCGGTAGGTGGCCGTCGCCCCCGCGTCGGTGAAGTAGTCCTCGGCGGTGCTCACCGCCAACACGCTGACGGTGTGCGCGCCAGTAGTCGCTTCGGGCGGGATGAAGCGCACCGGGCCGCCGAGACCCCACGGCTCGCTGGGCGTGAAGACGGCGTTGACATCCACGGCGTTGTTGTCGTTCCCGTCCCGGAAGACCACGGGGCGCACGGTCGCATTCGGTGTAGCGGAGCCGACGGCGAACGTGACTGTCTGATCCGCGAGCAGCGCCACGCAGTCCACATAGCTCGCGCCGTTGCTCGCTCCGTTCACGATCGTGAACATCCCTGCGGTCGACAGATCCGCCCTGCCGTTGGCGTCGGCGTCGGCGAGGCCGCCCTCGGCAGTGGCCGGGTACGACGCATCGTCGATGAACGCGAGGTCGACGCAGCCGGGTGCGCCGCTCATCGTCGCGGTGTACGTGCGGACAGCGCCGATCTCGGCCGTTCCGGCGGTGGTGGGCGTGACCGCGATCGTTCCAACGGCATCAGCCTCTTTCACGGTCACCTGCCAGAAGACGCCGTAGTCCTCCATCCAGGTGGCGCCTTCGATGAGCGGTCGGATGTACAGGCGGTACGTCCCGGGCGTGGTCGGCGCCTGGATCGTGAACTGGAACCACGCGACCTGCCCAGGTCCGACGTAGTCGGCGGGCTGCGCCGCGACGCGGTTGTATCGCGGCCATCCGGTGGAAGGCGACCCGAGCTGCCCGTCCCCCCCGAGCGACGAGGCGCGGTCCTGGCCGGGGATCGGGTCGGACGTGCCGAGGAACGCCATCTCGCCCATGCGGCCGCGCACCCAGCCGAACGAGCCGGAGTTGTAGTAGGCAACGACCGCCGTGGATCGCTCGCCGGGGCAGAGCGTCGGATATCCGGACTGGCCGTACCAGGCCGCGTGGAATCCGGGAATGCCCGAGGGCAGCTGCGCAGGCGGCGGAATGCCCGGCCCCACGCTCGAGGTGCATGCCGCCGCGGATCCAGCTGCGTGCGCGACCGGAGCGGACGCGACCAGGAATGCTGCGCTGCCGCACATGGTCAGCGCGCACAGGAAGCCTCTCATCCCAAGCACACGATACGAGGACCGGGGGAGGCTTTCACAATGGGCCGCGACGTGGCCAAGAGCTGCGGGCTCTGCGGCTATGCCGCGACGGACGACGTGGACTTCGATGATCACATGCGCACACAACATCAATGGGGTCAGGTCGTCGAGCGTCGGGAGCAGCGATGGAGTAACAACGCGGTTGTCGCGTTCACCGTCGTCATGACGTGGCTGCTCATAGCCCCCGTCGCGATGGGCGGGCTCGCGAGACTCCTCCACTGCGGGTCGTGTTAGTGGCGCTCGGCTTCATTGCCGCGCTGTGGGCAGGCGTATTCGCCTTCGGCGTGCTGCTCGGATTGTTGCTCGGCTAACGGGACAACCCAGATCAGCTGGCGGCCAGCGCCGTCATGGCGCTCGCGCGCGGGGCGCGACGCGACTAGCCGGGTGGGGCTAGGGAGTCGGGCTGGGCGTAGGAGACGCCGACGGCGATGCGGCGGGCGATCCGCTCGGCGACGGGCTCGGTGAAGGCGACGGCGAGGGAAGCGGTGGACATCCGGTCCCGCCCGGTGTGAGCTCGACCGTCTGCAGGACGCCCTTCACCTCGACCTCCTTCGACTCATACCCCTCCGCGCACACCAGCACCTTGACGTTCTTCCCGGGGTGCGGCGAGACGATCGTGTTGACGGCTTCGTTCGAGGTCGCGAGGACGGTCGTGCCCAGCCGGATGTCGGCCTTCGCGATGGGCTTGTCCGGCTTGCCGGCTTCGATGATGAGCGCGGACCACGACGTGGGCGTCATGCGGATCTCTTCCAGCGTGGTCGGCACGCTGGTCCGCAGGTACGCGTTCGCGTCGACACGCATCTTCGATTGACGCGGCAGGTTCGGGAACTCGAAGCTTCCGTTCACGTCCGTCCCGACCACGCGCTGCCCGTGCGTGAGCGAGGCGTTGATGATCCCCTGGTCGGTGTAGTCGTCGACCACGCGGCCGCGCAGGTCGACCGTGTTCACCCAGCCGCCGAGGACGGTGGCGATGAACAGGACGAGGATGGGAAGCACCGATGCATTCCGGTGCCGAAAAAGACGGCGGATCAAGTAAGAAAAGGCTAACGTCCGCGCGCGTCGCCGTCGAATGCGATCAGCGGATCTCCCGTCCGAGGAACGCGAGGACGCGCCGCTCCCACTCGGCCGCGTTCGTGTCGAAGGCCTTCACGTGCTCGCAGCCGGCCACGAGCCAGAGCTCGGTCCCCGGATTCGCGCTCGCGGCCTTGAGCTCGACGCCGTGATGCCGGAACACGGTCGTGTCGTTCTCGCATTGGATGAAGAGCCAGGCGCGCTCGGGGTGATCGCGGACGACCTCGGCGGGTTTGATGACCGAGAGATCGAGATCGAAGAAGACACGCGCCATGACCACGATGCCGGGCGTGAACCAGCCCGGGAGACCCGTGTAGTTGGGCGCGACCTCGCTCACGACGGTGGTGCCGTCGGCGAACGCGGAGTCGGTGATGACCGGGCCGACCGTTGGATCGGCCTTCACGGTCATGATCGCGCTGCCGCCGCCCATCGACTCGCCGATGATCGCGACACGCTTGCGGTCGATGCCCGCCTTGCGCTGCGTGAAGTCGACCGCCGCGACGATGTCACGCGGCTCGTATTCGCCAAGCGAGTAGCGAAGCCCCTCGCTCTCACCATGCGCGCGGAGATCGAATAGGAGGACTGAATACCGACTCGCGATGAGGAACTGCGCGATCTTCTGCGGATCGAACGACGACTTGATCCGGTTCGCGCCGCGGCCGTGCACGATCACGACCGCACGGTCGGCCGACGGCACGGGAAACCACCAGCCTTTGAGCAGCAGGCCGTCCGTGCTGCGGAAAGAGACGTCCTCATATGTGGCCGCGACGCTCGCGGCCGGCGGATCGAGTGGTTGTCGCGTCGGCTTCGTGAGTCCATCGGCGACGCGATAGGACACGCCGCCGTACGCCAGAAGTCCTAGTACGAACGTCGCGACGACGGCCCGCTTGGCCGAAATGCGCCACTTCCTCACGCCAGAGCCCGAACTGTACGCCCGGGCGACCTAACGACGAGCGCACCCGCCTCGTTCGAATGCACAGAGGAGGTGGCTCCCCATGCTCGAAAAGCTCTTGTCTCTTCTTTTGCACGCTAAAGGCGGCGCCGTCGCGACCGTGCTCGTCCTGGGGGCGAGCGGGGCGCTGGTGACCGCGACAGTCGAGAACGGAATGACCACCGTCACGCTCACGCAGCCAAGCACGACGACCACCGGGTCGCAGACGACGACCGATGGGTCCACCACGACGAACAACACGGTGACCCAGCAGATCCTCGCGCTCTTCAATCGCACGAGCGCGGATGAGGACCCGACGGGTACCGCGACGGGCAAGGGTTGCTCGGACGAGGCGCACGACCGCAACGTTGAGATGAAGCGGGTCGACGCGACCTACAAGACCGATCACGCGGCGGTCCTCGCGTTGAGCAAGGACGCCCCGAAGACCGAAGAGAACAGGCAGCTCGTCAAGGACGCCGACAAGGCGCTCAAGGACCTTCGTCGCATCGCCGTGAAGGCGATCCACGAGACGTTCAAGTCGGCCGACTGCAAGGGCAATGACGACGAGGACGTAGACGAGGTCGAGGACGACGAGGACGGCTCGACGACGGGTACCACGACCGGTACCACGAACGGCACGACGTCGGCCACGACGACGGTCGCCATCAGCGGCACCGACGCCAAGGCGATCGCAGACCTCGCCATCGCGGAGATGGACAAGGTCGTTGAGGACCTGAAGGCGAAGCTCGCCGCGTCAACAACGGCCACGACGACGACCGAGAAGGCCAAGCCCGACAACAAGTCGACCAAGAACAGCGGCAAGGGCAAGGGCCACAGCGAAGGTCGTAGTCACAACAACGAGGACGACGACTAGCTCAACGTAGTCCCCCTGCGTCAAGCGGCCCGCCGACACCGGCGGGCCGCTTCTTTGTCTCCCCCGTTCGGGTGCGTTGCAGAGCGGTGTCCCGCCTAGCGCAAGGCG
>DASYUC010000147.1:0-4190 GCA_036001645.1 Candidatus Limnocylindria bacterium
TCCCGTGCCAAAAAACCAGGGATTCCCCTGGCGCGAACATCGCAGCCGTCGCCGTATGTTCCGGACAGTCGATCTCGAGGAAGGGTCGTGGGAACAGTCGACGCTGGGTCGTCGCAGGCTCGCGTGCGCTTGCCTGCTGCACGTTCATCTGCCCATCGGCCTCGAGATCGATTGGAGGTGCGTCAACGTGAAACCGCTGAGGGCCGCAGTCAGTGTGATTCTCGGCACGGTCATCTTGGTCGGCTCTGGCTGCGGGATGGCGACCCAGGTCGCGAGCAGTGTGCGTGCCGGTGGATCGATCGACGCCCACGAGCGCAGTCGCGTCGACACGATCCGCGTACCGAGTCAGGGCGTCGTCGCGGGCAATCCGAGTGAGAGCGCATTCGGGACGGTGCAAGCGGACGGGACGTACTGCGGCGTGTTCTGTGCCGAGAACCACTAACCAGCGATAGCTCGACAGCGAGAGAGGCCGGTGGAAGGATGGACGGCAATTCACCCCCCGCCGGCCCCCGCTTCGTCTTCGAGCGGCAGCGCTCAGGCAGAACCAGCCCGGGCTTTCCTATGACCTAGTCGACCATCGACTGCCGGGAGCGCGGTATCTACACAAAGGTCAACTCGGTATCCTCCTGAGGTGCCCGAAAGTTCAGCCCTCTATCGCCGCTATCGGCCGCAGACCTTCGTCGCCATCGTCGGGCAAGAGCACGTCACTCGCACACTGAAGAACGCGATCGGTGCGGGGCAGGTCGCGCACGCATACCTCCTGGCCGGATCGCGCGGGATCGGCAAGACCACCATCGCGCGGCTTATCGCGAAGGCCGTGAACTGCACGAAAGCGAAGGATGGCGAGCCCTGCGATCGCTGCGAGAACTGCGTCGCGATCCGTGACGGCACCTTCCTCGATCTCATCGAGATCGATGCCGCATCCAATCGCGGTATCGATGAGATGCGCGACCTGCGCGACAAGGTGCGCTTCGCTCCGTCGCAGGGCCAATACAAGGTCTACGTGATCGATGAGGCGCACCAGCTGACGAGCGAGGCCTTCAACGCGCTGCTGAAGACACTGGAAGAGCCACCGCCGCACGTGATCTTCGTCCTCGCGACGACCGAGTCCGGAAAGATCCCCGCGACGATCGTGTCGCGGACGCAGCGCTTCGATCTCCGGCGCATCCCATACAAGGGTGTCGTGGCGCAGCTGGCGAAGATCTGCGAGCAGGAGGGTTTGAAGGCGGAGCCCGCTGCCCTCGAGGCGATCGCGCGGCACGCGCAGGGCTCGCTGCGCGACGCGGAGAGCGTCCTCGACATGGTCGCCGCCTTCTCCGAGGGCGGTGTGAAGCTCGCGGACGTCGACGAGCTGCTCGGCGTCTCCGAGTGGGAAGAGACCTCGGCGCTCTTCGATGCGCTCGCGGCGAACGACGGTGCCGCGGGCGTGCGTCTCGTGGGCCGGCTCGTCGACGAAGGCCGGGACCTGCGTCTCTTCGTGAAGCGCGCGATCGACCACACCCGTGCGCTCGTGCTCGCGAATGCGCAGGGGAAGCCACCCGAGACCGCGAGCGAGGGCGTGGCCGCGAAGATCGCGGAGCAGGCGCCGAAATTCCCCTTGCCGCGGCTCGCGGCGATCGCGAAGCGTCTCATCGAGACCGAGCAGCACCTCAAGACGAGCGAAGGCACGCCGCTGCCGCTGGAGCTCGCGATCCTCGACCTCGTCACGCAGCCCGGCGTGACCGGGCCGGCGACGCAGACGCCGCAGCGGCGTGAATCGTCGTCCGCGACGCGTCCGATCACGACGCCCGCCGACCGCGGCGCGCCGACGCGCGCGCAGTCGCGCGCGCCCGAGCGCCCCGGTGTGATCGACCTCGCCGCGCGCCGTGCGCAGAGCAGCACGCTCACGCTCGCCGACGTGCAGAAGGCCTGGGCCGAAATGGTCGCGCGCGTGAAGGAGCAGAGCGTCGGAAAGGCGTCGCAGCTGGCGAAGGCCGAGCCCGTGACGGTCGAGGGCAGCACCATCGTGATCGGGTTCGACAACGACTTCGCGCGCGCGTACTGGCAGGATCGCAATCGCACCGAGCTGGAGCAGGGACTGTCGGAGCGGCTCAGCCTCACGGTACGCGTGCGCTGCGTGGTGCAGACGCTGCCCTCGGACGCGCCGTCGCCAGCCGAAGATCCGATGCTTCGCGCGGCGCTCGAGACGTTCCGCCGACCAGAACGGATCTTGGAGATCGAATGATGAAGAACATGGGCGACCTTCAGAAGATGGCTCGCGAGATGCAAGCGAACATGGCGAAGGCGCAGGAGGACCTCGCGGCCGCGACCGTCGAGGGCACCGCCGGCGGCGGCGCGGTCGTGGTGGTGCTCACCGGGACCCAGGACATCAAGACCGTCAAGATCCAGAAGGATGCCGTCGATCCGGACGACGTCGAGACCCTGCAGGACCTCGTGCTCGCGGCATTCACCGATGCGCTGAAGAAGTCGCGCGAGCTCGCCGCGCAGCGGCTCGGCGGCGTGACCGGCGGTCTCAAGATCCCCGGTATGTGATGCCAAGCGCCCTCGCGCGTCCGCTCGCGCGTCTCATCGACGAGCTCTCCAAGCTGCCTGGTGTCGGACCGAAGACGGCGCAGCGCCTCGCCTACCACGTCCTTCGCGCGTCCATGCCGGACGCCGAAGCGCTCGCGGCGGCGATCCGGTCGGTGAAGACGGATCTCCGCTACTGCTCGGTGTGCTTCAACATCGCGGAGGCCGACCCGTGCGTGATCTGCTCGTCCGATGAGCGCGACGGCGGGCTGGTATGCGTGGTCGAGGAGCCGCTCGACGTGCTCGCGATCGAACGCACGGGTCAGTACAAGGGCCGCTATCACGTGCTCCACGGCGCGATCTCGCCCGTGAATGGGGTGCGGCCCGACGACCTCAAGATCGCTCAGCTCGTGCAGCGGGTCCGCGGCGGCGGGATCGAGGAGCTCATCCTCGCCACGAACCCGAATCTCGAGGGCGAGGCGACGTCGATGTACGTCGCTCAGCTGCTCGCCGGCAGCGGTGTGCGCGTGACGCGCCTGGCGCGCGGTCTTCCGATGGGCGGCGATCTCGAATACGCCGACGAGGTGACGGTCAGCCGAGCGCTGGAGGGGCGCCGAGCACTCTAGTCGTATCCTCCTTTCCCTAGCGTCCTTCGGTGACGCGAGTTGCGGGAGGTGTTCGGATGATGCGTCGTGCTGCGGCCGGCCTGGCTGGTGTGCTGCTCCTCGCGACCTGCGGTGGCGGTACGGGAACGCCGAGTGGGAATCCCGCGACGGCGACGGTCGCGGCGCCGAAGCCCGACATCAAGATCGGTCTCGCGACCGCGAAGTCGGGTGCCGCCAACTTCTACAACCCGCAACAGTCGAACGGTGCTCTTCTCGCGGTCGAGCAGATCAACGCCGCCGGCGGCATCGCCGGGGCGAAGCTGCAGCTGATCGTCGAGGACGACGGCTCGGTCCGTGACCAGGGCATCACCGCGTTCAAGAAGTTCATCGAGCAGGAGAAGGTGACGGCGATCCTCGGCCCGACGCTGTCCGCCGTGGCCGCCGGAGCGCACCCGGTCGCGCAGGCCGCCGGGACCCCCACGATCGCGATCTCGAACACCGGGCTCGGCATCGTCGGCAAGTGCGACTACGGCGCGTGCGACTGGATCTTCCGCGCGTCGCTCGGCGAGCAGAGCGCCGTCCCCGAGACGGTGAAGGCGGCGACGCAGAAGCTCGGCCTCAAGAAGGTCGTGATCATCTACGGCGACGGCAAGTTCGAGCTCGACGACCTCACGATCTTCAAGGAAGCCTTCAAGGCGAACGGCGTCACCGTCGCCAAGGAGATCCCCTACCGCGCGAGCGACGTCGACTTCGCGCCGTTCGTGACGGCGGCGAAGGCCGAGAACCCTGACGCGATCGTCGCGAGCGCCCTCGCCGGACCCGCCGGCAAGATCCTCGACGAGGTCGCCAAGCAGATGCCCGGCAAGCGCGTCATCGGAGGTAACGGCCTCAACTCGGCCGCGCTGCTGCCGAACGCGAACGCTGGGCTCATGGTCGTCGGTACGGCGTGGTCGAAAGCGAGTACCGACAAGGCGAACACCGACTTCATCGCGGCGTACAAGCAGAAGTTCGCCGCCGACCCGGACCAGTTCGCCGCGCAGTCGTACACAGCGATGATCGTGCTGATCGAGGCGATGA